>CAYSGG010000035.1:8910-11086 GCA_964430775.1 uncultured Clavibacter sp. | reverse complement strand
GGGCCGGCTGGTGTTGGAGTAACAAGATTGACTACGCCTTTGGGAACGCCGGCTCTTTCTAAAATATCAACGATTGCCATTGCTGTAAGTGGCGTTTCAATGGCTGGCTTGAGAATGACGGTGCAACCTGCGCCGATTGCTGGGCCAATCTTTCGAGTCGCCATTCCAGCTGGGAAATTCCAAGGAGTGATAAGAAGTGAGACGCCGATTGGTTGGTGGGTTACAAGAATTCGCTTGTCACCACTGGGAGCTTTACGGAAATCACCTTGGACGCGAACCGTTTCTTCGGAGAACCAACGGAAGAATTCAGCGGCATAGAGAATTTCACCTTTTGCATCAGTGACAACTTTTCCATTTTCGCGCGATACAAGTTCTGCGAGTTGATCGGCTTCTGCAACCATGATTTCAAAAGCTTTACGTAATATTTCTGCGCGATAACGCGGTGCAGTCTTAGCCCAATCTGGGAATGCGCGGAAAGCTGCATCGACTGCGGCATCACACTCGTGCTCGCCTGCGGTCTGGATTTCTGCAATAACGCTTCCATCGCTGGGGTCATAAACCGGAACTTTCCCGTTGCCTTTAACCCATTTTCCATCGATATAAAGATCGGTTTTTAGCTGCATGAGGGAGAGCATACGCGTGAAATTGAGGGCGTAGAATGACCAATTACTGTGGCTAAATCGTGGACAGATGGCGCGCCCGCCCCAAAGGCGCTGCAAGAACATGCGCACTTGCGGGACCCTTTTTCCTACCGTCTCAAGAAGTTCTTGTTAGGTAAACCACTCAACCGCCATACGCTAAGTCACCAACGTCTTAAGAAGCGCTATGCCCTTGGCATCCTTTCATCGGATTGCATCTCATCTTCGGCGTATGGATCCGAACAGATTCTTATTGCGCTGTTGCCCGCATTTGGATTGGCAGCATTCACACTTTTGATGCCGATGACCTTTGTGGTCTTAACTATCTTGCTGATCATCACGCTTTCGTATCGCAACGTAATTTCTGTCTATACCCAATTCGGTGGCGCATACATTGTGTCGCGCGATAACTTCGGACCAGTCGTTGCACAAATCGCTGCCGTTGCATTGATTCTTGATTACATCGTGACTTTGGCGATTCAAACAGCAGCTGGTGTCGCAGCCATCATCTCGACTTTCCCCGAGCTTGCACCATGGAAGATTGAAATCTGCGTAGCCGTTATCGCACTACTTTCCTACGGAAATCTCCGCGGCGTTAAAGAGGCGGGACGAGCCTTCGCACTTCCTACCTATCTATTCGTCGGCTCCATGTTTATTGTTTTTGGAATCGGAATCTTCCGTGAACTTACTACCGGACTTCCACAGCTCGATCCTCGCGCACCTGGCGCGATAGAGATTGGAACGGAGCAAGGGCTTCTCTCTGCCGCTGCGATTTTCATTTTGTTGCGCGCCTTCGCTAATGGCGGTTCATCACTTACTGGACTTGAAGCTATTGCTGATGGCGTCGGATTATTCAAAACTCCGGAGTCAGTTAATGCGAAGAAGACTCTGGTGATGATGTCGATGATTCTGGGCTCTTTGGTGCTTGGAGTCTCGTATTTCGCACATCGAATCCTTGCTGTCCCTTATGAAGATGAAACTCCTACCGTCATATCTCAGGTCGCATCCACGATTCTCGGTGATGGTGCATTTGGCTCAGTCTTTTTCATTGTGGTCCAGGCCGCGACAATGTTGATTCTCTTTGCTGGAGCGAACACCACATTTAGCGCCTTTCCTATTGTCGTGAACTACGCAGCCGCAGATGGATATTTGCCAAAGTGGCTTACAAAGCGTGGACATAAGTTGAATTTCTCTAATGGAATCCTGGTGCTCTCATCTGCTGCACTTATCTTGGTTCTCGCAACACAGGGTTCGGTTACTTACCTCGTCGCCTTCTACGCACTCGGAGTCTTTACTGCCTTTACCCTGTCAGGTCTCGGAATGGCCAAATATAACTTCACGCATCGTGAAGGCGGATGGAAAGTTAAGTTTGCAATCAATGGTTTAGCCGGCGGACTCTCATTACTAATTGTCATTATTTTTGCCATTGTGAAGTTCACCGAAGGTGCATGGGTCGTCCTCGTCGTTGCGCCTATCTTGGTGATCTCTTTCTTGCGACTTCGTAAGCGTTACGATGCTGAAAACAAAGCGCTAGTTGT
>CAYSGG010000035.1:0-8810 GCA_964430775.1 uncultured Clavibacter sp. | reverse complement strand
TCTCTTTCTTGCGACTTCGTAAGCGTTACGATGCTGAAAACAAAGCGCTAGTTGTGCGTAAAGAGCAAGAGCGCGCGCTCTCCATCACTCGACATGATGTAACAGTCTTGGTTGATTCGGTGGATCTTGCGACTGTCGGAACCATCCGTTACGCACGCTCTCTTAATCCTCGTTCGCTGCATGCAGTTCACTTTGTTCTCGATGATCGTCGCGCCGAGGAGATTCGCAAAGAGTGGATGTCCAACCATGGCGTCGATGATGTACCAATTGAATTCATCGACTGCCCAGACCGCCGCCTACCTAATGCCGCCGTGGATTATGCGATTCGCGCTACCCAGCGCCCCGATGTCGAATTAACGCTTCTTCTTCCGCGCCGCGCATATCGTGGCTTCTTGGGTCGATTGATACATGATCAGACTGCTGAAGAAATTGCTCGCCCGATTTCGCAATTACCACGCGTTGTTGCAACCATCGTTCCATTTGATATCGACAAGATCATTTCGGGTCAGAGCCAAGTTCAGCATGCGCCAGAAGTGAAGGAAGAGCCGGTCAAAGAAGCTGTTCCTGCACGCGCGCAAAGTAATTGGTTGCAATCCACCGAGACCATCAGTCACTATGAAGAATCAATGATGCCAATCGGGAAGATCTCATGGCGCAAGCGCGCACATGTCACGGGTCGCGTCACAGCCATTCGTCCTGCAGCTATGGATTCAGCGCCCACTTTAGAAGTTGAAATCTGGGATGAGACCGGTGGCGTGACTCTGCAATTCTTGGGACGACGCGAAATCGCAGGCCTTGAAGTTGGCTCGATGATGATTGCAGAAGGAATGGTTGGTGAACAGAACGGTGCGCTGACAATCCTTAATCCTTCATACGAGATTCGGGTCTAAGCGTGATTAAAAAGATCCTCAATGTGAGCGCTGCGCGATGGTTCGTTGTGGGTTCGACAACTTTTGTCATTGACACTGCTCTCTTCCTTCTGGTTTTCAACATAACGGAGATTGCAGTGCTGTCTAATTTATTCTCAGGGACAGTTGCCACCACTTTTAACTACTTCTCTCATTATCGATGGTCTTTTGCTAGCGACCGGAGCCACAAACAATCAACGCTTATTTACCTCTTCTTTTTCTTTGTATTTCTCTTCCTTGGTACCTCGCTGGTCTCGTTCTTTATTCACTCGGGGCTACATCCAGTACCAGCTAAAGTTGGAACTGCAGCAATTACTGCACCAATTAGCTTCTTCATCATGAAGTTTGTAACGTTCCGCAGAACCACCACTCATGAAGCGTAGATTGGTAGTAATTCCGACCTATAACGAGGCAAGCAACATCTCGGCTCTTCTTGAACGTATCTTTGATGCAATCTATGGTTGTGAAGTCTTGGTTGTTGATGATGGTTCTCCTGATCACACTGCAGAAATCTGCAAGAACTTACAGAGCAAATACCCACATCTGCATGTCCTGGAGAGACCAGCTAAGGAAGGTATCGGCAGCGCATACCGCGCCGGCTTTGCTTGGGGATTAGACCGAGGTTTTGATGAAATCATCGAGATGGATGCTGATGGATCTCATCAGGTCGAAGATCTATTGCGGATGATTGATATAAAGGCTGAATCTCCTCAGGTTGGCCTTGTCATTGGCAGTCGCTGGATAAAGGGAGGGGCCACTGAGAATTGGTCTCGTGGTCGTGAGCTGCTTTCTCGCTTTGCTAATCGATATGTGCGCGTGATGCTGGGTATGGGAGTTCATGATTCGACTTCAGGATTTCGAATCTATTCAGATGAAACCTTGCGAAAAATTGATTTCAATCGCATTCGCAGTGAAGGTTATTCATTCCAGATCGAGATGACGCGCGCAGCACATCAAAGCGGCACCTTGATTATGGAAGTTCCGATCACATTTAAAGAACGCGAGAATGGCGTCAGCAAAATGTCGAAGGCGATTGTTCGCGAGGCGATGTTCTTGGTAACTGCGTGGGGATTGAAGCGTTTATTACCCTTTAAAAAGTCCTCGAAATAACTGGCGGTGGCGGTGGGATTTGAACCCACGGTTGAGTTTCCCCAACACGCGCTTTCGAGGCGCGCTCCTTAGGCCGCTCGGACACGCCACCGTGGGCGACTATACGCGAGCGCTAGCGCTGTTTCGAAAAGAATTCCTTCAGTATCCCCGCACACTCATCCTTGAGTACATCGGTAATTACTTCGACTTTATGGATAGAACGCGGGTCGCGTAGTAAATCCCACATCGATCCTGCAGCCCCGGCTTTCTCATCCCATGCGCCGAAAACAACCCGTGGGATTCGCGATTGCATAATTGCGCCAGCGCACATTGCACAGGGCTCAAGAGTTACAACCAACGTGCACTCTTCTAAGCGCCATGAACCAAAAGAACGTGATGCAGCTTTGATTGCAACCATTTCTGCATGTGCCAATGGGTCGCGTAGCAATTCACGTTGATTATTTCCCATAGAGATGATTGCGCCATCTTTGTTGAGAATCACCGCACCAACCGGGACATCACCGCTAGCGGTGGCTCCAAATTTCGCGCGCTCCAAAGCGACGCGCATTGCTTTCTCGTAATCCATCTATAACTTATCTATCAATTCGATGAATGCGTCACCAAAGCCAACTCGACGGGCGATTACTTCTAACTGTTCATCAGGATACATTTCGTCATCATCGCAGATCATCTGCAGTTCCATGGGATCAAGACCAAGATCTGCAAAGATATTTAAGTCACCTGCAGGTTCGTCAGCATCATCTTCTGCTGGTAAATCAATATCACTTAACTCCAGCACTTCTGCAGCAATCTCATAATCAAGTGAGGCCATTACATCACTTAAGACCATCTGCATCCGTGCGCCAATTTGGCGAATCACAATGAAGAATTGATCATCAATTGCGAGCAGTGCCATCGCGCCACCATCAACTTGTTGGGCACGAAGTGCATCAAGGACTACGCCGATATCGGATGTTGCATCATCAGGTAATTGTGAGAGTCGCCAACGACCATCATCACGCCAGGCAAGAAGCGCAAACTCAAGACCATCGTCGAGACCACCATCAACAATTTGGTCTTCCATCTCACACCTCCCCAACGTCAAGAAATGCAATGCCTCATAGTTCCACCGTTGTGCTTGGTAGTAAAGTGACGCCATGAAAGTACACGTCGTAAATCACCCTCTTGTTACCCATAAATTGACTGTACTGCGCGACAAGAAGACCAATTCTCAAGTATTTAGACACCTCGTCGACGAACTCGTCACTCTCTTGGCGTATGAGGCGACTCGTGAGGTAAGAATCGAACCAGTCCAGATCGAGACTCCTGTCGCTCCTACAAAAGGTGCGATGTTGTCGAATCCTCGCCCTGTTGTGGTTCCCATCTTGCGTGCTGGACTTGGAATGCTCGAAGGAATGATGCGCGTTCTTCCCAGCGCCGATGTTGGATTCCTCGGAATGGTCCGTGATGAAAAAACTCTGCAAGCATCCACATATGCAAATCGACTTCCCGAAGATCTCAGTGGTCGCCAGTGTTATGTATTAGATCCAATGCTTGCAACCGGCGGAACTCTGGTCGCAGCTTTTAACTACCTCATCGAACGCGG
Organism: uncultured Clavibacter sp.; assembly: GCA_964430775.1. Lineage (GTDB taxonomy): Bacteria > Actinomycetota > Actinomycetes > Nanopelagicales > Nanopelagicaceae > MAG-120802. The sequence goes on along the minus strand of CAYSGG010000035.1, from coordinate 5,207 downwards.
CGCCAAAGACATCACTGCAATCTGTCTACTTTCTGCACCAGAAGGTGCAAAAACTGTAGAGCGCGCATTTGAGAATTCAAACTTCCCCATCACCATCGTTACTGGTGCAATGGATGAGAAGTTAAACGAACATGGATATATCGTCCCTGGATTGGGCGATGCAGGAGATCGACTTTACGGAGTCGTATAAATGGCCAACACATCCCCGGGTTATGGAATCACAATCCGTGTTGAGGGGCGTCCAGAATTCCAACCTGTTGCTGAAATAACCACAATCATCTCGCGCGAAGGCGCCATGATTTCAGCGCTGGATGTTGCAGATTCTCAATTAGATAATGTTGTTATTGATGTGACATGTGATGCGATTGATGCAGCGCATGCTGAACGCATCACTGCAGCGCTGAGTGCATCACCGATTCTCAAGGTTCGCAAAGTCTCTGATCGCACATTCTTACTTCACCTCGGCGGAAAGCTTGAAGTTCAATCTAAGGTCCCACTCAAAACTCGTGATGATCTTTCGCGTGCTTACACCCCAGGTGTGGCCCGAATCTGCCAAGCAATCGCTAAAGATCCCGCTGATGCCCGTCGCCTCACAATTAAGCGCAATACCGTGGCCGTTGTAACCGATGGTTCTGCGGTGTTAGGCCTCGGCAATCTCGGACCTGCCGCAGCCCTGCCTGTGATGGAAGGTAAAGCTGCGCTCTTTAAGCGCTTTGCTGATGTCGATGCCTGGCCGGTCTGTCTTGATACCCAAGATGTCGATGAAATCGTGCGTACCGTCCAACTTATTGCGCCCGTGTATGGCGGCATCAATCTAGAAGATATCTCTGCCCCGCGTTGCTTCGAGATTGAGGCTCGCTTACGTGAGCTGCTCGATATTCCGGTATTTCACGATGATCAACATGGCACTGCGGTCGTAGTTCTTGCAGCGCTGCGTAATGCGCTGAAGTTAGTAAAGAAAGATTTGAGTAAAGCGAAGATCATCCTCAGTGGAGCTGGCGCTGCAGGTACTGCAATCGCGCGACTACTTGTCTTGGCCGGTGCCACAAATATCATCGGTTTTGACCACAACGGCGTCATCAATAAGAAGAGCGATTCTTCAAATGAGATGCGTAAGTGGTTTATTGATCATTGCAATCCTGATCAATTCGCTGGAAGTCTTAGTGAAGCCATCAAAGGCGCTGACATTTTCATCGGCGTTAGCGCTCCTAATGTTTTGACTGAAGCTGATGTTGAATCAATGGCGAAAGATTCAATTGTCTTCGCGCTGGCAAATCCTGACCCAGAAATTGATCCGGTGCTTGCCCGTAAACATGCCGCAGTTGTTGCAACAGGACGCAGCGACCAACCAAATCAGATTAATAATGTTCTTGCATTCCCAGGAATCTTCCGTGGATTACTTGATGCTGGCGCTTCAAAGATCACTGATGAGCTGCTTGTTGCTTGTGCTGAAGCGATTGCATCCTGTGTCTCTGAATCCCAACTCAATGCTTCATTTATCGTTCCAAGCGTCTTTGACCCTAACGTCGTCAAAGCTGTCGCTGATGCCGTAAAGGACAAGGTTTAATTGTCTATTGCCGATTGGGTTGAACAGTCGCTCGGCGCCTCAACTCCCTTCTTGATATATGCCGCCTTTGGCGCCATAGTCTTTATTGAAACAGGCATATTGATTGCATTCTTCTTACCTGGAGATTCCATCCTCTTTGCTGCTGGCCTTATTGCTGGCACTAGAAATGACATCAACATCGTCTTACTGATTACCGTGATATTTATGGCCGCCTTTATCGGTGATCAATTTGGTTACGTTCTTGGTCGAAAATATGGGCGCTCATACCTCGAGCGGCGTTCATCTCCACGCATCGATCGGATGATCGCCCGAGCAGAAGCGTTCTATGCCAAATATGGCTGGAGCGCAGTCATTCTCGCCCGTTTCTATCCATGGATCCGAACCTTCATGCCACCTATCGCTGGTATCGGCCGCATGAACTATTACAAATTCCTGGCAGCAAACGCGCTCGGTGCGTTGCTCTGGGGCGTGGGTATTACCTTGCTTGGTTACTACGCCGCCTCAATTCCTGCTCTAAAAGATTCTTCGCGTGGCATCGCAATCTTCTTCGTTCTTCTTACTATCGCTTTGACGGTTAAGAATTACTTGCGCTCTAAGCGCGATTGACGTACACCGCCCACAACGACTCCGATATAGGTCATCGCAATTCCGGTGACGAGATACCAACTCACACTCACGCCTTCACTTGGAGCATAGAGATCCAGAAGCAATGAACCAAAGAGTTGACCTCCAACGCTAAAGAGGGTGAAAGTTAAAACTCCAAGATGTTGAACGATTAAAGAGGTTGATGCGATATAGATGACGCCAATTACTCCGCCGGTGTAAATCCACCATGGTCCATGTGGAAGAGGCTGTAATTCAATCTGGCCGAGAAGAATAAGAATCACAATGAAAATTACAAGGAATGATGTTCCAGTGATGAAATTCAATAGCGATGTGGTGTAACTCTGCCCCGAGTGTTCATTGATCTGACCATTAAGTGCGCGTTGGACTCCAACTAAAGCACCAGCAACAACCGCAAGAAATACTGCGATGAAAGAAAAGCTATGTGCTTCGATCTTGTCTAAGACTGAGACGAAGACTGCAAAAACAGTTATTAGTGCCGCGCCTACTCGACGGGGAGAAATCAACTTTGGACCACCACCTGTGAGTCCAATGCGATCAACAATGAGTGAGGTTGCGGTCTGACCGGCAAGAGATGCTACGGAGTACACGGCTACGCCGATCAATGGAACAACGCTGGTCTGGATTGCTACAAAGCTTCCACCGAGAGCGCCTGCTAGTAAGCGCCAGCGCGGGATATCTCCGTTACGGACCGCAGTTCGCAGACGGGCAATTCCCGCCTTCACGGCCGGGCTGAAGAGTGCGTATAACGCTACAAAGAAGAGGCCTGAAGAGAATGAGACTAGGGCTGCTTGCGGTGCGTTATCGAGGCGATGAGAGAGCTCACCGTTTGCACGCGCTTGTAGCGCAATCAGGATCCCTGAAATAGCCGCCAGTAGATCAAGGCGGAGGAATTTACCCGCTGATCTTGTCACTGAGCTCTAACCACTCTTCCTCTAGTTTCTGACGTTGCGATTGTACTGATTGCAGCTTCTGACCGACTTCAATCAACTTCTGATGATCAAATGCGGCGGATTCTTGTTCTGCGATAAGGGCAGTTTCTTCTTGGGAGACTTTTTCAATCTGCTTCTCAAGGCGAGCAATCTCTTTTTTAATCAACCTCACTTGCGCTGCATCAGAGATTGTCTTCTTTGGTTGGACGCTAATGCTTTGGGCAATCATCTCAGAACGCAGATCAAGGTACTGATCAACTCCGCCTGGGAGATCGCGCAACGCTTCATCACCGAGCAATCCAACGAATCGATCGCAAACTCGCTCGAGGAAATAACGATCGTGAGAAATCACAATGAGAGTTCCGGCATAGGTATCTAGTAAGTCCTCGAGCGCTGTAAGGGTCTCCACATCAAAGTCATTTGTCGGCTCATCAAGGAGAAGTACATTGGGACTATCCATCAGTAATCTGGTTAATTGCAACCTACGTTTTTCACCACCAGAGAGATCGCGGACCATCCGCTGCTGTCCTTCATAATCAAAACCAAGACGTTCACATAACTGTGAAGCTGAAATCTCGCGTCCCCCACCGAGTTCAACATGGAGCGCTACTTTCTCGACTGCGCCAAGTACACGAAGCGTTGGATCAAGCTCTTGAAGATGCTGCGATAGAAAAGCTGCCTTTACGGTGACGCCGGTCTGCATCTTCCCCGAAGAGAAACGGTATTGGCCGGCCAAAGTGCGCATCAAAGTGGTCTTTCCAGAGCCATTTACGCCCACTATTCCAATGCGATCACCAGGGCCAATATTCCAATTGAGTGACTCGATCAGGGTCGATTCACCAATTGCTAATCGCGCATGATGAATTTCGTAGACCGAATTACCGAGACGATTGGTTGCAAAGTTCAAAAGTTCGGCTTTATTGCGCGGCGCTGGTTCTGCGGCGATTAATTGATTAGCTGCATCTACTCGAAACTTTGGTTTAGAGGTTCGCGCCGGAGCTCCGCGACGTAACCAGGCAAGTTCTTTACGGATCAGATTGTTCTTGCGTGCATCTTCGGCTGCTTGTTGGCGTGCTCTCTCAGCTTTTGCAAGGACATAGGCCGAGTACCCACCATCGTAGGCTTCTACTTTTCCATCGACTACTTCCCACATCGTGTCAGATACTTCATCTAAGAACCAACGGTCGTGAGTGATGACGACTACTGCAAGCTCGCGACGTTTGCGAATATGTGCAGCAAGCCAAGCAACGCCCTCAACATCGAGATGATTGGTAGGTTCGTCAAGCAAGACGATGTCGAGAGGTTCGATTAATAACTTTGCGATTCCAACGCGACGTTTCTCACCACCAGACAACGAACCAAAGGGACGATCCATCAACTCGCTGTTGTATCCACCAAATAAACCAGCAAAGATCTCGCGCACACCAGAATCACTAGCCCATTCATGAGTCTTCTTGCTGCCAACCACCACATCACGGACTGTGGCTCCAGGCTCAGCGCTATCAACTTGGTTGAGCATTCCGAGTCTGGCCCAATTTGCTTTCGTTACTCGCCCTGAGTCTGGTGGCTCAATCTCGGCCAGAACTTTCAAAAGAGTCGACTTGCCTCCGCCATTGCGGCCCACGATTCCGATTCGCTCGCCCTCAGATACGCCCAGCGAAACATTGGTCAATAAGGGGCGAATATCAAAGGCTTTTGATACCGACTCAATATTGATGATGTTGCGGGCCACGAGCCAAGGCTAATGACTTCTGGGGTTAGAGTTTTCACATGGACTTCAAATTTGCTGCCGCTGCGATTGGAATCATATTGGTGTTGATCTACGCGATTGGCTCGGGCGTTTGGGTATCGAGTTCGCCTGGTTGGTATGCATCCTTAAACCGTCCGCCATGGCAACCGCCCAGCTTTATCTTCGGAATTATCTGGCCCTATAACTTCATTATGTTGGGAGTTGCGGCCGTCAATGTCGCACAATCACTAACTCGTACCCAAAACGCTCTCTGGTTAAGTTTCTTCGCCTTAAGCGTTGCTGCAGCTCTGACCTGGGCTTACCAATTCTATGTTCCTCATAATCTTTCACTTGC
>CAYSGG010000034.1:0-11168 GCA_964430775.1 uncultured Clavibacter sp. | reverse complement strand
AACAGGCATACCATGTGTGTTATGAAGAAACTTCTAGGTCTTTTGATGATTCTCTTGCTCACAGCTTGCGCAACGTCGGAGAGCTCAAAATCTGAATTCTCGGCAAACGACATTATGTTTGCCCAGATGATGATCCCGCACCATGAGCAAGCAATTGAGATGTCAGAACTTGCCTTGAAGAATTCTCAAGACCCCGAAGTCCTCGCCCTCGCAGAAGAGATTCGTGCCGCACAAGCACCAGAGATTGAAGAGATGAAATCGTGGGGCGATAGTCATATGGGCTCACATGCTGGACATATGATGGATGGAATGCTCTCTGATGAAGAAATGGAAGCTTTAGAGCGCGCTAAAGGTAGCGAATTTGATCGACTCTTCCTTGAAGGAATGATCAAGCATCATCAGGGCGCCATTGAAATGGCTGACATGATTGTGGATTCTCAAAGTCCACGTGCATCGACTCTCGGTAAGGCGATTGTCGAGACGCAACAAGCCGAAATCGAGAAAATGAAGGAATTACTAGGCCGTTAGTTAGAATTCGCTTCATGACAGAAAACCTGCCCCTCGGCAAGGACTTCTCCCGCATCTGGTCTGCAAGCTTGATTACCAACTTAGTAGATGGCGTCTTGCGACTCTCTGCCCCTCTTCTGGCCGTCTCATTGACAGAAGATCCAGTCCTCATTGGCTTGATGACGGCGCTAGGACTTCTGCCCTGGCTCTTCTTTGCGATTCCGATCGGTGCCTATGTTGATCGCGTGGATCGTCGCAAAGCCCTAGTTGGGGGCAACATGCTCCGCTCAGCAATTGCAATCTTCGTAGCGTTCGCCATCGCTCAAGAGTTCATCAATATCTGGATTCTGCTGGGATGCGTTTTTCTCTTCGGAATTTGTGAGGTGCTAGTAGATACGACCTCACAATCTGTCCTGCCACAAATATTGGATAAGTCGAATTTTGAGCGGGGAAATTCGCGACTTCAGATCTCTGAGGTAATTGTCGCCCAGTTCGCGGGCTCACCTTTGAGTGGTTTTTTATACGCGATTTCGATTGCTCTGCCTTTCTATTTCTCGACTGCCGGATTTGTTGCAGCTGCGCTCTTGCTCGCTCTCTTTCCATTTCAAAAAGATGTCAATCCAGTTCACGAAGATGATCAAGGTAAAGAGCGACTAGGTATTAGGGGAGATATCAAATTTGCCCTCAATTACCTCTATCAAGATAAGAGAATTCTCAGCATTGTTCTCATCACAACTTCGATTGGCTTTTTCTATTCAATCTCAACTGCTGTCGCACCACTATTTATCCTCAAAGAGTTAAATGTTGAACCATCACTCTTTGGAGTTGTCCTGGCAATTCAAGGAGTTGGAGCGCTTGTAGGTTCTATAGCTGCTCCTGCCGCCTCAAAGAAATTTGGTCGAGGACGAGCGCTGGGGATGAATCTCGTCATTGCTTCATTCATGATTGTTCTTACAGGGATTGCGCCCAATGTGTATGTATTTGTGGCTATCTCAGTTGTAGTGGGATTCACCATCTCAGTCTGGAATATCTTGTTGATGTCCCTTTATCAATCTCTCATTCCGACTCATCTCTATGGACGAATTCATGGTGCACGCAGAACTATCGTCTGGGGATTGATGCCGATTGGTTCGGTAATAGGTGGAGTTATTGCGCGTGGAGGATTACGACTTCCATTTTTAATCGGCGGCGGAATAGCAACGCTTATCGCCCTAATTTCATTTAAACGAATCATCGAAGTTGGAGACGAATCGGTCTCGACATCAGGCTAAACTCCGCGACATGAGAAATCAAGATTTCTATCATCGCAGCCTTTACCCAATCATCGCTGCAGTTTTTTGCGCCCTACTCTTGATTTCTAATATTGGAGCGACGAAATTCATTGATTTTGGCTTCATCAAGACTGATGGAGGAGCTTTTCTCTTTCCTCTGGTCTATATCTTGGGCGATATCCTCACTGAGGTTTATGGTTTCCGAGCAGCTCGTCGCGTCATCTATACCGGTTTTGGCTTGGGCGCTCTTGCTGGCCTCACTTTCTGGCTAGTTCAGATTGCACCAGCTGCTTCTGATTGGCCAAATCAAGGCGCCTTTGAGTCGATTTTGGGATTTGTTCCACAGATTGTGATTGCGAGCATCACCGCTTTCTTATTGGGACAACTCGCAAACTCGTGGACTTTGGTAAAGATTAAGAAGATCACGCACGAGAAGAAACTCTGGGCGCGACTCATCGGCTCGACCGCCGTCGGTGAACTCGTTGACACGATCGTCTTCACAATGATTGCTTCGCTAGGACGGCTAAGTTTCGATGAATTCTTGAATTACTTGGTCGTCGGCTACCTCTATAAGACTCTTGTCGAAGTTCTTCTTCTGCCAATTACTTACCCTGTTATTGCGGCTGTCAAGCGCCGTGAAGCGATGGTTAACTAGCTAAGAGCGCGTGACTGGTAGCGCCCCAAAAAGTCCTTTTTGAATTCTTGGAAGTCTCCACCATTAATTGAATGGCGCATGCGATCCACCAAATTCACAATGAAGTGCAAGTTATGAATCGTCGCAAGCGTGGAGGCCACCATCTCTTTGGCTTTGAACAAGTGATTGAGGTAGGCGCGGGTGTAGTTGGTGCAGGTATAGCACTTACATTCCGAATCAATAGGGGAGAAGTCTTTGCGGAAGGCGCTATTAGAGAGATTGAATCGACCATCAGGTGAGTAGACAGCGCTCGTTCGTGCTTCGCGAGTAGGAGCAACACAATCGAAAGTATCGGCGCCATTTTCAACACCGGCGAATAAGTCTGCGGGTTCACCAATTCCGAGTAAGTGTCGAGGTTTATTCACTGGAAGCTCTTCGGTCATCCAGCTGACGATTGTGCCAAGCATGGATTTATCGAGTGCTCCGCCCATTCCAAAACCATCAAAGGAGATTCCAGATGTTTCCATTGCGCCTAAATCACGTGCTGCTTTCCTACGGAGATCTTCGTATTGAGCACCTTGTAAGACACCAAAGAGGGCTTGGTAGGGCTTTGATGCGCGCTCATCAGTAAGGCGCTTATGTTCATCAAGACAGCGCAGAGCCCACAGGCGGGTGCGCTCAAGAGATCTCTCTTGATACTTACGGGTGTTATGCAAAGTTGTGAGTTCATCGAATGCAAACATGATGTCTGCGCCAATCTTGTGCTGAACCTGCATCGAGATTTCTGGGGTAAAGCGATGCATGGAACCATCAAGATGTGACTTGAATGTGACTCCATCATCATCGACATGTGCTAAACGCTCACGTTTTTCCGCGATGACATCATCCGAGTTGAGCGAGTCTCCACCCATATCGATAACTTTTTTAAATCCGACTCCAAGAGACATCACTTGAAAACCGCCGCTGTCAGTGAAGGTTGGCTTATCCCAATTCATAAACTTTGAAAGTCCGCCCGCGTCGTCGAGAATATCCGGGCCGGGCTGAAGATAGAGGTGATAGGCGTTCGATAAAACCGCTTGTGCACTGATAGATGAAATAGATTCTGGAAGGACTGATTTAACTGTGGCTTTAGTACCAACCGGGATGAATGCAGGCGTTTGAATTACTCCATGAGGCGTTGTGATTTCACCTGTTCGACCGAGCGAGCCAGGAATAGATTTCTTTACTTCGAAGGAAAACGCCATAGAGCGCAATTGAACTAGTTAATGTTGAGACAAGCAATTGGGCTATGGTTTATGCGTGAAATTCCGGAAGAAAAATCGCGTAAAAAGTGAACCACTCGGCAAAAACTATTGGCGACTATGGACAGCTCACGCCACGAGCAATCTGGGGGATGGAATCGCAAGTATTGCTTATCCGTGGTTAGCATCTGCCGTAACTCGATCCCCACTCTTGATTGCTCTTGTTATGGTCGCATCGCGTTTGCCTTGGTTGGTTTTCACATTACCTGCAGGTGTGATCACCGACCGATTTGATCGCCGGAAGATCATCGTCGCGATGGATATTGCACGTGGGTTTTTAGCCTTGGCGGTAGCCATATCGGTAACGACTCAAGCGTCGTCCCTTCCCGATCTCAATGAAGTTGGAAAAGTCGCCGCCCTTGAAACAAACTGGTTCTTATATTTTGTCTTGATAATTACGGCACTTCTTTTTGGTTGCGCAGAAGTCTTGCGAGATAACTCTGCTCAGACTCTTCTACCTTCAGTTGTCGAAGAAAAGCAACTTGAGAGCGCCAATGGAAAATTATGGTCAGTCGAATTTGTCATGAATAGCTTTATAGGACCACCTCTGGGTAGCTTCATACTCGGTATTTCAATCTTTTTGCCATTCTATTTTGACTCTACGACGTTCTTTGTATCAGCTGCCTTGATAGCAACGCTGATTCCAAATATGAAGCCCATCGAATCATCAAAGAAGTCAGAGAAGATGAATTTCCGCGCGGAAATCAAAGAGGGATTTGGATGGTTGTGGCGACATGAATTACTTCGACCGATGGCCATCATCTTAGGTGCACTGAATGCCATCGGTGCATTGACTACTGCAGTGTTTATTCTCTTCGCACAAGAAGTTCTGCAAACATCAGTATTGATCTTCGCAATTCTCGGCACTGCAGGAGCAGTTGGCGGAACTCTGGGCGGAATTCTTGGTCCAAAAATTTCGAAGCGACTCGGCAGCGGACCGTCGCTCTATCTCACGCTTCTTTCTGGTCCCTTAGTGAGTTTGATAATTGGTCTTTCATCGAGTTGGCAGCTCTTCTGGTTATTGACTGCAATCTCAACAGTCTTCGCCGTGCTCTGGAATGTAATCACCGTGTCGCTTCGTCAGAGCATCATTCCCACCGAACTTCTAGGCCGAGTGAATAGCGTCTACAGATTCTTTGCGTGGGGGAGTATTCCTATTGGAACTCTGATTGGCGGCGCGTTAGTTGATCTCATGGATGCAGTCGGAGATCGAGAGCTAGCCTTAAGGACTCCCTACTTCGTTTCAGCTCTCCTTGGGCTGATGCTCTTCTTTTTCGCAGCCCCCAGACTGACGACTGAAAAAATTGAAAAAGCCCGCCAAGAGGGTCGTCGCGAAGGGCCTGGAGAGGGCTAATTCCCGCGTGGGAAGTCGCTTTGATAACGAAAGTTAACCTCCGGCAGGATTGAAAAAATACGCATAAATAGGGCAGACTCTCGCCACCCTAAGAGCATGGTGTGGGAGAAGTCGACTTCTCATACCTCGTTCTTAAATTTCTATCACTAGGAGAAGAAATGAAATTAACTCGCATTGCCAAGGTAGCGATTGCTACTACAGCAGCAGCGGGACTTGCTGTCGGTACGCTCTCACCAGCGTCAGCAGCAACTCGCTCCACTGTAGTTCTCGTTACCAGCAATCAGCTAACTGGCTTGAACCCAAGCGTCACCAACATGAACCTCACCTTCAACAGCGAAGTGGCGTACATGCAGGGCTTTGGCTTCAACTACTACGACAACTCACCAAAGCTTGTTGATAACAAGATCTTTGGTTCATACAAAATCGTAAGCCAGAAGCCGTTCAAAGTTCAGTACACAGTAAATAAGGGCAAAGTCTGGTCAGATGGAACACCAATCACAGGTGTCGATCTCCTTCTTTCACACGTCATTTGCTCCAGCTCATACTCGTTCACTGCAAAACTCGGTGATCCAACAGATGCTGAAGTAGCTCCTGCGTTCAACGCACTCTGCTACGGCGGCGTATATGACGAGCACCATGTTGGTCTTCCAACATTGTCGAAAGACAAGATGTCAGTAACAACCGAATACGATGCAAAGATCCCAGATTGGCAGATTCAAGGACCTGGTCCTTCAGCTGTTCACACCTTGGTTCACATGGCAGAAGGCAAGACTTCACTTCAGAATGCAGCAGCAAACGCAGCAGCAAAGGCGAAGTTCGAAAAGGCTTTCTACAACTACAACACCAAGTTGATGAAGGCCGCTGGAGAAATCTGGTCAAAGTCCTACAACATCAACAAGGTTGATGAGTCAACAAATCCATTGCTCCTCGTTGGTAATGGTGCATACATCCTCAAGTCAGCAGTGCCTGGCCAGGCTGTAACTTTGGTTCTCAACCCACGTCACAAGAGCAATCCATCAGGTCCTGCAACCAGCGGTGTTAAGACAGTTGTCTTCCGCATCATTGGTGATGGAACTGCTGCTGCACAAGCTCTCCGTAACCAGGAAGTAGATATCTACCAGGGCCAGCCAACCGCTGACTCAGTAAATCTCCTTAAGGCAATTCCAACCGCAAAGGTCATTGGTGGAGATCAGGCTGTTTACGAGCACATCGATCTTCGTGTCGATTCAGCAGCTGGATCAACCGATACCTACAACGGTCCATTCAAGGGAATGGATCAGCGTGGAGTTGATCTACGTACTGCATTCTTGATGGCTTACCCACGCGATGAAATCGTGGACAAGTTGATCAAGCCAATCAATGACAAGGCTGTTCGCATGGACTCACTCTTGGTATTCCCAAGCGAGCCAGGCTATGCCGACATCATCAAGAACTCTGGTGTCTCTAAGTACACCAAGGGAACTCAAGCAGAGCGTGAAGCAGCTGCTCTCGCTTTGGTCAAGAAGTACTATCCAAACGCATCTGCTACGAATCCAGGATTCACCGTCAAGCTCAACTGGGGTACCCCATCAAATGCTCGACGTGCGGCTTCTGCTCAGATCGTTAAGGCAGCACTTGCAAAGGCAGGTATCAACGTCGATGCTCCTGGTAGCGCGACCTGGTCACGTAACCTTTCATCAAACGCATTCGATGCGTTCTTCTTCGCATGGGTCAAGTCCTCTGTAACACAACAGGGTAACTCGAACCTCTTCTGCTCAGATTGCGGAAACAACTACCTCGGTTATTCCAACAAGGTAGTCGACGCTGCGAACAAGAAGTTGGGCGCAGAACTTCTCTCTGAGAAGGCAAAGTTGGCTGAGTACCTCAAGGTTGAAAAGGAAGTAATGAAGGATGCAGTAACCCTTCCAATCTTCCAGCACCCTGGCGTAACTGCGGTTAACGCGAAGTTGCAGAACGTAAAGCCAAACCCATTGTCTCCACAGCTCGTGTGGAACTACTGGGAGTGGAAGTACTCAAAGTAAGGCCGTAAAGCCTTAATTTGAGTCAGCTCTTCGAAAAGAAGAGCTCCAATAGCAGTAAATTAAGTGGCACCTGGGTAAACTCCCGGGTGCCACTTAATACATGTAAGTGGCAGTTTTAGAAAAAGTAGTAAACCTCCCGGAGGAGAAGAGAATGCTTGCTTATGTAATTCGACGACTTGGTGCGCTTGTCGTCATTCTCTTCGGCTCAAGTTTCTTGCTATATAACCTCTCTGCTTTCTCGACCGATCCGCTCGCTGACCTTCGCTTGAGCGATGCTCCGAATAAAGAGCAGCTGATTTTGAACCTCACCCGAGAGCTACGTCTGGATCTTCCACCCCCAGTCCGATATTTCATCTGGCTTCGTGGAGTGCTGGGGATATTTGTCGGAAACCCAAATTTCGGCTTAACTCGTGAACAAGAACCCGTCGTTGACGCAATTCTTGGTGCGATCCCAACCACTATCCGCCTTGTACTTGTTGCGACAATCGTTGCAATCATCCTCGGCATTTCACTTGGAATCACATCTGCGCTTCGCCAATACACTCGCTTTGACTACGGCATGACTTTCTTCGCATTCCTTCTCTTCTCGCTCCCAATCTTCTGGGTTGCGGTACTTCTCAAGCAGTACTTAGCGATTGACTTCAACGACTTTTTAGTTACGGCGAAAATTTCGCCGCCTTGGATTATCGGATTGAGTATCGCAGCAGGATTCTTCTGGGCTGCGATCATTAGCGGTTCACGCAAACGTGTCACTCTGATTTTCTTGGGCGTTTTTGCGGCCAATTCAATCTTTTTGTCTTTCATCAGCGCGACAGAGTGGCTCGCCTATCCTCGACTTGGTCCGATAGCAATCGCCGTGTTTTCGATTGGAATTGCCTACGGAGTCACCTATCTGTCGATGGGTCTTTCCGATAAGAACGCGCTTAAAACGACCCTTCTTATGGCTGCCGTGGGAACTATCTCTTACTTCCCATCACAGGTAATTCTCAATTCAAATCGCCCTCGACTTGGAATTTTGGGGCTGTTCATTGTTCTCTTGATTGTTTCTATCGCGGGCGCATTTGCTTTTGCAAGAATCGATCGAGGTCCAATCATCAGGACGAGCATCATCACTTCGACACTCATTGGCTTACTCATTCTCCTGGACAGAATGATGCAAGCATGGCGCCCATTCATCGAAAGCGATGACGTGAATTATCGCCCGGTTGCAACAATTGGCCAATCTACAATCTGGCTCACTGAAGTTTCATTCTGGGTGCGGGTACTAGATTTCGCAATGCACCTAGTCTTGCCGACACTGGCACTCACGTTGATTTCTTTCGCGGGCTATGTGCGCTTCTCTCGAGGAACATTGTTGGATGTACTGAATCAAGATTACATTCGTACCGCACGCGCTAAGGGCCTTACGGAGCGCACCGTCATTATGCGCCACGCATTCCGTAACACGATGATTCCTCTGACCACAATCATGGTCGGAGATATCGCGGGAATCGTCGGCGGTGCAATCATCACCGAGCGAGTCTTCGCTTGGCAGGGAATGGGAACGCTATTCAACAAGGCTATTAACTCCTTTGACCTCAACTTGTTGATGGGCGTAATCCTCTTCCTCTCCACTTTGGCAATCTTGGCTAATTTGATTGCTGATCTTCTTTATTCCGTGCTTGATCCTCGAATTCGTGTAGGAGCTGGTAAATAATGGCGCGTAAGAAAAAAGAAGTTGAAATTGTCAACGAGGCGAATGAAAACGCTATTGCCAATAAGGAGACTGAAGGTCTAAGTCAGGGCCAAATCGTCTTCCGTCGTTTCGTTCGCCACCGTGCGGCCATGATCTCGGTCGTATTCCTTTTCACATTGATTGCAATCGTCTACACCTCCTTGGATTGGCGCATAGGCAGTAAAGAGAAGCCATTCATCATCCCAGGGTGGTGGAAGTACGGCTTCGAAGATATGCCTGAATTGCGTTATCAGGATTGCCCAGGTGGCACCGTCGGATGTCCAACGATTGATGCGGTTCCATTCTTTGATGGTGACGGAGTCGCTCTTGGGGAACACCCATTTGGCCAAGACGATATCGGTCGCGATTATCTAGCGTTAGTCATGCGCGGCGCCCAACGTTCAATTCTCGTTATGTTCATCATTGGAATCATCGCTGCGACTCTCGGCACCGTCATTGGCGCAGTCGCCGGTTATTTCCGTGGTTGGGTTGATGGCGTATTGATGCGCGTTGTTGACTTCATCATCACCGTTCCTGTCATCATCATCGGTTCTGTCATTGGTTTCCATTACGGAAATAAGGGTGCGGCCTTCCTCGCTCTACTTCTCGGACTGTTCTCGTGGACGGGTCTATCGCGACTCGTGCGTGGCGAGTTCCTCACACTGCGCGAACGCGAGTTCGTGGATGCAGCTCGTGTTGCTGGTGCAGGTAATCGCCGCATCATCTTCAAGCACATTTTGCCGAACGCGGTTGGCGTAATCATTGTCTCTGTCACGCTTCTTATGTCAGGTGCAATCCTCACCGAAACAGCGCTGAGCTATCTTGGCTTTGGCGTTGTCGCGCCGGATGTCTCTTTGGGCCTTTTGATCTCTACTTATCAGGACGCATTCACTACTCGTCCTTGGCTCTTCTGGTATCCAGGTCTCTTTATTATTGCGATTGCGCTCTGCATCAACTTCATCGGTGATGGTTTACGCGATGCCTTTGATCCTCGCCAGCGTCGCCGTCTAAGCCGTAAGGACAAGGCGAATGCGCGTGCACTTGAAAGTCGCGCAGAGGTAGCTTAAGAATGAAAAACTTGAGTTACGACTGCAACGACAACGAGCGCTACAAAAGCAACTACTGCTCTCTTGTTGAATTCGCTGGAAAAAGTGATACTTCTTTGATTTTCAAAGCGTTGGAACTGCTCGAATCGGGTTCGCGCAATAGCGGTAGCGGCTCCAGAGCTAGTGCGGGGGCTCTCGCCCGCGCGGATCATGCCGCTGTCTCCGACGCGCATTCCCTTAACTTCATTGGGATGAACGGTTCTACTGTGATATCTGCCGGGAGCTTGAGCGGCAAAAGCATGAATCTTTGTACCACTGGTCTTGTTGACGACATACATAGTGAAGCGAGCATCAATATCGTCGACGTCGTGCCATCCCATAGTGATTGTCGTCAAAGGATTGACAATCGTCAGTCCCTCATCAAAGAAGACAACTTTGGGATGAATGAAGATCAAGTAAAAGACTGCGCTCAGAACCAGGCCCCATGTAATGCTGGTAAGTCCGCCGCGGAAGCCATAATCGACAATATTGATGTAACTCAAAGCGCTGATCGCAAAAAATGCGCTAAAAGCCATGATGTAACCACTAGTCGGTCTGAAGGTTTCGGCGTTAGTCACGTCGCTATCCTCTCACGTAACGAAAGAAGGGCTGCCTAAATGAACGAACCAGTTCTTCAAGTACGCGATTTCACCGTTGAATTCTGGGTGGATGGTGTCTGGTACCCAGCAGCCATCAAGATGAACTTTGATGTCCATGCCGGAAAGACTCTAGCCATTGTTGGTGAATCAGGTTCAGGTAAATCCACCACAGCTATGGGAATTATGAACCTGCTTGCTTCAAATGCGCGCACTTCCGGCTCCGTTAAGGTCAAGGGTCAAGAGATGCTGGGAGCATCTAAGACAACTCTGAGAAATGCACGCGGTAAGGAAGTTGCTTACATCTTCCAGGAGCCAATGACTGCGCTTAACCCGGTTTATACAATCGGTTTCCAGATTGTTGAAACGCTCCGTACTCACTTTGATATGGGCCCTAATCAGGCTCGCGAACGTGCGATTGAGTTGATTTCTATGGTTGAAATCCCAGACCCAGAGAAATCCTTCGACAAATATCCTCATCAGCTCTCGGGTGGACAGCGCCAACGCGCAATGATCGCTCAATCACTTGCCTGTGATCCGGGGCTATTGATTGCGGATGAACCAACCACAGCGCTTGATGTAACTATTCAAGCTGAAATCCTCGATCTGATGCGTGGGCTTCGCACAAAGCTCAACTCTGCGATTCTTTTGATCACCCACGATATGGGCGTTGTTGCGGATATGG
>CAYSGG010000033.1:0-11608 GCA_964430775.1 uncultured Clavibacter sp. | reverse complement strand
GATACACCACCAATCTCGCGCGCAACACTTCACACAACAATGGGTGATGTTGTTATCGAACTATTTCCAAACCACGCACCAAAAACAGTTGCTAACTTCGTTGAACTTGCAGCAGGTATGCGCGAATGGGTAAATCCAAATACTGGTGAAAAAACCAATCAACCGCTTTATGACGGAACAGTTTTCCATCGCGTTATTAAAGGATTCATGATTCAAGGTGGAGATCCACTTGGTACCGGTACAGGCGGACCTGGCTATCGCTTTGCGGATGAATTCCATCCCGAACTTTCTTTTAACAAGCCATACCTTCTAGCGATGGCAAATGCCGGACCTGGCACAAACGGTTCACAATTTTTCATCACAGTTGCTGACACTTCATGGCTAAATCGCAAACACACAATCTTTGGCGAAGTTAAAGATGAAGCGAGCCAGAAAGTCGTTCAGGCAATCTCAGAAGTGAAGACTGGTGGCGCGGATCGTCCAATCCAAGCTATCAAGATTAACTCTGTATCACTATCCTAATTAGATGCGCCGTACCCTCACAGGCACACTTGTATTTGTAATCGCTGCGTCGTATCTTCTTGAAATTCTCATTCCAGGATATGAAGAGCGTTTATTACTCAACCGTTTCTTCGTTGAAAATGGCGAGTATTACCGGCTCATCACAGTCGCACTTTTACATGGCGGTCTCTGGCATTTAGCTTTCAATCTCTACGCGCTCCATGCTTTAGGAACCCCACTCGAGAATTACTTTGGTCGGAAGAAATACGCCATCATCCTGCTGGTTTCGTTGCTCTCCGGATCAACGCTATCTGTGCTTTTTAATCCAGCGTATGTGTACTCAATTGGCGCATCCGGAATGATCTTCGGGCTCTTTGGAGCGCTCGCCTTAATAGGTGAGCGAGCAGGAATCGAATGGCGCTCGATACTTGTGATTATTGGACTTAACTTTGCGATTGGTTTTGCGTTAGGTGGCGTGGATTGGCGCGGTCATCTAGGCGGGTTGATTGGTGGCACCTTGGCTACCCTCGTTCTTAACCGAACGAAGTAGCGCCTGCGCAACATCAATCACTTCAACATCTGCCTCGCGACCCTTAACTCCATCACTGACCATCACGCGACAGAATGGACAACCAACCGCAACCTCTTGCGCTCCAGTTGCAATCGCCTCGTCAACTCGATTCATATTGATGCGCGTACCAAGTTTCTCTTCCATCCACATTCTGCCGCCACCAGCTCCACAACAGAACGAACGCTCTTTATTACGAGGCATCTCAACTAAATCAACACCAGTTGACTCCAACAATTCGCGTGGTGGTTCATAAATCTGATTGTGACGACCGAGGTAACAAGGATCGTGATACGTCAATTTCTTGGTAGCTGGTGCGATTGGCTTTAATCGACCTTCTTTAACAAGAGTGTTAAGCAACTGGGTGTGGTGGACCATCTCTAATTCAAAACCTTGTTGTTTATAGTCGCGACCAATAGTTGTAAAGCAATGCGGGCAGGTTACAACAACCTTTTTCTTACCTTTGTAGTTGGTGTAAACCTCTTTGAAAGTCTCAATATTTTCGCGAGAGAGAATCTGGTACAAGAATTCATTTCCAGCACGACGAGCAGGATCACCTGTACAGGTTTCACGCGCACCCAGAACAGCGAATTTCACGCCAGACATATATAACAACTCAGCGACAGCTTTAGTGGTCTTCTTGGCACGCTCTTCATACGCACCAGCACATCCCACCCAGAAGAGATACTCAACATCATCAGGCAGCGCGCCATCGATGACATCAACTGGGAATGAACATTCTGCAATCCATGCATTGCGATCAGTGCGATTAGCGCCCCATGGATTTCCGGCCTTTTCCAAATTACGGAATGTGCCACCGAGTTCGGTTGGGAATTCAGATTCAACTAAGACCTGGAAGCGTCGCATGTTGACGATGTGATCGATATGTTCGATATCAACCGGGCACTCATTAACGCAGGCGCCACAGGTTGTACAAGACCAGAGAACATCAGGCGAGATTGTTTCGCCAACGATTGGACCCTCTTTTGGAACATTAGCGAGCGCGTGATCACGCATCGCCATAATTAATAACTTTGGCGAGAGTGGTTTATCGGTGTGCCATGCAGGGCATTGAGATTGGCAGCGACCACATTCGGTACAGCTCGCCATATCCAGCAAGCCTTTCCAGGAAATATCGGCCCCTTTACCAATACCAAACACATCATCTTCTTGTGGATCTTCAAAATCTATGGGCTTGCCATGAGAAAGCATTTCGGGCAGCGCGCCAAGTGTTGGCGTAGCAGAAACATTACGTTTGAAATAGATATTGAATGGCGCTAAGAATCGATGCCAAGCCACACCCATAGTTAAATTAGCAGCGACCACAATGAACCAAGTCATCGAGACGATAATCTTTAAAGCTGCGACAATAACAATCCAATTTTCAAGAGTTGGTACATCAAGGTCTGCAAATGCGTTCACGGCTGGCTGTGAAAGTGCAAACTCCCATGGTTTCGCTTTCTCACCTAACAATGCACCTTCAAGCCCGCGCAGGGCAATAACAAAGAAGACGATTGCCAAAATTGTTGCCTCGACGAAATACGCCTTCCAAGTTCCAGAACCAAAGAAGCGCGAACTCTTTCCCTTATTTGTAATTCGAGTGATTTGGCGGATGGCAATCAATGTAACAATGCCGATTCCAGTCAACCAAGTAATCAATTCAACGAAGAAGTTGTACGGAACAAAATGTCCAATAAGAGGAAGTACAAAATGTGGATCAATAACTTGTCCATAAGCTGTAACAAGAGTTCCAAAGAGAGAGACAAAGCCGATCATCACAAACCAATGTGCAATTCCAGAGCCAGTGAAGTTCAACATCTTTGCGTGTGTAAGAACTTCACGAACCATCAGAGCAAAACGTTGTGCTTTATTGTTATTGCGTGTCGGGTCGGGCTGTCCGGCTTTAATCCGGCGATAGAGCTCAACTGAACGCAGAGAGATTGCGACGAGAGCCACGACTGTGGCCACATAGGCCAGGATCGCCAAGATAGTTTGAATCATGCGCCTAAGAGTAGGTCGGCAGGCTCAATAAGGGGTGGAAGGGGGTTGAGGCGCTATTCACAGGGGTGGATAAACCTGTGGAGAATTACATGGATGTAATTAGTAAAGAGGTATTGCGCCCCGAATTAACGCCAGCGCGTAGCCAGCGAGAAGCCCACGCCGATGAAGGCAAAGCCCACAACCATGTTCCAGGCGCCGATATTGGGGATCGGGTACTGGGTCTGGGAGACGTAGAAGATGACGATCCAGAAGAGGCCGATAAGGAAGGCGGTGATCATCGTCGGAGCAAGCCAGCGAGGGCTCTCAAGCTCAAGTGGATTGGCCTCGGGCACAAGGAGGTCCGGACGGTTATCTTTCTTCTTCTTGCGGATGCGCGACTTTGGCATGGCGGCAGGTTACACCAGAGTTCCCGCTAACACGAGAGCCAGACTATGAGAAAGGATGGAGCGATGGGGACGAAAATCTTGGTGGTCGATAACTACGACTCCTTTGTATTTAACCTCGTCCAATACCTCCAACAACTCGGCGCCGAATGCACTGTGGTTCGCAATGATGAAGTTACCGCCGAAGCAGCAGATAACTACGACGGTGTACTTATCTCCCCAGGTCCGGGAACACCGGAGGCTGCAGGTGTATCTATTCCGATGATTAAACATTGCGCCGAAATCAAAAAACCACTTCTTGGAGTCTGTCTTGGTCACCAAGCAATCGCTGTTGCATATGGCGCAACAGTCACACGAGCGCCAGAACTTTTACATGGCAAAACCTCTGTCGTTTCACATAACAACTCTGGTGTATTACAAAAAATCCCAACACCTTTTACTGCTACGCGCTATCACTCCTTAGCCATCAAAGATGGAACACTTCCAGAAGACATTGAAATCACTGGACGCAGCGAGAGCGGCGTTGTGATGTCGATTCGCCATACATCGCTACCAATTCATGGCGTGCAGTTTCATCCAGAGTCAGTACTAACAGAACATGGCTATCAGATGTTAGGAAACTGGTTGGTGGAGTGTGGAGATATTGGTGCGCGTGAAAGATCCGAAGGTCTTTCACCGATTCTCAATCGTTAACTTGGTTGTTAACTAGGAGCTTTGTTAACCGTAATCGTTACTGACGATCCAATAATGCGCGTCTCACCAGCACTTGGCGCTTGAGCAAGAACTACACCGACTGGTTGATTAGCATCAAAGGCCTCAACAATTTTTACTAAGAATCCTGCTTGCGTCAGAATCGTCTTTGCTTCAATTTCAGAGATTCCAACAAGAGATGGCACCTGAACATTTCCACTGGCAATCTCCAACACCACACCCGATCCAGCCTCAATTGTGGAGCCTGGCTCTGGAGTAACTTTGAGAACGATTCCGGGTTCTTGCTCTGAATCAACAGCAATAGTGCGGCTAACACGCAGCCCTGCAGCAATCAGCGCAGTGCGAACTTCTTCAAGTGGCTTACCAACCAAACCTGTTGGAACTGTTGCATCTCCTGGGCCATCAGAGAGGGTCAGTGTTACTGCAGAACCGAGTGAAACTCGGGTAGTAGCAAGCGGTAATTGATTAGAAACGCGATCACGTGGAATTCGGGGATCTGGTGCGCGTTGGATTGTGATGGTGAATCCACTTAACTGTTCGCGCGCTTGAGCCTCAGTTAAACCAACAACATTGGGCAAGGTACGCAGCGAAGAGGCAGGGGTGGGGCGGAAAATTAAATAACTTCCACTTCCTGCAACTAAAACCAGAGCAAGTGCGATTGCAGCAATCCGATTGCGGCGGTTAACAGGTTTCTTCTGTCGTGGAATCTGGGTAGTAATTCCTTCGCCTTTTGAAAGCTTCTTCACATCTTTAAGCATTGCATTAGCGCTCTGATATCGATCAGCAGGATCTTTTGCGAGAGCAACGCTAAAGAAATTGTTCAGCGCAGGATCAAGAGTCGGCTCAACTTCAGTTACAGGTGTAAGTGCGGCAGAGACATGTTGGTATGCGATTGCAACTGGAGTCTCCCCAGAGAATGGTGGTTTGCCAGAAACCATCTCATAGAAAAGGCATCCAACCGAATAGAGATCACTACGAGCATCTGCTTGACTTCCAGTTGCTTGTTCTGGCGAGAGATATTGTGCAGTTCCGACAATGTTCCATGTACTGGTCATAGTTGCGCCGCCATCTGCAAGTGCGCGCGCGATTCCGAAATCCATCACCTTTACATCGCCGTTATCGGTGATCATGATGTTTCCAGGCTTAATATCGCGGTGAATGATTCCGCTCTTATGGGAGTACTGGAGGGCAACCAGAATTCCATCAACAATTTCAACAGCGCGCTGCAGTGGAAAGCGCTCACCCTTATGGAGGATTTCTCGGAGCGTTTTACCTTCTACATACTCCATAACCATGTAAGGCATTGCTCCGCTTGGAGTATCTTCTTTTCCAGAGTCATAAACAGAGACAATTCCAGGGTGATTAAGCGCCGCGACAGCGAGCGCCTCTTTATTAAATCGAGCTACAAATAGTGGATCGCGCGCCAAGTCACTTCGCAAGATCTTGACTGCAACTTCGCGATTGAGGCGTAGGTCTCGTGCAACATATACATCAGCCATACCGCCGGTGCCGATCATTTCACCGAGTTCGTAGCGATCTCCCAGAACTCGTTTCATGACGCAGCTCCGAATCGTGTCGATGAAATATCAGCAGAACTCTCTCCGATACGAGCAATAACAATTGTGACATTATCTGGCGCACCGTTTTTATAGGTCAGATCAATCAGAGAATCAACAGCATCCTTCACATCACCTTGAGCCGCTTGTGAAATCTTTCCGTCATCAACCACAGCAGTCAGCCCATCACTACAAAGCACAAAGGTGTCGCCTTTTTCAACTGGATAAGCAATCAGGATTGGCGTGAGGTTCTGTTTACCCATCAAAGCTTGAGTAAGAAAAGAACGTTGAGGGTGCTCTGCGATTTCATCAGGCGTCAATCTTCCTTGATCAAGAAGTTCCTGTACGACAGTGTGATCATGGCTGAGTTGTTCAATTTTCTTTCCGCGAATTCGGTAGGCGCGCGAATCACCAACATGAAGTAATAAAGCAAAATTATTGAATAGAGCGATAGAAGTGAGAGTAGTTCCCATGCCTACTAATTCAGGGCGTTGTGTTCCAATTTCAGCAATTGCTTCATCCATAGTTGAAATAGAGCTGCGCAATAAATCCTCGCGCGATTCACTATCAAGTTCTGGGTTATTCAAAATCGGCGCTAGTTCGGCAAGTTTTGAAATTACAGTGCTTGACGCAATCTCACCACCGACGTATCCACCCATTCCATCTGCGACAGCAAGAACGGTGTGAGAAACAAATCCTGAATCTTCATTGCCTT
This sequence comes from uncultured Clavibacter sp., assembly GCA_964430775.1. GTDB lineage: Bacteria > Actinomycetota > Actinomycetes > Nanopelagicales > Nanopelagicaceae > MAG-120802. The sequence goes on along the minus strand of CAYSGG010000033.1, from coordinate 5,173 downwards.
CTCGATGAAGTCCGATTTCAGAGCGCCATGCGATCTCCGAGAAGTGAAGTTGTGTCGCCATGATTCACGAAGCCTAATGGTGGAAGTGCCATACATAAAAGGCATAATTCTTGGCGCCATTTCATATGCCCGAGTATCCTTACGCAGTGACGACGTACGCATATTTGGGCCCAGTTGGGACATTCACTGAGGCAGCGCTTCGTACCATTGCAAACCCTTCAGATTCTTTAATTCCTTACTCCAATGTCACAGCCGCGCTTGATGCAGTCCGATCTGGCGCAGCCGAGCGCGCACTTGTTCCGATCGAAAATTCTGTCGAAGGAGTTGTTGCGCGCACCCTTGATGAATTAGCAATCGGCGCACCTCTAGTGATCTACGGTGAAGTGACGCTACCCGTCACCTTCTCTCTCATGGTTCTCAAAGGAAACGAGAAGAACACCATCAAGAAGATTGCAACACATCCACATGCCGAAGCCCAATGCCGAACTTTCATCGCAAAGCATTATTCAGATGTAGAAATCATCGTTACATCCTCAACCGCTGCGGCTGCGCAAGCGCTAACAAAGAATGAATTTGATGCCGCAATCGCAGCTCCAAGCGCCGCAGATTCTTATGACCTCTCAACCATTGCAAGCAATATTGGAGATAACGATGGCGCTGTCACACGATTTGTATTGGTTGGAAAGCCAGGAACAGTTCCACAACCAACAGGACACGATCGCACTTCACTTGCAGCGTTTATTGGCGCAGATCATGCGGGCGCGCTATTAGAAGTTCTCACCGAGTTCTCTGTCCGAGGAGTAAATCTAACTTTTATTCAATCTCGTCCAACAGGTCGCGAACTTGGCCACTATCACTTCATCATTGATGCAGAAGGTCATATCAGCGATGAACGCGTGGGAGATGCTCTGATGGGGCTCCGTCGAATCTGTGAAGATGTTCGTTACTTAGGTTCATATCCCAGAGCCGATAAAGTTGCACCCACAACCACACCTGCATCAGCAGATGCTTCATTTAAAGAAGCTGATACGTGGTTAGCGTCAGTTCGGGCTGGGGAGACGATCTAAATGATTGATGTAAAAGTACTTCGAGATAACCCAGATCTCGTGCGCGCATCCCAGAAAGCTCGCGGTGAAGACCCTGCACTTGTGGATCAAGCCCTCGCGGCAGATGAAAAACGTCGCACTGCAATCGTTGAATTCGAAGCGCTGCGCGCCGAACAGAACACTCTCTCTAAATCTGTTGGAGCAGCTAAAGGGGACGAGAAAACTGCGCTGCTTGAAAAAGCAAAATCACTCTCAGCTGCAGTAAAAGAAGCAGAAGGAAAAAAGAATTCAACCGAAGCAGATTTCAAAAAGATCGCTATGGAGATCTCGAATCTGGTCGACACAAACGCCCCTATTGGAGGCGAAGCGGATTTCAAAGTAATCGAAGAAGTTGGTACTCCACGAACTTTTGATTTCGAACCTCGAGACCACGTAGAACTCGGAAAAATGTTGCGCGCTATTGATGTCGAGCGTGGCGCAAAAGTTTCTGGTGCGCGGTTTTATTACCTCACAGGAGTAGGTGCACTTCTTGAATTAGCGCTTATTAACTATGCGATCTCAATGGCAACAAAAGCTGGTTTCATCCCAGTCATCCCACCCGTCCTGGTTAAGCCTGCGGCGATGGAAGGCACAGGATTTCTTGGACAAGCATCAGAGAATGTATTCCATCTGAAGGAAGATGATTTCTATTTAGTCGGCACTAGCGAAGTTCCTCTTGCTGCGTATCACATGGATGAAATCTTGGATGCAAAGTCACTTCCTCTGCGCTACACCGGATACTCACCATGTTTCCGTCGTGAAGCTGGTTCTTATGGAAAAGATACGCGCGGAATCATCCGCGTTCACCAATTTGAAAAAGTCGAGATGTTCTCGTTCTGCGCTCCAGAAGATGCGTTAGAAGAACATAAGCGGATATTGGCGTGGGAGAAGGATTTCCTTAATGCCATGGAGATTCCCTATCGCGTCATCGATGTTGCTACTGGAGATCTGGGATCGAGCGCGAATCGCAAGTTTGATTGCGAAGCGTGGATACCAACTCAAGGTGCCTATCGCGAAGTTACTAGCACTTCTAATTGCAGTGAGTTCCAAGCTCGCCGCCTCAATGTGCGCACTAAGGGTGAATCTGGAACATCACCTGTTGCAACTCTTAACGGAACTCTGGTTGCAATCCCACGCATGATCGTTGCGATTCTCGAGAATCACCAACAAGCTGATGGATCTGTTCTTGTTCCGAAGGCTCTTCAACCATTCCTCGGAATGGATCGATTTGTTCCGGTGGGCTAATTGAGCGCACTCGAACGTCGTCCGAAACTTATTGCAACAGATCTCGACGGAACCATCGTGCCGCATTATGGCCAGATCTCTGATCGCACAAAAGAAGCATTCACAAACGCACACAATGAAGGCATTGAAATTTTCTATGTCACTGGTCGACCGCCGAGATGGATGCCAGAAATCGCCGAAGCTTTCTCATTTGGACATGGAATCTGTGGCAACGGTGCGATGTTGTATGACATACATAATCAAAAGATCCTTGAAGAGTGGTTGATGCCTGTCACCAATCAGATTGAAACTGTGAATCGACTCCGTCTTGCGATTCCAACCATCTCTTTTGCTGTGGAAGCCCATAATTATTTCCATCGCGAAAAAGCCTATGTTCCGCGCTGGGATGTTGGTCTGGATAACATCGGAGTCCATGACATCACCGAGATTATGGAGAGCCCAGCACTGAAAATTCTTGCGCGATGTTCAGATCAAGAACTCACCTCAGATGAGATGTTAGAAATTGCTTTAAAGGAACTTGAGGGAGTTGCGACCGTTACTCACTCGAATGCTCATGATTCACTCCTAGAAATCAATGCGCTTGGTATTTCTAAAGGAGCAACGCTCTCCAAGATGGCAGAAAGACATGGAATAACCGCCGAGGAATCAGTCGCATTTGGAGATAACCCCAACGACTTTACGATGTTGTCATGGGCAGGTAGATCGTGGGCGATGGCTGATGGACACCCCGATGGACATAAACATGCGAAGTTCATCGCCGACCCACATCAAGAAGATGGCGTTGCAAAAGAGATCGAGAAGTTATTGGAGTTACCACGATGAGTGCTGCCGTTCCTGTCTGGTTGGATTTGTTATGTGTTGGTATCGGTGCGTTTCAAGGCGCACTTTTTGCAATCTTCTATAAACGATTTGATCTGATTGGCGTCATCTCAGTTGCAATCCTGACGGGTTTAGGTGGCGGAATTTTGCGTGACTTATTGCTCGCTGTTGGTCGCCCTGCAGCCATGGAAGATAAGTACATTCTCACCGCAGTCGGTGGAGCACTAGTCGCACTCTTGGTTGGCCGTTTGTATAAGAAAGCTGCCAATGGAGTTGTCTTCCTTGATTCAGTTGCAATGTCACTCTTTGCAATCGCAGGAACATATAAAGCAACAGTAAACATCACGACAGATCTTGTTGCGGTTTTACTTGGCGCTGTGACTGCGGTTGGTGGCGGGGTTCTACGTGATGTCGTCTGCCGTACAACTCCACAGATCTTTAGTGGTGGTCCTTTGTACGCCACAGGTTCTCTCATTGGTGCAACCGTCTTCGTATTTCTAGAGAAAAGCATGTTGGATTTGAATATTGTGGTTGCGATCTCAGCCACCGTGATAGTTGCGATTCAAATGGCGTCAGTGCGCTTCCGAATTCATCTCAAACCAGCACTAGGAAGTTTGGATACACCTGCGGATTTTGAAGACCCCTCCAAGTAAAGGTAAGTTTTCCCACGGAGGGCTCGCATAGTGGCCTAGTGCACCGGTCTTGAAAACCGGCAAGGGAAACCTTCGTGGGTTCAAATCCCACGCCCTCCGCCAGCGTTACTTGTGGGCGATTTCATAAGAGTTCACCTAGAAACTCCTGAGACTGACGAGGAAAATTACGGCATTACTTCCAGCCGTTCCTTCAAGGAGGCGTTGCGTGGCAACAGGTGTTTTTTCTTCAACTCGTGCAGCAATAAAAGAGCGCACGCTCCGAACTGATAAGTGGTGGCTACAACCACTCATTACGGTTGCAGTTCTTGTCTCCTTCATTATTTATGCAACATTCCGCGCATTTGAAAATAAGTATTACTGGGCCGAACCACTGATCTCACCTTTCTATTCACCATGTCTCTCGACTGCCTGCGTTGAAGGCGCATCACACTTCGGCCAACCATTCGGCGCGATTAATCTCTTTGGTTTAGCAATTTCACCTGCACTATTGATTTTGATCTTCCCACTTGGTTTCCGCCTTACTTGTTATTACTACCGCAAGGCTTACTACCGTTCATTCTGGATGTCACCACCAGCATGCGCAGTTGCAGAACCACATTCCAAATACACCGGAGAAACTCGCGCGCCTTTGATTTTGCAGAACGGACATCGTTGGTTCTTCTATGCCGGACTTGTTCTCAATGTCATTCTTACTTATGACGCAGTGATTGCTTTCAAGAATCCTGAAGGCGAGTGGGGACATATGAGCGTTGGTTCACTCGTTCTTACACTCAACGCTGCGATGTTATGGCTCTACTCCGCTTCCTGTCATACCTGCCGCCACACAATTGGTGGGCGTCTCCGTAATTTCTCCAAGCATCCAGTGCGTTACAAACTCTGGTCGTGGGTCTCAGTGCTCAATCATCGCCATCCGACCTTTGCGTGGATCTCACTCTTTGTCGTGGCATTTACCGATTTCTATGTTCGTGCAGTCGCATCCGGCGCTATCACTAACTACTACTTCTTCTAGGACGAATCCATGGCTAATAACGAAATCAAATTCGATCGCTACCGATTCGATGTAGTCGTCATCGGCGCAGGCGGGGCAGGTCTTCGCGCGGCAGTAGAAGCGCGTCAAGCAGGTCTGCGCGTTGCGATCATCTGTAAATCACTCTTTGGCAAAGCCCACACTGTTATGGCCGAAGGTGGCGCCGCAGCGGCGATGGGTAACGTCAACGAGAACGATGGCTGGAAGGTTCACTTCCGCGACACTATGCGCGGCGGAAAATTCTTGAATAACTGGCGAATGGCAGAGCTTCATGCCAAGGAATCACCAGATCGCATCTGGGAACTTGAGACATGGGGCGCGCTCTTTGATCGCACTAAAGATGG
>CAYSGG010000032.1:0-11739 GCA_964430775.1 uncultured Clavibacter sp. | reverse complement strand
GATACCGATTCAAGCAAAAGCTATCAAGCGGGTACTGATAAGCGTTGGACTAGGGTGAAGCGTACCCTGAATAAGTAGGCCCAAAAAACGTGCATCCAAACCTCTTGGCAAGACTCTTGAGATAGGTGAGGATGCGCCTCTGGCGGCAGAAAGCCACGAGATAGCCGAAGTGCAGGCGAGATAGATGGACTGGGGAAGGTCGCATCTGTCAGGAGATGCGAACTTCGTCTATCAGGAGCTGCCATGTCCTTGCTACACCCGATTGGAATCGGCCCTACTCACGGGCAGATTCATATTTATTCTGCGCCCAAACCAGTTCTGACCCATATCAATTGGTCATTAAACGAAGTTCTCGGCAATCCGATCGAATTGAAATGGTCACCACAACCACTTGCAGTAGGAACGTGGCGCGCTGCCGTAACGTGGCATGGAACTCTTGGTGCCGGTGCGAAGATTGCGAGCACTTTGAGAGGTTGGCACTATCTTCGTTTCGAAGTCCATGAGTCTGCAATGAATGGAAGTGATGGATCCCTATTTATGTTCACTCCAGAACTTGGCTTGTATCGGGCAAGTGTTGGACCGCACGGGGACATAATGATGAACGAACATCAAATTACCAGCGCTATTTCTACAAACCTCAAGGAAAGTGATGTCATCGCCCAACTTGAGAAATTACTTGGAAAGCCGTGGGATCAATCTTTAGAGCCATTCCGACAAATTGAGATAGATGGAATCGAAGAGTGCGCTGGTAGAATTTCAGTATGAGCGAGAACGAAAAACAGAAGTCAATAACGCTGATTGTTGCAGCCACCATTGTGGCGATAGCAATGGGATTGGGACTCAATCAAGTTGGAAGTGGATTTGCCTCTCGCTCAAATGAGGGCATTACAGTCACAGGCTCTGCGCGCGTTGATGCCAAAGCTGATAAAGCTGTTTGGACTTTGAATGCCGAACAAGTCGCACCCACTATTTCTGAATCGGTACGTAAAGTTGGAATCGCAACGCAGGCCGTTACAAAATACCTCACTGATGGGGGAGTTGCCTCCGAGTCAATTGAACTCGGCTCGGTCTCTGCGTATCCGCAAGAGGAATATTCCAACGGCAACAGCACTGGCCGCATTTTGAATTACCGCGCCTCACGATCAATCACGGTGCGCAGCGACGATGTCGAATTAATTGCCAAGCTCAGTAATGGAATTGGAGCTCTTCTCGAATCCGGAGTAAGTGTCACAAACTACGGCCCACAGTTTTATGTATCTCAGTTAAGTGAGCTTCGCCCCGAACTCCTTAAGCAGGCGATGGAAGATGCTCAGGTTCGCGCCGAAGCGATAGTCGAGGCGACAGGTGGCAAAGTTGGCAGCGTTATGAGCGTTCGTTCTGGCCCATTCCAAGTGACCTCCCCAGACTCCGTTGATATCTCCTCAGGTGGTTATTACGACACAACAACAATCGACAAGACGATCACATCTACCGTGAGCGTCATGTTCAATGTCGACTAACTTCTGTTAATCAACCAGACCTGAACGCTCATCGCTTTCACAAGCGTCGTATCGCTTGGTTTCTTGAGCGATGGATTGAAATCGTTAATAAAGGCGGTTGAGTCAAAGACTGTCCGGAAGGAATCTCCCCAAGTTTGATTAGGAAGCGTAAAGAGATGATCTTCATGGTCGCTATTCAAGATGATGAAAAGCCCTTGATTATGGGTGGCATCAACGCTGAGGGCTAAGTGTCGTATCGAACTGTCTTGCCAGTTATGGGAAGTCATCTCAAGTCCATCACTTCCAAACCAAGCGATATCTTTTCGCTTTGTTCCTTGATCAAGTTCGCCAGTGAAGAATTGCTCGGTGACATCAACCATGTATGTTGAACGAATACGAGCCAATGCCGCAACAGTCTCTACGAGATCTTCTTGAATGACATCGCGCTCCCACGAGAGCGCCCATCCGCCACCAAAATTCTCTGCAGCATCATCTGCAGAGTTCGGCGAGAGTGAGTACGCATTATTGGAACCATTTTGGGTGCGGGAAACTTCATCGCCCATTGAAATCATTGGTACGCCTGACGAGAGCATAAGAGTGGCCATGATTGATTTCTTGAGTTGATTACGTTTCTGATTTATCCCATCATCATCAGTCGGGCCTTCAATTCCCAGATTCCAGGACCGATTAGTATCGCTGCCATCTCGATTCTCTTCTAAATTGGCTTCATTATGTTTGTGGTTGTATGAGACAAGATCGTTAAGTGTGAATCCATCATGAGCTGTGACGAAATTAATCGATGATGTGGGTCCACGGAAGTAGAAGATGTCGTTTGAGCCAGCGATGCGCGAAGCTAGATCTGAGACGCCGTTGCTGTGGCCGCGCGCGCTATCAGCGAGCCAGAACTGTCTCGTGGCATCTCGATATGCGTCATTCCACTCTCGCCACGGATGTGGAAAATCGCCTAAGGCATAGCCTGCGACATCCCAAGGCTCTGCAATCAGCTTCCTCTCACGCAGAATTGGGTCAGAAGAGATTGCCGAAATAAGCGGTCCGTATGTGTCAATCGCATTGTCGCCTCGCGAGATTGCTGTTGTGAGATCAAATCTAAATCCATCGACTCCGACAATCTGACTCCACCAATGAAGTGAATCAATAATCATTCTGGTTACAAAAGGCCGCCTTGAATCCAAGGTATTTCCACAGCCGGTTACATCTTCATAGTGATCATCATTGCTGTGGCGATAAAAAGTCTTGTTATCGATTCCTCGTAATGAATATGTTGGTCCTTGTCGTCCCTCTTCGGCAGTATGGTTATAGACAACATCGAGAATTACTTCGATTCCTGCAGAATGAAGCGCATCAATACTTTCTTGTAACTCTCTGACAGGATCCTCAGTTGCGGCATACCTGCGATGTGGAGCAGAAAAAGCCAGAGGGTTGTAACCCCAATGATTACTGCGACCACGAGCGTGAGTGTGAATCTCGGTCACGAAATGGTGAATGGGAAGAAGCTCAAGTGCGGTAACACCTAGTCGGGTGAGATATTGAATTGTTGATGGATGTCCCAGTGCCTTATATGTCCCACGTTCATGTTCAGGAATCTCATCATTCTTGGCGGTGAGGCCGCGAACATGAGCTTCGTAAATAAATGTCCGCTTCCACGGGGTGCGAGGTCGTTGAATGATGCGCGGTGCATGTGCAGTAACAACAGATAAGGGAACGAAACCGAGTGAGTTTCTCTCATCACGCAGCATCGGATCACCATTGCCAAGAGCATCATCAGAGCGATGACCAAAAATTTCTGGCGCATACACAACCTCGCCATCAAGCAAATGTGTGTAGGGATCAATCAAAACTTTGGCGGGATTAAATCTCCACCCTTGTTCTGGTCGCCATGGACCATAAACACGGTATCCATATCGCTGCCCGGCTCGAATCCCTGCTAAGTAACCGTGCCAGATAGGTCCATCTCGGTGGGCGAGAGAGAAACGAGTTTCGGCCCAGCGACCATGAGAATTATCAAAGAGACAGACCTCGACCGCATCGGCTGCCGGAGCCCAGAGTGCAAAGTCGGTTCCCCCTTCCGTGGGGTGGTTTCCAAGAATGTGGGGATTGGCCGGCTTCACCTTGCTATTCAAGCATCATTCGAGAGGACTATCGCCTCTTCAAGGCCCGGGAAAACTCGGCTGGAGGGCGAGGTTACTGACCAGTAACATAACCGCCATGAAGATTGCAATCTGCGTCAAGCAAGTTCCCGACTCATGGGCTGAAAAAAAGATGGTGAATGGCGCGCTCGATCGCGAGAGCGTTGATGCAGTTCTCAACGATTTAGATGAATATGCCATTGAAGAAGCTCTTCGAATCGTAGAACCCCTCAATGAAGGTAAAGAGACGCCGGAACACACCATCACATTAATTTCGATGGGACCAGATCGGGCGACAGAAGCAATTCGCAAAGGGCTATCTATGGGCGCCGATAGCGGCGTACTTGTTACAGATACTTCACTTGCAGGATCGGATGCAATTGCAACATCTCGAGTATTGGCTGAAGTAATTAGCAAAGGTGGCTTTGATTTAGTTTTCTGTGGAACAGAATCAACCGATGCTCGTATGAGCGTTATTCCGGCGATGTTGGCAGAACGACTTGGCTGGGCCCAGCTCACCTTCGCCGGTTCTGTCAAAGTTGATGCCGCTGCATCAAAGGTTGAAATTGCACGTATGACAGAAAGTGGCGTCGAGACAATGTCGGCGAACTTCCCTTGTGTCATTAGCGTGATTGAGAAGATTAATGAGCCACGCTACCCATCATTTAAGGGCATCATGGCTGCGAAGAAAAAAGTTATTGAGAATAAGTCACTTGCAGATCTAGGAATTGCAACCTCTGAAGTGGGCAGCGTTGGCGCGTGGAGCATCGTCGCTGATGCCCAAGCTCGACCACCACGCGACAAAGGAATCAAGATTGAAGATTCTGGTGATGGCGGAAGCAAATTAGCGGATTACCTAGCCGAGAAGCGATTGGTGTGATGATGACAAATATTTTGATACTTGCAGATCACGAGGCAGGAAAAGTTGCAAAAACAGCGGCTGAATTAGCTACTTTTGCTAAACGTGGCGGCTCACCTCTGGCAGTGGTTTTAGCCCCTGCCGGCCAGGCCGATGCACTCGGATCTCAACTTGCGAACACTGAAATCGAAAGAGTTATTGCAGTCGAGAATGATGACTTTGCTAGACATGGAATCGCTGCGATGGTCGATGCGCTAGCGCAGATCGTAGAAACTCAAAAACCAAGTGCGGTGCTAATTGCCTCTTCTGCTCGCGGTAAGGAGATTGCCGGCCGTCTTGCTGTTCGCATCAATAGTGGAGTAATCACTGACGCAGTTGATCTTGCAGCAGATCTTGGAGCAACCCAATCAGTCTTTGGTGGATCATTCACGGTTTCCTCGAGAGTCAAGATTGGTACACCTGTCATCACTATTCGACCAAGTGCTATCGAACCTGCTACAACATCCCAGACACCGACTATCGAAAAAGTTAACATCACAATTTCTGAGAAGGCGAAGTTAGTAACCATCTCGAACACCCAACCAGCCGTCAAAGGTGGTCGACCAGAACTCACTGAAGCCAAGATAGTTATTTCAGGTGGTCGAGGAACAAATGGCGACTTCACACAAGTTGAGGCGATGGCAGATCTTCTAGGTGCAGCAGTAGGTGCATCGCGTGCTGCAACTGACGCGGGTTGGTATCCCCATACTCATCAAGTTGGACAGACGGGTAAGACAGTTAGCCCGCAACTATATGTAGCCTGCGGAATCTCCGGTGCGATTCAACATCGTGCAGGTATGCAGACTTCAAAGACCATCATCGCGATCAACAAGGATCCTGAGGCGCCAATCTTTGATCTTGCAGATTTCGGAGTCGTGGGTGACTTGTTTGCGGTTTTGCCGCAAGCACGCGAAGCCATCGCCTCCAAGCGCGCATAATTCATTTCGTCATTCCTCACCTAGAATTAGCGCATGTCCCGCGTATATCTCGATAATGCTGCGACGACGCCTATTTCAGAGGTAGCTCTCCAGGCGTTGATTGAACAGTCACGCCGTCTAGGAAATCCATCGAGTTTGCACACTTATGGGCGGACTGTCAGAAAAGAGCTCGAAGAGGCGCGAGAGAAACTCGCCGGATTCGTTGATTGCCACTCGACCGAGATCATCTTTACTGGTTCGGGCACAGAAGCGAACAATCTGGCGCTGAAGGGAATTTATTGGCATCGCAATCAAGCTGATGCAAAACGCAGAGTCATTGTTATTTCTGAATTCGAACATCATGCAGTTTTGGATCCCGCGCAATGGCTCTCAGAATTTAGTGACGCAGAATTAATCAAGGCTCCAGTGACCAAAGATGGATATGTCGATCTCGATTCTCTCCAGGAGATTCTTGCAGCTCGCCATCACGAAATTGCTCTGTTGAGCATCATGCATTCCAACAACGAAGTTGGCTCTATCCAACCGATAAAAGAGATTGTTGCATTGGCCGATGCCTTTGAAATCCCAGTTCATACTGACGCTATTCAGAGTCTTGGCAAAGTTTCTCTCTCCTTTAAAGAACTCGGTGTATTTGCCATGACCATCAGTGCACATAAAGTTGGCGGTCCTGTTGGTGTTGGAGCCCTCATTTTGAAGAAAGGCGTTGATATCACCCCGGTTCTCCATGGTGGTGGTCAAGAAAGAGATATTCGTAGCGGAACTCTCAATGCTGCAGGGATTGTCTCTTTCGTCGCAGCTACTCAATCTGCGCTGCGCGATCTCGAATCAACTCAGGAGAGAGTTAAACAACTGCGAAAAAAGTTAATCGAAGTTATTCGCGAAGAGATTCCTGATGCGCGACTCAATGGAGCAGAACACGGAGCAATGCTTCCGGGCATTGCAAATATTTCTTTTCCTGACACTGAGAGCGATGCCCTCTTAGTGCTTTTTGATGCCGAGGGGATTGCCTGTTCCACTGGATCGGCCTGCAGCGCCGGAGTCCAAGAAGCCAGCCACGTATTGATGGCTATGGGGTTAAGCCAGAAAGAGGCGCGCTCATCACTGCGATTTTCTCTAGGCACAAGCAATACTGACAGCGATATCGAATATCTTCGTACCTGTATCAAGCGCGTAATCGATCGGGCGCGCGCGGCTTATCGCGTTTAGTCGCCAGAACCGATTCGAGAGAAGAAGAAGTAAGGACTATGAAGCTAATCGCAGCAATGAGTGGCGGAGTTGATTCTGCGGTTGCTGCCGCGCGCGCAAAAGAGGCTGGTCACGACATCATCGGAGTTCACTTAGCGCTATCCAAGAACCCCAAGAAATATCGCTCTGGAGCTCGCGGTTGTTGCACTATTGAAGATTCTCATGATGCACGACGCGCTGCCGATGTAATTGGAATCCCTTTCTATATCTGGGATATGTCTGATGAATTCCATGAAGGTGTCGTAGAAAACTTCTTGGCAGAATACGCCGCAGGAAATACTCCTAATCCATGTTTAAGATGTAATGAGAAGATCAAGTTTGCTGCGGTGCTCGATCGCGCCCAAGCCATGGGATTTGATGGAGTTGTTACTGGTCACTATGCGCAAACGCAAGAATCTCATGAGGGCAGACTCTTATATCGCGCAATCGATCCAGCAAAAGATCAGTCTTATGTTTTAGCAGTATTAAACCGGCAACAACTGCAAGGCGCCTTCTTTCCGCTAGGGGATACCACCAAAGAGAACGTTCGTCTCGAAGCACAACAACGGGGGCTTTCAGTTGCACTTAAGCCTGATAGCCATGACATCTGTTTTGTGCCATCGGGAGACAACGCAGGTTGGTTACGCGAGCGATTAGGTAGTGAAGTGGGACCAATCGTGGATGAATCTGGAAACAAGCTTGGTGAACATAAAGGTGCCTACACCTACACGATCGGACAACGAAAAGGACTTGGGCTAACAGTTCCGGCCAAGGGCGGCGAGCCGCGCTATGTGCTGAAAATTGAGCCGGTCACGAACACTGTTGTAGTTGGTAATCGTGACGCACTTGCTATCTCTGAAATCTACGGCGCTCAACCAATTTGGTGCGGCCCAACTCCAGAGGCCACAGAAACCGCGCCATATAAGGGTTTTGTTCAAGTGCGCGCCCATGGGACGCCGCATCGTTGTAGTTACTTCCGCACCATCACCGACGGAATTGAAACTTTGGTGGCCAAAGTCGATGAACCAATTTACGGCTTGGCGCCGGGTCAAGCGATGGTGATTTACGACGACGAACGAGTTGTGGGGTCAGCGACCATTACAGGAACCGCATAATTATGGACACCAGCAATGTTCGCCGCGAAATGGCTGAACTCTCCGAACAGATTCGCGATCATCAGTATCGATACTACGTCTTGGATAAACCTGTTATTTCAGATGCTGAATTCGATGACCTCTGGAAAAAGCTGAGTGGACTCGAAGGTAAATATCCGGAACTTCGTGATCCTCATTCACCCACTCTTGATGTTGGGGGAGGATTTGCTACCCATTTTGATCAGTTTGATCATAAAGAAAAGATGATGAGTCTTGATAATGTCTTTAACGACGACGAGCTCGATGCGTGGTTTGAGCGAGCGACAAAAGAAGGTGCCATCAATTCCTGGCTCTGTGAAGTAAAAGTAGATGGCCTAGCTATCAATCTTCTCTACGAGCATGGTCGTTTAGTTCGCGCGCTGACACGCGGTAACGGCACAACCGGAGAAGATGTCACAGTCAACATTAAAACCATTGCTTCAGTGCCTCAAGAACTCAAAGGTGAAAACCTGCCTTCACTTGTCGAAGTTCGTGGTGAAGTTTTCTTTCCCATAGCAAAGTTCAATGAGCTCAACGAATCCTTGGATGAAGCAGGGAAAAACACTTTTGCGAATCCGCGCAATGCTGCTGCAGGTTCGCTTAGACAGAAAGATCCCAAGGTCACGGCATCTCGCCCTCTTGCCATGGTGGTTCACGGAATTGGCGCCATTGAAGGATTCGATTTTGATACTCAGAGCGCAGGTTACGAAGCGATGAAAAAGTGGGGTCTTCCCACCAGCACACGGTTTAAAGTAGTGAAAAACAAGGCAGAAGTCAGGGAATTTATTCAGTATTACCTTGAGCATCGCCATTCAGTAGAACACGAGATTGATGGCGTAGTAATCAAGGTCAATGAGCGAGCACAACAACGCTTACTTGGTTCAACGTCGCGAGCTCCCAAATGGGCGATTGCCTATAAGTATCCACCTGAGGAAGTCACCACAAAACTTCTTGATATTCGGGTCAGCGTGGGGCGAACCGGCAGAGTCACCCCATTTGCATTTATGGAACCAGTGAGGGTTGCTGGTTCCACAGTAACCAATGCGACATTGCATAATGTGGAAGAAGTTCAACGTAAAGGCGTTTTGATTGGTGACATTGTGGTCTTGCGAAAAGCAGGGGATGTAATTCCTGAAATCCTCGGACCAGTCATAGAGAAGCGAACCGGCAAAGAGATTGCTTTCGTGATGCCCCGTAATTGTCCTGAATGCGGTAGCCAATTGCGGGCAATCACCGAAGGGGATGTAGATATTCGCTGTCCTAACTCGCAGAGTTGTCCGGCTCAATTGCGTGAACGTATTTTTTATATTGGATCTCGAGCCGCCCTCGATATTGATGTACTGGGCTATGAAGCCACAAATGCGTTACTCACTGAGAAGTTGATTACTGACGAATCAGATATTTTCAGTCTCACTGCGAAGGATCTCGGCAAAAGCGAGTTCTTCCGGAAAAAAGATGGCACTCTCGGAGCGAATGCAGAGAAACTCCTGCTGGCACTCGAGGAGGCAAAGAGTCGTCCATTGTGGCGAGTATTGGTCGCGCTCTCAATCCGCCATGTTGGTCCTACCGCTGCACAAGCTTTAGCGAAGTCATTTGGGTCCATTCCTGCGATCGCCCAAGCAACAGTGGAAGAGCTCGCTGCCGTTGACGGAGTAGGCAATGTGATTGCTGAAAGCATTCAGGAATGGTTCAGCGAGAAATGGCATCAAGCCATCGTCAAAAAGTGGGCCGCAGCAGGCGTGACCATGGAAGGCGTGGCAAGTTCTACGAAACCGCAGACATTGGCGGGTCTAACGCTTGTTGTTACTGGCTCTTTGGAAAAATTCACTCGAGATGGCGTAAGTGAGGCCATCACTGAACGGGGTGGCAAGGCCGCATCGTCAGTCTCTAAGAAGACCGATTATGTCGTTGTGGGAGATTCACCTGGATCGAAAGCAGCGCGCGCTGAAGAGTTAGGCGTGGCGATTATCGATGAAGCTGCATTTATTCAATTATTAGAAAATGGGCCTGCGGCCAAAAATTAGGTTTCAAGTTTGGCCAGAGATTAAGAAGAGTTAGGATGGGGCTATGACCAAGGCATTAATCGCGCATGCTGCGCAGAAGCTATTTAGTGAAGTTGGCGAAAAAGGTCGCGAGTTGCCCGCATCTCCTGTCTTCTTCGGAGTCTTCACCTTTGCGGTCCTCATGTTGATGTTGTACCTCGTGCTGCGCCTTGATCGCGACTAAGAGAGTTGGGATTTTTGGTGGGACTTTCGACCCCATCCATAATGGCCATCTTCATCTCATTAACGAAATTGCACGAGCAGGAATTTTCTCAACTTTAATCATCGTCCCATCGGGAAATCCGTGGCAGAAAGAACCTCAGGCATCGGCGGAAGATCGACTTGAAATGACTCGACTAGCGTTGTCAGGACTCACGCTAGAAAATTGTGAAGTTCTCATAAGCGATTTTGAAGTTGTGAGCTCCGAGCCTTCGTATGCGATTAAAACGGTCATGCATTTGCAAGAAAAGATGAGCGGTGCTGCATTCACCTGGATTATCGGAAGTGATGCCGCCAGCTCTTTAAATACTTGGCATCAGGTAGAACAACTCGCAACTCTGGTGGATTTTCTCATCATCACGCGCCCCGGATTCGAATTTGAAGCTCAACTCTTGCCTAAAGAAGTGAGTTGGAGCGCCCTGGAAATCGGTGCACTTGATATCTCGGCTACCAGGATACGACAGGCTATTGCGCAACAACATGGCGTATCAGAGATGTTGCCATCGAGCGTAGCTACATTTATTTCTAGCAAAGGACTCTATGGCGCCGCGTAAATCAACGATAGAACTTACTCAGAAGGCAGCATTTGCCGCGATTGAGAAACTCGGCACTGATCTGGTTGCTATCGACTTATCGAGCCAAATGGTTCTCAACGAAGTCTTCCTTCTCGTCAGCGGACAGAATGAACGGCAGATCGATTCGATAGCTGATGAGATTGAAAGGGCTTTGGCCCTGGTTGGTGAAAAACCAGTTCGACGCGAGAACTCAGAACATTGGATTCTGCTCGATTATGAAGATCTTGTAGTGCACGTTCAAACAGAGGAAATTCGGCAGTATTACATGCTTGATCGACTCTGGAATGACTGTCCGACTATTCCGCTTGATGCCGTTCGTGAAGAAGAGAATTTCAAGAAAGGTGCCAAGTAGATGAGTCGGCCTCATCAACGAGTTGTTCTGTGGAGACATGGACAGACTGATTGGAATATCGAAAATCGTTTCCAGGGCCACTCTGACATTCCGCTCAATGAGACTGGGATTCGTCAAGCAGAGCGAGCTGCGCCACTACTTCTTGGACTGCAACCATCGAAAATTATCTCCAGTGATTTGATTCGTACCCAGCAGACAGCAGCGGCTCTAGCAAAGATCTCCCGTTTAAGTGTGACTATCGATGCTGGTTTACGTGAGACTCATGGCGGAAATTGGGAAGGAAAGACAGGTGCCGAGAATCGTGCAGCCGATTTCGATAGATTCGTGAATTGGCTTGATGGTGATGATGAGCCCGCGGGACAAACGGGTGAGCGAAGAAGTGCAATTGCACAACGCGCAGTTGAGGCGATTGAGCGAGCACTCGAACCAAGTGTTTCAACGCTGATAGTCGTGACACATGGCGGCACTGCTCGTTGCATCATTGGAAAGTTGCTTGAGATGCCGATGAATCAATGGTCAGCAGTCGGTGGTTTATCAAATGCGTCGTGGTCCATCCTCGAGAATGGGCATCACCGCAAGGGTTGGGTTCTGGTAGAACATAATTCCGGTTCTCTACCCGAGCCAATTTACGGAGAGGAAAGCGGCGCCTAGTTCGGGTAAGGTCTGCCGCGCAATACACGTTCGGGGCTATGGCGCAGCTGGTAGCGCACCTGCATGGCATGCAGGGGGTCAG
>CAYSGG010000031.1:0-11774 GCA_964430775.1 uncultured Clavibacter sp. | reverse complement strand
ACCATTCTGCGATGGCTCACACCGCGAAGCAGGATTCCAAGCCGAATAACTCGCTTTGGGCGAGTGAAGTAACTGCGCAATCTTTACAGGCTGACCCAGCCGATTCGTATGATGTTGCCATTATCGGTGGTGGCTTTTCTGGTTTATGGAGCGCCTATCACTTACTCCAGTTAGACCCAGCATTAAAGATTGCCGTCTTTGAGGCGCGGCAGTTTGGCTTTGGTGCAAGCGGACGCAACGGGGGATGGGCTTCATCTGACTATCCGGTTTATCGCTCAACTCTGGAAAAACGACATGGCCTTGATTCAACCAACAAACTCTTCGCAGCGCTGATTTCATCGATTGATGACATTGGCAAATTTGCCCAAAGCTCTGCTCCTGATGCTCATTTCGTGAAATCTGGAACTCTGATGTTTGCGCGTAATGCAGCCCAAGAGAAGCGACTTCGCGCCTCTGAAGATGAGATGCATCATTGGAAAGATCGCTCCGAGCTCGATTCAATGATTCGAGTAGCTGATGCTCGCGGCGCTCTCTTTAACCCCGAGTGCGCAACCATTCATCCTTTCGGACTTCTACAAGGGTTGTTGCAGTATTTATCTGCCAAAGGTGTTCATCTCATCGAAGGTGCATATGCAACCAAGGCGGCCGAGGGCGTTCTTGTGAACAGTTCGTTTATTCACGCTCCAATCGTCATCCAAGCCACAGAGGTCTTTGGAGAGCCAGGCAGAGAGTTCATTCCGCTGTATTCGTTAATGGTCGCAACTGAACCGATATCACAAGAGATCTGGAACGAAATTGGGGCCGAAGCGCGCTTTACCTTTGCTGAAGGTGCGCATATGGTGAATTACGCCCAACGCACTGCGGATAATCGCCTAGCCATTGGAGGCAGGGGAGCCACCTACCCCATGGGTTCACAGTTAAAAGTTGAGAAAGAGATGACTTCAACGGTGCATGCACATCTTCGAGAATTGGCTCGCACCTGGTTTCCGCAATTAGGAGATGTCTCCTTTACCCATGCATGGGGAGGCGCAGTTGCCATTACTCGTAATTGGGAGCCTTATGTTCAATTCGATCGCAACAGTGGTTTTGGACGTTTGGGTGGTTATGCCGGCGATGGCGTCACAATGAGTTATCTAGCTGGAAAAATCCTCGCACATCTCGTCTCAGGCAAAGAGAGCGATCTAACTCAACTCCACTTTGTAAACAAAAAGATTCGCAAATGGGAACCAGAACCATTGCGATACATCGCAGTTAATTCATTAGTGAAACTGAGTGGGATTGCAGATAAAGAAGAAGCGCGGACTGGAAGACCAAGTATGGTCTCAAAAATTATTGCGCCGTTGATTCTTCGCTGAGGCGAGAGGTCTCATCATCAATGCGCTTTGCAGCGTTTGAAAGACCCTCTTGATATTTCTTTGCATGATGACCACAGAAGAGTAATTCGAAACCATTTGCCATCACTGCTCGCACATAAGCTTGTGCGCCGCAACGATCACAGCGGTCAAGGGCGTTAAGAGGCGTGGTATCGAGCACTACGTTCTCGGTCATGATGAGCCTGCCTTCCTTACCTTGTTGACAATTACTTCTAGTGGAACATCAAACCACCTCTGACTTATTCCCCGCAGGCTGAAATCGAACTTTTTTCAAATTCTCGACACTTTCTGTGAAATTATCGACAAATTCTCAGCGTATTCGGCGCGTAATCCCTCTGCTCAATACCGAGGTAGATACCCTTGCGCATCGTGGCAGAGACTGATAACCGCACCGTCGAGAAATCATATTCCGCAAAAGACCTCTCAGTTCTAGAAGGTCTTGATGCGGTTCGCAAACGTCCCGGAATGTATATCGGCTCGACCGATGGCCGCGGTCTCATGCACTGCCTATGGGAAATTATCGATAACGCAGTTGATGAATCTCTCGCAGGTCATTGCAAGAAGATTGAAATCAACCTTGAAAAAGATGGCTCTATCGAAGTCCATGATGATGGCCGCGGAATTCCCGTAGATAAAGAGCCGAAGACTGGTCTGACAGGCGTTGAAGTCGTCATGACTAAATTGCACGCTGGCGGAAAGTTCGGCGGCGGTTCCTATGCAGCTACAGGTGGACTCCATGGCGTTGGAGCATCGGTTGTGAATGCACTTGCATCACGTCTTGATGTGGAAGTTGATCGTGATGGAAAAATCTATTGGATGTCTTTCAAGAGAGGTGTCGCAGGCATCTTTGATGGTGATGGCCCCAATGCGCCTTTTGAACCACAATCTGGTCTGCGTGTAATTGGAAAAGTTTCCTCCAAAATCACTGGAACTCGAATCAAGTGGTGGTCAGATAAGCAGATCTTCCTTAAGGATGCGCAGCACGATCTTGAGGAGATTTACACGCGAGCTCGCCAAACTTCGTATCTTGTGCCGGGCCTTACTCTGATTGTTAATGACAATCGGATTAAAGAGAAGACCACTGAAACTTTCTTCCATAAAGGTGGAATCTCTGAGTATTGCCACTTCATCCAGCCTGATGAACCAGTCGGTGACGTCATCCGCCTTACAGGTACCGGTCACTATCAAGAGACTGTTCCGGTCCTGGATGAAAAGGGCCATTTAGAGCCCAAAGAAGTAGAGCGCGATATGGACGTTGATATCGCTATGAAGTGGGGCAATGGTTATGAAACTACGGTGCGCTCCTTCGTCAACATCATCACCACTCCTAAGGGTGGAACTCACGTTCAAGGATTTGAACGCGCTCTGACAAAAACCTTTAATGAGTTTCTCCGAGCTAAGGGAGTCTTGAAGAAGAACGAACAAGATGTCATCAAGGATGACATCGTCGAAGGTTTAACCGCTGTTGTCACGGTTCGTATGCAAGAACCGCAATTTGAAGGTCAGACCAAAGAAGTTCTGGGTACCCCGGCAGTTACCAAGATTGTCCAGCAAGTTGTCTCGGATGAACTCAAGAAATTCTTCACCACTACTAAGCGCATTGATAAAGCTAATGGACTGTTGATTCTTGAGAAGGTCGCTAACGCTTCAAGAACCCGCATCTCAGCTCGAACCCATAAAGAGCTGCAGCGCCGCAAGAACGCGCTAGAGAGCTCGTCACTTCCCGCCAAACTCTCCGATTGTCGCTCTGAAGATGTCTCTCGCACCGAACTTTTCATCGTTGAGGGCGAGTCCGCGCTTGGCACTACGAAGGCGGCGCGTAACTCCGAGTACCAAGCGATTCTTCCTCTCAAAGGAAAAATTCTTAATGTTCAGAAAGCGTCCTTATCCCAGATGCTTGATAACGCAGAATGCGCAGCCATTATTCAGGTGATTGGCGCAGGATCAGGAAAATCTTTTAGCCTCGATGATGCTCGCTATGGTCGAGTTATTCTGATGTCAGATGCCGATGTTGACGGTGCGCATATCCGTTGCCTTATGTTGACCTTGCTCTATCGCTATATGAAGCCTCTGATTGATGATGGCCGAGTATTTGCAGCTATTCCACCACTTCACAGAATTGAAGTGATGGGAGGCGGAGGTAAAAAGGGCGAGGTTCACTACACCTACTCTGATGATGAGATGAAGAAGTTGCTCGCAGATCTTAAGAAACAGGGCAAGCGCTGGAAGGAACCGCTCCAGCGTTATAAAGGCCTTGGCGAGATGGATGCAGATCAACTTCGTGAGACCACTATGGATCCTGAACATCGCACGCTGCGTCGCATCACCATCAAGGATGCGGCTCAGGCAGAGAAGATGTTCGAGCTATTGATGGGTAACGAAGTAGCTCCGCGTAAAGACTTTATCGCTACAGCAGATATCGATCGCGAGAGAATCGACGCTTAGGCAATCAAGGTTCGTCGAGGGGTCGCGTATTTCGCGGCTACCTCACTGAGTTCATCTGAAACCTGTGCGCGAAGTGCTTCATCGCTCTTGAGCAACGCCGTCAACTTTGCAATTGTGGACTTGAGCTCTTTCTGTTCGCTTTCAAGCTCGATCTTTGACATCTTTGTTAGGCGGCGCAGAGGCATATCCAAGATGTAGGTGGCTTGTTCGTCGGTGAGTTTGAAAGATTTAATGAGCGATTCCTTCGCTTCACTGGCGTCATCGCTACTGCGGACGATCTTCACAACTTTATCGATATCGATAATCGCTTTGAGCAGGCCATCGACCAGATTCAAGCGCGCTGCCGCTTTATCTTTGCGGAAATTAGAACGGCGTGTAACTACTTCGATGCGATGATCGATAAAGACTTGTAGTAGCTCCTTCAAGCCAAGAGTCTTGGGTTTGCCGTTGACCAACGCAACTGCGTTAATCGAGAACTGATCTTCCAGCGGTGTGAGCTTATAAAGGTTTTCAAGGACCTGATCGGGCTCAAAACCGTTTTTGATTTCGACCACTACGCGCGTGCCAGATTGGCCATCGGTGAGATCGACAATATCTGAGATGCCTTGAATCTTCTTTGCCTTGACGAGATCGCTAATGCGCTCGACGACTTTCTCTGGTCCAATATTGAAGGGAAGTTCAGTGATGGTGATGCCTTGCTTACGAGTAGTGACTTTACCGACTTCAACTTTGGCACGGACTTTAAAGGCCCCTTTGCCGGTCTGATACGCATCAAGGATTCCTTCTTTGCCGATAATGCTTCCACCGGTAGGAAAATCAGGAGCAGGGATGAACTTCATCAGTTGCTTCAGAGTTGCATTGGGATTTTCAATCAGATGCTTTGCTGCAGCGATAACTTCGCCCAGATTGTGTGGCGCCATATTGGTAGCCATTCCGACTGCAATGCCTGTGGCGCCGTTAACGAGAAGATTTGGAAATGCCGCGGGTAGAACGAGTGGCTCCATGATCTGGCCGTCATAGTTAGCGCCAAAATCAACGGTGTCTTCGTCAGCTTCTTCCACCATAAGTAGCGCAGGATTTGCCAGACGCGCTTCGGTGTATCGCATGGCTGCAGGGCCAGCATCGAGTGAACCAAAGTTTCCGTGACCATCAACCAGTGGAAGACGCATTGAAAAGTGCTGCGCCATGCGAACCAGAGCGTCATAGATTGCACCATCACCATGCGGGTGCAACTTACCCATTACTTCACCAACAACACGCGCACTCTTTACATGACCCTTATCAGGACGAAGTCCCATTTCTGCCATCTGATGGAGGATTCTGCGGTGAACGGGCTTCAGACCATCGCGAGCATCGGGGAGTGCGCGAGAGTAGATGACCGAGTATGCGTACTCAAGAAAAGAGTCAGACATCTCTGATGAGACATCTATGTCGACGATCTTGCCAGGAAATTCTCCTGGCTTGGGACCTACGACCTTCTTCTTGCTATTTGCATTCGCACTCTTTGAGGAATCCGCTTTTGCCATGGGCGTGATTCTGCCAATGAAAGGTGAGATTACTGGGGATTGACGCTCGGTCTAGCGCCAATAATTGTGACGCATTGTCCTGCTAAAGCATTTCCAGCAGCCATTGATTCTTGCAAATCGTGAGTTGTGATCCACTTCGGAATGAAGGCTGCTGCAAAAGCATCACCGGCTCCAGTGGTGTCAATTGGCGTGAGCGCACTTGTAGCAGCAAAAATAGCTTCACGAGAGTGAGCAACACCATATGCGCCTCTGTCACCACATTTGATGACTACCGTCGAGGTGTGCTTTTTCAAATTAGAAAGCGCTTCATCAATCGTCGAAGATTGCGACAAAAAGAGAGCCTCTTCCTCGTTGGGCAAGATGACATCCATCTGATTGAGGTAACTCAGCGCTTTCTCAAGACCAAAGTGGGAAATTGTTCCGACTGAAGCGGGATCAAAGACTAGGGGAATGCCTGCACCTTTGATGGCCGCAATAATTTCTTCAACACCTTTGGTCGATGCCGGATTAAATAAAGAGTATCCCGAGAGAAAGGCAGCATCAAAGTTGGTTAGATTAGGTAAGTCAGCAATAGAGAGCCCGGAATTTGCTCCCGAATCGGGGAACATCGTGCGTTGACCTGTCTTATCGACGATGACAACCACAACTCCAGTTTTTCCTTCAGATTGCTGAATCTCTTTATGCTCAATTCTCCATGCATCTAACTCCGATATGACTGCGCGTCCAGCAGCATCATTTCCGACGCGCGAGACAAAGAAGACCTGATTCCCTTGGTGCGCCATCCATGTCGCAGTATTAGCGGCTGCGCCTCCGCCATGTGTGGTGATACGAGATGGAGTATCGCTGCCATAGTGAATATCAGAGTCGATTAACACCATCACATCAAGCATCGCATCTCCGATGCAGAGAATTCGTGGCATTTCGTACTCTTTCGGTTCGCTTAGTTAGCCGCGACTGCGATGCGAGCTGCAAGTGCTGCGTTAGCTTTGATGATGTCGATATTTACCCGCAACGATTCACCATTGGTGTGGCTATGGAAGTAATCAAGTAAAAAAGGAGTGACCGCTTTCCCTTTTATTCCCGCTGCTTCAGAAGCAGCAAGGCCGGCTTGCAAAGTGGTTTCATGCAAGGTCATATCCATCTGATTGACGACGGGGTTTGCGACCACCATTCCCGAGTGAGATGTATTTACAATCGCACGAGCATTCCAAATTGCCGCCACTTCTTCGGGGGACTCTGCACGGTATTCAATGTCATAGCCAGAATCGGCCAGATAGAAACCAGGGAAGCGCGATGTCTTAAAGCCAATGATGGGCACAGAGAGTGTTTCAAGACGTTCGAGAGTTGCCGGTACATCGAGGATTGATTTAGCCCCTGCGCTCACCACGAGTACGGGAATAGTTGCAAGAGAATGTAGATCAGCGGATTCATCCCAAGTCTCTTGGGCTCCGCGGTGAACACCACCCAGTCCGCCAGTAGCGAAGAATGAAATTCCAGCAGTATGAGCAATATGTGAAGTTGCAGCGACTGTAGTGGCTGCGCTGAGTTTCTTGGCTGTGATTGTTGCCAGATCTCGGATAGAGGCCTTCAAAATTGAATGATCTGTGGCGATTCTGTGAAGTTCTTCTTTTTCCAGTCCAACATGGATGGCTCCATCAATGATGGCGATAGTGGCGGGTACTGCGCCGTTGTCTCGCACAATGGCCTCGACTTCAGAGGCTACTTCCATATTCCGTGGCCGCGGCAATCCGTGGCTAATAATCGTGGACTCAAGAGCGACAAGAGGTTTCTTCTGGGCTAGTGCATCCTGAACTTCGCGCGAGTAGCGGAACATAAGAGGGAAGATTACTGGAAAGATAGCGACGTGGCCCACTTGCTCTCGGACTTATCACAATCAATCTTCGCCACACTTGGATTGTCGCAAACCAGTAACGTGCTGGGGATTGAGGAAAATCCCGCCCAACGTGAGTGCGTACTGCTTGTTGATGGCATGGGGATGAATGCGTTGGAACTCTGCGCAAAGGAACTTCCCGTTTTCTCACACATGACTCACATGACGATGCTAAACGCAACATTTCCCTCCACTACATCCACCAGCCTTACATCTTTTGGAACAGGTCTAGATGTTGGAGTTCATGGAATGGTGGGTTACACGATGCGTGTTCCCCATAGCGGAACCCCAGAGAGATTGCTCAATGCCTTGAAATGGGATGAAAGAGTAGATCCTTATATTTGGCAATCACAGAAGACCTTATTTGAACGCGCTGTTAACGAAGGAATCAAGGTCTCGCATATTGCTGCAAAACGTTACGAGGAGACGGGATTTACCCGAGCAGCGCTCCGTGGAGCTAAGTATTACGGTGTAAATGTCACTGACGAGATGGTTGAACAGACCGCAGCAGCGCTTTCGAAAGATCGATCTTTTGCCTATGTCTACATCAATGATGTGGATGATGCTTCGCATCGCGCGGGATTTGGTTCAGATCGATTCCATGCAGCGATGCTCAAAGCAGCAGATTTGATTACCAAGTTGGTAGAAAAACTTCCCAGAGGATCTCGTCTGTGGGTGACTTCAGATCACGGAATGATCAATCGGGGAGACTTCTGTGTTCTGGGCAAAGAAAATGAGCTGCTCAAAAATGTTGAGTTACTTGGCGGCGAACCGCGAGTCAGATATCTATATTTACGTGAAGGTTCTTTGGAAGAAACTAGGTCTCAGTGGCAAGAATACTTTGGTGAAAAAGTACTTCTTTATTCACGTGAAGAAGCTTTAAATAAGAAATTATTTGGCAGCACTGTTTCTGACAAGAGCGCCGAGCGAATAGGTGATCTCATTGCTATTGCCCAAGGTGAGTTGATCTTGGTCGAGCAATCACGCGAAGAGCTGCAGCTAGCGATGGTGGGTCACCATGGAGGAGTTACGCGAGCAGAAGTAGAAATTCCGCTTCTAGCACAGAGAATCTAGCTCTCTTCTTCCTCGTCTTCTTTTTTCTTGCTTCGGCCAAACATGATGTCATCCCATGATGGAATTGAGATGCGTCGCGTCACGCCATCTTTCTTAGCATCTGGAGTTATCTCTTTTGCTTCAGCAGAATCATCTAGAGAACCGTCACCGCTAACTGGAGCAGTTCTTACCGCCACGAGTCGCGGTGGTTGAGGAGTCTCGCCTTCAACAGGGAAGAGAACGCCATGATCACTCATGCGATCAGGACGAGTTGGTTGTTTGGTCGGAATCTCTTCACCATTAATCCAGCGCGCCCCATCGTCTTTGGAGACAAGGGTTCTCTTGCCGGAATCGAAAACCCACGTGGCTTCGGATTGACCTTCACGAGATGGATAACTCAGGACCAAGTGCCAAGTCCCATCATCCAGCCGCCATGTGTTCCAGGAAATTTGATTCATGTTCACGCCACGTGGCGCTAAACGATGGATAACTAACTCAGAGAGCGGAAGTGATGTTCCCTTGGGTGAAGCCTTCTCTGCTTGTTCGATTATCCACGCTCGCTCTTGGAGAATTGGACTGGCGTAGCGTTCAATCTTTTCTAGCGACAGCCCAGAAATCCGTGAGACTTCGGCATAGCTCTCGCCCGCCCTTAGGCGAGATTGAATTTCTTTGATTGAAAATTGTGGCGCTTGTTCTACGACCGGGGTTAGGCGTCTCTCATTGACTGTGGCGCGGAGGGAATCACTCACGCGAAGGGAGAATTTGTTTCCTTCAAGATCGGTGAGCTCAAGACTTTCACCATCATCAGAACGTCCAACTACTCGTAACTCGGTCACGGGTAAAGATTGCCACAGAGTGCCATGCAAGTTGGGGAACTTACGCGTGGATTTGGGTCACTTTCTGCTTCCACAATCTCAAGAATGGAAGTAATGACAAGAGTGCGATTGTTATACATGCCAACGGCACAATAAATGCGACAGTTGAGCCATATGTGTCAATGATGTATCCCGTAATTGCCGTTGGTATCGCTCCGCCAAGATTCAGCGCAGCAATCGCCCAGGCCAAGACTTCAGTCGTTCTCTTCTCGCTGACTGACCGTTCAGCAACGGAAAGTCCAGCAGTTAACAGTGGTGCAATTGCTAGTCCATTGATGAACAGCGCAACTGCCATGACAAAGAGATTTCCTTCGAATACTTGAGCGGCGAGGAAAATGGGCACTGTGAGGATGACAAGCGCAATGACCGAATAAACGAACCGACGCGCTTCATTCATCTTCCAGTGAATTGAGCCGCTGATGAAAGCTGAGATTCCGGAACTGAAAGACCAGATTGCGACAAAGAATCCACTGTATTCACGGACTCCAAATTCATCTGAATAACCCACGATGACGAGTCCTGTTGCGCTAAAAAAAGATCCAACCATCATCATGGGTATAAAGAGCGCTTGGATAAAGCGATCGCGAATCAAAAGAGTGTGATCATCGCCGGGTTCGCGAGGATGTGCGGGCGGTTGAGTCCTCTTCTGTGACAGAAAGAAAAGTGCCCCAACAATCAAAAATCCCATGGCTGCAAAGATTGCGGCCTCAGGGAAGAAGAACGATGCAATCAGCGTTGCAACAACTGGACCAGTTGTGAAGATAACTTCATCAACCATTGCTTCGAAAGAATATGCAGTATCAATCAACTTACGATCATCGCCAATGGCATGAATCCATCGACGTCTGACCATCTGTCCAGAGCCAATCACAAAGGCTTCGAAGATGATTACGCAGAGAAACCAGCTCCAGGTTGGGGCATCGCTCTTGACCAAGTAAACAAAGAGCCCCAGGAAAATGATGTGAACTGGGGCGGTGATAGAGAGGATTCGGTTCTGGCCGAATTGATCTGCAGCGCGCGACCATAAAGGAGTTGCAATCGCTAATACGACCGATGCCATCATCGAGAGCGCACCGGCTAGGGCATATGAGTCGGTTTCAGCAACTACGAAGAGAACAATTGCTAGGTACAACATCGAGATCGGCATACGCAAAATAAATCCTGCAAAAGAGAAGCGCCAGCCTCCGGGCACAGCAAAGAGCCGTTTATAGGAGGTAAGCATGTTGCGAGTGTACTTGGCTTCCGACGATTGTGATTAGATTGGCAAATGACCAACACTGGCGATTTACTCAAACTTGCCGAGACAATCGCACTCAATGCAGGTGAGTTGCTCAAAAAGCGTCCCTCTAAATTCGAACTAGATGAGAAGAGCGGTGTTTTTGACTTTGCCACTCAGATGGATCACGAAAGTGAAAAATTGATTGTCAGTCAGATACTTGCCGCCCGACCAGATGATGGCTTGATTGGTGAAGAGGGAGCAAATAAAGAGAGTGCATCTGGTATCACCTGGGTAATTGATCCCATTGATGGAACTGTGAACTATCTCTATGACATTCCAGGATGGTGCGTCAGTATCGGTGTGAAAGATCAAGAAGGCCCACTTGTTGGCGTGGTCTATTCACCTGCGACGAATTCTTTATGGAAAGCATCTCGAGGAGGTGGCGCCTTTCTTAACAATGCCCCAATTCGCTGCAATGAGCCGGTACAACTTAATCGTGCACTTGTGGGTTCTGGCTTTGCTTATGATCTCGACAAGCGAAAAGTTCAAGCAGCATTAATTGCCAACTTGTTACCGCAAATTCGAGACCTGCGTCGACTTGGTGCATGCGCCGTTGATATCTGTCATGTGGCAACTGGATCTCTCGATGCTTATTTTGAAGCAGGGGTAAATGAATGGGACTATGCAGCAGCTGGCTTGATTGCAACTGAAGCCGGTGCGAAAATCTCGATTAAGTCTGGCATCTGGAATGGCGAGAAACATATGGTGATTGCCGCTGGACCAACTCTTCATGCCGCCCTCACCGCCCAGATTGAGGCCGGGCCCTCGTTCTAGTCAGGGACGCTCTCTGCCAGATCTAGAAAGGGCCAGGTCTACATAGGGCCAGGTCTACATGGGGTTCATCGAGCGCGATTTAGCGCTTCGGGTCCTGGTGTGGCAAGATACCCCTCGATCGTTAGACCTGAGTGTGAAGACTAATTGTTAGGACAAATCATGAACGTGCTTGATGCGGTTGATGCCGTCTCCCTTCGTAAGGACCTACCTAATTTCCGTCCCGGCGATGAACTCAAGGTTCACGTCCGCGTTATCGAAGGTAACAAGAGCCGTATCCAGGTATTCCAGGGTCTCGTCATTGCACGTCAGGGTTCTGGCGTCCGTGAGACTTTCACAATCCGTAAGATTTCATACGGCGTAGGCGTCGAGAGAATTTTCCCAGTCCACGCACCCGTAATCGAAAAAATCGAACTCGTTCGTCGTGGCGAAGTTCGTCGCGCTAAGTTGTATTACCTCCGCGATCTACGTGGCAAAGCAGCCAAGATTCGTGAACGTCGTAGCGCCGACGATCTAGAGACCGTCTATGCGGCTCCAGTCGTTGAAACACCAGTCGTTGAA
>CAYSGG010000030.1:0-12523 GCA_964430775.1 uncultured Clavibacter sp. | reverse complement strand
TTATTCGGGTTTCCAGCCCGCCAGGCCCGTCCATCGGGGGTCAGTGACCTCATGAGCGTGGTCATCGGGCAAGTCGCGCCACTTCTCGCCGCATTCTGCACAGAGCCCTTCGCAGTCTTGCGAACAAATCGGGTTAATCGGCATCGAAAGTATCACGGCATCGCGAATCGGAATCTCGATATCAGCTACATCACCATCGAGAAAGAAGAGCTCATCATCTTCGTCAGGATTATCCGAGGCCCGACTGGCGTAAAGAAATAGTTCTTGGAACCGCTGATCGATTTCCATCTCCACTTGCTCTAAGCAGCGACCGCACTCACCTTCTGCATGAGAACGCACGATTCCTGTGATCAGAACACCATCATCGACTGACTCTGCTTTGAAATCGAGATTGATTTCTTCTCCTGTTGGAATCTTCAACAACGGGATACCAACGTCCTCTGGAGCTGGGAAATTAAGTGAATATTCACGCATCTCACCAGCACGTCGCGGTAATTCGTGCAGATTGATTCGATAAGGCGACTGCCCTTTGGAGTTCATCAGCAACTACTTAGTCAGCAAGTTGCGAGAGGACATCTTTATCGCTGGCGCCCGCAAGTCTCTCGCGTCCACGATTGACCGCCTCGAGAGTCTTATTGAGGATTACTTCCAGCGTTGCAAGGCGGGAGTCGATGTATGCATCAACTTCTTCTCTCTCTTTTTCAACTTTCAAATGAGCCTCATCGACCAAGCGCGCTGATTCCTCACGCGCCGCAGCAACGATCGCTGTTTGTTCGACCATTCGCGCAACTTCTTCACGCGCGTGCGCGATGAGTTGCTCTGCGCTCTGACGACCCTCTTCGATGATTCCTTCGCGGTTGGCCAACAACTTCTTCGCGTTTGCCAGATCTGTTGGAATCGCTTGGTTGATCTCTTCCAGAATGCCAAGAAGTTCACCGCGGTGAACTACGCAGGAAGCAGACAGCGGAACAGCTCTAGCCTCATTAACCATCGTGATGGCCGACTGAAGTTTCTCGATTGCTTCCATTGTTATATCTCCCTACTTGCTTTTTTTCTCAAATCTTCAAGTACACGTGGTGGTACAAGATTAGAGACATCTCCGCCATAACGCGCAATCTCTCGCACCAAGGAGGAAGATAAGAATGAATACGCAGG
Organism: uncultured Clavibacter sp.; assembly: GCA_964430775.1. Classification (GTDB taxonomy): domain Bacteria; phylum Actinomycetota; class Actinomycetes; order Nanopelagicales; family Nanopelagicaceae; genus MAG-120802. The sequence continues at coordinate 11,368 of CAYSGG010000030.1, read as the reverse complement.
CTTAGTCGCCATCAATAAAGTATCTACACCTTTTAACTGCAGATTCATCTGGGCCATTTGAAGTTCATAGTCAAAATCACTGACCGCTCTTAGCCCCTTAACAATGGCTGCAATATTGTGCTGGCGGCAATAATCAACAAGTAATCCACTCCAAGTATCAACCTTGACATTCTTGAGATGCTTAATCGAGTCAGAGATCATCGCAACCCGCTCATCAATTGTGAAAAGTCCACTCTTGCTATTGTTCACAAGGACTGCAATTACAACTTCATCGAAGAGTCCGCTGGCGCGCTCAATGACATCAAGGTGGCCATTTGTAATGGGATCAAATGATCCGGGACATACAGCTTTCTTCACGGGGTTACGCTAACACGGCCCTACATGGCCCTCTCAGGCAACGTGCTATTCCGCGCTCGGCTCCGCATAGAAAATTGTGGCAGCGCCGTACTTTCGCACCTTAGATTCCGTTAAGCCCGATGGCCATTTCAAAGGTTTCGACTTCGAATCTCGCTCAATAGCAACAACGGAGGACTTCTTCAAAAATCCATTTCGCACCAAAGATTCCATTATCTTTTCGATTTCGCTATTTGGTAGATCGTAAGGTGGATCTACAAAAACGACATCAAATTGGATATCGGCACCCTTTTCAAGAAATTTTCCGACTGAACTTGTGTATACAGAATGTGTGCCAATCCCTGACAAATTTTCTAGAAGAGCAAAATTCGCCCGAGCTACGGTAGTTGCCTTCTCGTCGTTATCGACTGCATAGATGATCGCTGCGCCACGAGATAGAGCTTCAACTCCAACAGCTCCTGATCCGCAATACAGATCCAAGAATGCAAGATCGCTGAGAGATCCAAACTCAGATTCCAGAGTTGAAAAGAGAGCTTCGCGCGCCCGGTCAGATGTTGGACGCGTTGCACCTGAGGGTGAGAAGAGATTTCGTCCTTTGCCGAGTCCAGCAATGATTCTCACGTCAGTCTCCAATCAGCGTTTCTCGATATAGGCGGCGCGCTCTTCTTGGCGTAATTTATCAACCTCCAACTTAAGTTGTGGCATCGAGTTGAGGCTCTGATCACTTTCTACAATTCTCTCTGCAACTTCGCGCGCCTGAACGATTAACTCTTCATCGCGAATGACCCGAAGTAATCTCAAGTGAGAGCGAACGCCTGATTGCGCAACGCCTAAGACATCGCCTTCTCGACGCTGCTCGAGATCTAATCTGCTCAGCGCAAAGCCATCAGTCGTACTTGCTACCGCATTGAGACGTTCCATGGCTGGGCTCTGTTCATCAGTGTTTGTGACCAAGAGACATAGTCCTGGAGTAGTTCCACGTCCTACTCGACCGCGGAGTTGATGTAATTGCGATACGCCAAAACGGTCTGCATCCATGATAATCATCATCGAAGCATTAGGGACATCCACGCCTACTTCAATGACCGTCGTTGAAACAAGGACATCTAGTTCTCCGGAGGAAAAGTCCCGCATTACTGCTTCCTTTACCTCGGAACTCAGCCGTCCATGCAGCTTTCCAATTCGCAGACCGTGAAGTGCGCCAGACTCTAATTGTGGAAACAGTTCTTCGACTGCTGTCATAGGGATCTTGATATCAAGTTCATCGTCATCACTAAGCGCTCGTGCCATTACTAACTCTTCTGGCGTCAATCCAAAGCGTTGTAGGTCAGACTCATCATTTGCAGCAATTCGCGGCGCGACGATATAGACCTGGTGACCATGGCTCACTTCTTCTCGTGCACGTTGCCAGGCGCGCTCTAAATGCTGAGGCTTGGAATTGGCCGCCACGACATGAGTTGTGATCGGTGAGCGACCAAGGGGAAGTTCACGAAGTGTTGATACATCAAGGTCACCGAAAATTGTCATGGCAACAGTTCGGGGAATTGGCGTTGCGGTCATAACAAGAACGTGAGGTGGTTCTATCGCTTTCTCTCGCAGCGCATCGCGCTGTTCGACGCCAAAGCGATGCTGTTCATCGACCACGATCAGTCCAAGGTCTGCGAATTCGACGTGATCACTGAGAAGCGCATGAGTACCCACCACTAGTCCAATGCTGCCCGAGGCGATTGCTCCTAGCGCTTCCCGCTTCTCTTGCGATGACATAGAACCAGTCAAGATTGCAATCTGCGTTCCTAAAGCGTTTCCGCCCAGCATTCCACCTTCTGCTAAATCACCGAGGAGATTATGAAAATTTCGATAGTGCTGCTGTGCGAGAACTTCGGTTGGAGCTAGAAGCGCTGCTTGTCCTCCGGAGTCAACTACGGCAAGCATCGCTCGAAGCGCAATTATTGTCTTTCCAGAGCCAACATCACCTTGCAATAGCCGATACATAGGATGCGTACTCGACAGATCATCAGAAATCTCGTGCCAAACTTCCTTTTGACCTGCTGTTAATTCAAAGGGCATGCGAGCGTCAAAAGCTGAAAGCAATCCTCCATCGCGAGGAGCGCGTTTTTTGGTGGTTGCAGCGCGCACCTCCAGACGTCTTAAGACGAGGAAGAGTTGCATCAGAAGGGCTTCATCGAATGTCAATCTCTCACGAGCGCGTTCTGCGCTCTCAGCACTTGTGGGCTCATGTACTTCGCGTAGCGCGCGCATAAACTCGGGATAGTTCAACTCCGCTAACAAGTCAGAAGGTACGTAATCTGAAATTTCTTCCAGCGCAGCGAGTGCAAGTCGCACGCATTGGGCAATCTTCCACGAGGGAAGTTTGGAAGTAGCTGGATACACTGGAAGGAATTTTCCCGCGAAATCTCCAATAGCTGCATCAACATCATCTCCATCAGGAATCAGCAGATACTCTGGGTGCGAGAGTTGTCGCTTGCCTTTGAAGATGCCAACTTTTCCAGCGAAGAGCCCTTGTCGTCCCTCTCGAAGATCTTTTTCTCGCCATGCTTGATTAAAGAAAGTGAGTATTAATTTTGCTCGCCCATCTGTCACAACAGTCTCAACAATTACGCCTTTGCGTCCTGGGATCCTTCTAACTTTGGTACTTTCAACTTTTGCAAAGATGGTGACCTCTTCGCCCTCATTCAAAGCTTCGATATCGGTCAGCTCGCCTCGCACTACATATCTGCGCGGATAGTGGCGCAACAAATCCCCTACGGTGTGTAAATCAAAGTGCTCGCTGAGTACTTTGGCGGTCTTATCCCCGACTACTGAAACAAGTCGAGACTCCAAAGTGGCCATGCTTCATTCTCTCGGATAGCCCTGCCAATTGCGCCTGAATCCCCGCGTAAACTCGCTCCGAATTGGCGCTTGAGACGGATTTACGGCTAATCTTGCGCCCGCAAGTCAGTGCCGTTCGATTGATGGCATTGGATCGAAGGCATAAAGAAATCTCAAGGAGTACGAACGTGGCAGCTGTATGCGATATCTGTAACAAGGGACCAAGCTTCGGCAACAACGTCTCACACTCAAATCGTCGTACCCGTCGCCGCTGGAACCCAAATATCCAGCGCGTTCGCACCTTGGTCAACGGTTACACCAAGCGCCAAAACGTCTGCACTTCCTGCCTCAAGGCCGGAAAAGTCGCTCGTTAATTCGCACTCTTTTTTTACTTACCAGTTGTGCTGGTAGCCCGCACCATTCGCTAAATCTGTAGCTTCAATCTTCTTTCCATCCAGAACCACACCAGTTCCGGATTCTATTCTTCCTACTTTTACAAACCCAGCACATTTATCGGGCTCAGGACTTGTGGCCAGCAGGACATGATCTTCACCGCCACTAAGAATCATCTCCATCACCGACACGTTATTCTCATCTGCGACAAGCTTAAGATCTGTGAAGCCCTCGCAACCTGAAAAAGCAGAACTATCAAGCACAATCGCAGCACCGCTTGCCTCAGCAAGATGACCTGCATCAATCAGAAGTCCATCGCTAATATCGGTAGCAGACGTGAGATGGTCAAAAGCGGCACGATATTTTCTGTAATCAATGTCCGGCGCCTTATGTTGTGCGATGGCGCGATTCTCAGATGCCGAAAGGTTGTTTTTACCTTGCAAAAGTAATTGCAGACCGGCAGCAGACCACCCCGGCAAGTGCGAGATCATCAACCAATCTCCTGGCATAGCGCCTGATCTTCTGACGGGCCTATTGGTGCTACCAATCGCGGTTATTGAAATAACAAGCTCGCTGCCGCGCGAGAGATCGCCACCAATGACAGCGGCGCCGGTTTTTTGGGCTTCACTCAAGATTCCCGTAGCGAGAAGTTCGAGCTCTGGCAAGAATCTCTCTGGAAATGCTACTGATACCAAGAGGTACTCCGGCCATCCGCCCATTGCACAAATGTCTGCCAAGTTCGCAGCAGTAATTTTTCGACCAACCTGATCTGCGCTGCTCCAATCTAATCGGAAGTGAACATTCTCAACTGCCATATCTGTGGCAACAACGGTCATGTGATTTTCAGCCGAGAAGACAGCGCCGTCATCACCGTTGCCAACTATCAATGAAGCATCTGTTGGCTCTCGGTCGAAAATGGCGCGCACTCGAGCGAGGACTTCACGCTCGTCCATCTCGCCACTTCCTCACCTGGTCTCGCTCTGCATTTTTCCTAATCTGGTGACACTAGCCTAAATCGGAAGCGGCAATTACGCTAAGGCGCTACCGCAATATCCCATAACGCTCAATGACGAGGTTGTGAAAGGGCTCGATTCGAGCTCTCTAGATGAAATGGAAGAGCAATGTCGATACAGGCATACATCTTGATTCAAACCGAAGTGGGCAAAGCTGGAAGCGTCACAAAAGCAGTGACTGCAATCGCTGGCGTAACTATCGCCGAAGGAGTAACAGGACCTTACGACGTAATCATGCGCGCCGAAGCGGCCAGCATGGAAGATCTCGGACGGACTGTATTGTCGAAAGTCCAAGCGGTACCTGGCATTACTCGCACTCTGACCTGTCCAGTTACAACTCTGTAGAAAGTTTTAACGCACGACCGAACGTGGTCGCTCAAGTGCGCTGGTGCAGAGTTGAGTGATAATTTCGCTATAACTCTTACCTGATGCTCTCCAGAGCATTGGAAAAACAGAGGTTGAAGTAAATCCAGGCATGGTATTGATTTCATTGATGACAATCTGATTATCAGCAGTTAAGAAGAAGTCCACACGCGCCAAGCCTTCACATCCAATCGACTCAAATGCTGCGACAGCAGCTGAACTGATCTTCTCCGTTAACTCCGGTGAGATTTCTGCAGGAACATCAAATGTTGTCGAGCCATCAAGGTACTTGGCTTCGAAGTCATAGAACTCGTGCGGTTCATGCACACGAATCTCCCCTAATACCGAAGCGTGAGCCTTGCCGCCGATTTCCAATACTGCACATTCAATTTCCCGGCCAACGATCGCAACTTCGACCATCGCACGTGGATCATGAGCGTGCGCGTCATCGACCGCAGCGACAATCGCTCGAGCATCTTTGACCTTTGTAGTTCCTCTACTCGAACCACTACGTGCCGGTTTTACAAAGAGTGGAAAACCTAAAGCGAGAATCTTGGCAATCTCTGCATCGCGATGGGCATCCCAATCTCGCTTATGCACTGTGACGCCGTCAGCAACGTGCAACCCAACATCTGCATAGATGGGTTTAGCAAAGGTTTTATCCATCGCAACCGCCGAGGCTAAAACGCCTGAACCCACGTACGGGATATCGGCCATCTCAAAGAGTCCCTGAATAGTTCCATCTTCTCCATACGGTCCGTGAAGTAGCGGGAATGCGAGATCAATTTTTATCAGCACGCCAGAACTATCTTTGAAGCCATGAAGATCAACAGAAATTCGCGGCGCATTTTCTGGAATAAAGGGAAGTGAGTCAGTGCCCTTTTCAAAATCATCTGCGCTTGAAAGTTCTACCCACTTACCTTCTCGAGTGATGCCCAGAAGAATCGGATCAAAGAGATTCTTATCGATTGCATCCAAGACGCCCCGAGCTGACACACAAGAGATCTGATGCTCGCTACTGCGTCCACCGCAGATAATCGCGACGCGCTTCTTTGTCATACGTGATCAATCTCCGCTCCGGTGTGAATCTTCATCAACTGAGTAATGGCCTGCGCAGGGGTAATGTTATTACTGACCACTTCTTGTACTGCCTCCATAATCGGAGCTTCGACTCCAACCAAGTGTGCAAGATCGACGACTGCGCGCGCAGTTGCAACGCCTTCAACGGTAGACGAGACTTCTTCTTGAGCACTCTTCATAGAGCCTGTACGACCAAGAGCTTCACCGAAAGAGCGATTTCTGGAGAGCGGCGAACCGCATGTGGCAAGCAGATCACCAACTCCAGCAAGGCCAACAAAAGTTAGAGGCATTGCGCCGCGAGCCATTCCCAGTTTGGTGAGTTCATTAAGTCCGCGAGTAATAACAAGTGACTGGGTGTTTTCACCGAATCCCATTCCAATAGACATCCCGACAGCGAGCGCGATGACATTCTTTGCTGCTCCCGCTAGTTCACAACCAATCACATCGTTCGATGTATAAACCCGAAAATACGGTGCGCTAAAAACCTCTGCTGTGAGGTCTGCGAGCTCTTGCGATGTTGATGCCGCAACCGCGCCTGCAGGCTGACGTAGGACTACCTCTTTTGCGAGATTCGGACCTGTGAGTATCGCAATCTTCTTCTCTGAGATACCGAGTACTTCCTGAATAACTTCCGACATTCGAAGCTGTGTGGAGACCTCAATGCCTTTGAGCGTTGAAACAATGGGGACCTCGAGTGAAAAATAGCTCTTCCACTGTGTGAGATTTTCTCGCAAAGTTTGAGCAGGCACCGCAAGAACAATCATTTCCGCGTGATCGAACGCTTCCTGCAAACTGGAAGTAGCCCTCAATGATTTCGGTAAATCGATTCCTGGCAGTGATCTGGAATTTCGGTGGTTCTGGTTAATCTCATCAATAACGCCCTGGTTACGACCCCAAATCAGAACATCATTTGAGGCATCGCAGAGAATCTGCGCGACAGCACTTCCCCATTGACCTGATCCCAATAGCGAAATTTTCATTAACGATCCTTGCGTCGCGCCTTCTTATAATTTCCAATCCGAGGCAGATCAGATTTCTTCGGATCAAAGCGAACAGCCGGCGCTTTCTCGCCTCGCAATACTTCAAGAAGTTTTGTGATCTCATCCATAATGAAATCAGCGACCTCCTCGATGGCTTGCGCATCACTCTCTCTTCCCTTCCAAGGATCAAGATTGAGTGGTGTTCCCATTAAGACTGAGATTTTGGTCCGTGGAAAGAGTCGTAATTTCTTGCTGTATGGAGGTAAAACTTTCTCTGGACCCCACGATGCACAAGGAATAACCGGCGCACCGGTAATCAGAGCAAGGCGCGCAACTCCAGTCTTTGCTCGCATCGGCCATAAACTTTCGTCGCGCGTGAGAGTTCCTTCGGGATAAACACCCAGCAGATGTCCTGCCTTCAAAACTGCAATGGCATGTTCTAAACCTTTGACCGCATCCTTGGATTCACGAGAGACTGGAATTTGGCCAGCTCCTCTGATGACTCGGCCAATAATGGGAACTCGAAAGACTGATTCCTTGCCTAGATAGCGCGGCGCGCGGCCATTGTTATACAAGAAGTGAGTAAAGGTCAGCGGATCAACATAGGAGAGATGGTTGCAGACCACGATAGCTGCGCCAGATTTCGGAAGATTCTCGGCTCCCCGCCAGTCTTTTTTGGTCAATGCATTGAGGATGGGGCGGACGACAGTCGCGCCAAAGCGGAACCACGGATTTGTGCCGAGCGGATATCCAGTTGGTGGTTCGTAAGAGATTCGAGTTTGGGGCGCGCTCATAGTTGAAGCCTAGGACAGAAAAATAAAGGCCACGCGTGTAAGCGTGGCCTTTATCGAGGAGTTATTTATTTCTTCTTACCCTTTTTAGCCTTGGCCTTCTTTACTACCTTCTTGGTCGCCTTCTTTGCGCCCTTGCTAGCAACTTTCTTAGCTGCCTTCTTGGCTACAGGCTTGACGACTGGGGCTGGCTTTGGAGCAGGTCCCAATTTGCGAGCGCCGGAAACAACTTCCTTGAGCGCCTTAGCTGGGAGGAAGCGAACTTTCTTGCTCGCCTTGATCTGGATCGTTTCGCCAGTGAAAGGGTTACGTCCCTTGCGAGCTTTACGATCAACTTTCTTGAACTTTCCAAAGTCGTTGATGGTTACATCTTCGCCCTTGTGGATGTTGCGCACGATTGAATCGAAGACGATTTCAACAGCGTGTGCTGCCTCTTTCTTGCTTCCGTTGAAATGTGGTGCCAACGAAGCAATGAACTGGGTCTTGTTCATTTAATCCCCTTATTTACGCGTAAAGTTAAGCGTTCGCTTAACCTGCGAACAAATTTACGCAGAAAAAACAGTGATTTCTCGCATGACACTCGGTGTGTCGCAATTATTTACTTTGCGCTCACAGTTGTAATTCGCGATTTTTATGCGTAAAAAACCCTCAATTAGAGGTTGAGAGTCGGAGAAATCTCTTAACTATGACAAGACAGGGAGCGTTTTTGGCTTGAAATTCGCTCTTTTTTCTTCGAATTTCTCTACATCGCCAAGATTTCGCATCGTTAATCCAATGTCATCAAGGCCTTCCATGAGGCGCCAGCGCGTGTAATCGTCTAATTCGAAGCTAATTTTCTTATCTAGATAGGAGACGCTCTTGCTTTCGAGATCAACTGCAATATTCATGCTTGGATCGGCCTCAATTGCAGACCAGAGCGATTCCACCTCATTTTGGGGCAGAATCACGGTCAATAAGCCGCCCTTGAGTGAGTTTCCGCGGAAGATATCGGCAAAGCGACTAGAGATCACCACTTTGAAACCGTAGTTCTGAAGAGCCCATACCGCATGTTCGCGGGACGAACCGGTGCCAAAGTCGACCCCCGCAACCAAGATTGTTGCGCTCTTGTACTCAGGTTTGTTGAGCACGAAATCTGGATCATTTCGCCAAGCCGCAAATAGCCCATCTTCAAAACCCGATCGTGTGACGCGCTTGAGATACACAGCCGGAATGATCTGATCTGTGTCGACATTGCTGCGGCGTAAAGGAATTCCGGTACCCGTATGCGAGATGAATTTCTCCATAATTATCTACTCCTACACATTCTCTGATTTATAAATCTGCTGGCGATGAGAGCGTTCCACGAATTGCAGTCGCTGCTGCAACGAGTGGGCTTACAAGATGGGTGCGTCCGCCTTTTCCTTGACGCCCCTCAAAGTTTCTATTGCTGGTTGAAGCCGAACGCTCTCCTGGTTTGAGTTGATCAGGGTTCATACCAAGACACATGGAGCATCCTGCGCTGCGCCATTCAGCGCCAGCATCTAGAAAGACTCGGTCAAGCCCCTCTGATTCTGCTTGTAATCTCACGCGCGCAGATCCAGGTACCACCATCATTCTGGTATCTGAGGCTACTTTCTTACCCTTAATGATTGCGGCCGCTGCGCGAAGGTCTTCGATTCGTCCATTGGTGCACGAACCGAGGAAGACAGTATCGATTTTAATCTGCTTCATCGGAGTTCCCGCCTGGAGATCCATATACACAAGTGCTCGCTCTGCCGCTGTGCGCTCTTCGGGATCTGCAAAATTCGCTGGATTTGGAACTTCGCTATTTAGCGGAATTCCTTGGCCTGGGTTAGTTCCCCACGTAACAAAGGGCGATAGTTCATCAGCGTTGAGATAAATCTCTTTATCGAAAACAGCATCGTCATCAGTCTTCAGTGTCTTCCAATATGCAACAGCTGCATCCCAATCAGCTCCTTGAGGAGCATGCGGACGGCCTTTGATGTATTCGAAAGTAGTTTCATCGGGTGCAATGAGTCCTGCTCGCGCGCCAGCTTCAATCGACATATTGCAGATTGTCATACGAGCTTCCATTGAAAGTGCGCGAATAGCGCTACCGCGATATTCCAAAACATAACCTTGTCCGCCACCAGTACTGATTTGTGCGATGATCGCAAGGATGATGTCTTTGCTTGTGACACCAGGCTTGAGCGTCCCCTCTACATTGATGGCCATAGTCTTTGGCTTTGCCAGCGGCAGAGTTTGAGTTGCAAGAACATGCTCTACTTCGCTCGTACCAATTCCGAAAGCCAGCGCTCCAAAAGCTCCGTGCGTTGATGTATGTGAATCTCCACAAACAATCGTCATTCCTGGTTGAGTTAAACCAAGTTGTGGGCCAACAACATGAACGATGCCCTGCTCGACATCACCCAGTGAATGGATTCGAACGCCGAATTCCTGGCAGTTCTTACGTAACGTATCTACTTGCAGTCGGGAGACTGGGTCTGCAATCGGCTTATCAATATCAATCGTGGGAACGTTGTGGTCCTCGGTAGCCAATGTGAGATCTGGGCGACGTACTTGTCTACCGCTCAAACGCAGACCATCGAAGGCTTGCGGGCTAGTTACCTCATGAATCAAATGCAGATCTATGTAGAGAAGATCAGGTTCTCCAGCGGTGCTGCGAACAATGTGATCGTCCCAAACTTTCTGCGAGAGCGTCTTTCCCATGATGTGTTTCTCTACCCCTTGTGACTGTTCCAGTAACTTGCTTCTCAAATGATGAGATGGCAGTATTAGATTATGGACAAGAAGAATAGCGGAGTCGGCGTATTAGATAAAGCCGTACGTATTCTAGGAGTTCTGGAATCTGGACCACACTCCCTCTCAGAATTAGTCGCTGCTACAAAGATTGCACGCCCGACTGCGCACCGCTTGGCCGTCGCATTGGAATTTCACCGCTTGGTTGCTCGTGATCTCAATGGTCGATTTATTCTCGGTCCGCGCTCAGGAGAACTAGCGGCATCTGCGGGTGAGGATCGCCTTCTTGCCGCTGCCACTCCTGCCCTCACCGCACTTCGTGATGCAACCGGTGAGAGCGCTCAGTTATACCGTCGCCAGGGAGATATGCGTATTTGCGTCGCTGCAGCAGAACGACTTTCTGGTCTTCGAGATTCAGTTCCTGTCGGAGCTGCTCTCACAATGAATGCAGGGTCTGCCGCTCAAATACTTCTTGCTTGGGAGGATGCGGATAAATTGCATCGCGCTCTTACTGCAGCGCGATTCAATGCTGCTGCTCTCTCTGCAGTTAGACGACGTGGTTGGGCACAGAGCGTTGGCGAACGCGAACCTGGAGTTGCTTCTGTCTCAGCACCTGTTCGTGGGCCGAATAATCGCGTGATTGCAGCTGTGAGTATCAGTGGACCAATTGAAAGATTAGGACGCCAACCAGGAAGACTTCATGCTGCTGCCGTGGTCGCTACCGCGACAAAGTTAAGTGAGTACATTTCCAAAAAAATTTAACTGCGAGACTGGTAGCCCCGAAGGGATTCGAACCCTCGTAGCTGGCTTGAGAAGCCAGAGTCCT
>CAYSGG010000029.1:0-12789 GCA_964430775.1 uncultured Clavibacter sp. | reverse complement strand
GCGATTGATGCTTCGGGTAAATCGATTGAGAAGTTAGCGACTTTAGATACGACGAGGCATTTGAGTTCGCCAGTACGGAACTTTGCAAATAACTCTTCACGTTCTTTAATCGGGGTATCGCCTTTGACGATAGGAACGCCAAGTTCTTGGGCGATCTCATCAATTTGTGAGATGTATTGACCGATAACAAGAGTTTGATCTTCTGCATGTTGTTTTGCAAGCGCGATGACAACATTCTTTTTTGTGGCGGTGGTGGCACAGCTACGGTACTTATCTTCTTGTTCGGCAGTGGCGTAGGTCAGGCGTTCGTGATCAGTAAGAGTTACTCGGACTTCAACGCAATCAGCCGGGGCGATGTAACCCTGGGCCTCGATCTCTTTCCAAGGAACATCGAAACGCTTGGGGCCGATAAGTGAAAAGACCTCACCTTCCATGCCATCTTCGCGTACCAGTGTTGCGGTAAGTCCAAGGCGACGACGAGATTGAATATCTGCGGTGAAACGAAAGATTGGCGCTGGAAGTAAGTGCACTTCGTCGTAGATGATCAAACCCCAGTCATGGGAATCAAAGAGGTCTAAATGGGCGTAAACACCCTTCTTTCGGGTGGTCATAACTTGGTATGTAGCAATGGTTACGGGGCGAATTTCTTTCTTTGAACCAGAGTATTCGCCGATCTCATCTTCATTGAGGCTGGTGCGCTTGAGTAACTCATCGCGCCATTGGCGGGCTGCAACAGTGTTAGTAACAAGAATCAAAGTCGTGGCTTGGGCATGTGCCATAGCGGCAGCGCCGACCATCGTTTTGCCTGCGCCACAGGGAAGAACAACAACACCAGATCCTCCATGCCAGAAACCTTCGGCTGCTAATTTTTGGTATTCACGGAGCTTCCAACCATCTTCATTGAGCGCGATCTCATGTGCTTGACCATCGACATAACCTGCAAAATCTTCTGCTGGCCAACCAAGACGAAGAAGAGCTTGTTTCAGATGTCCGCGTTGGCTGGGATGAACAGTGACAGTCTCATCATCAACCTTTGCGCCCAGCAGTGGTCCAACTTTTTTTGCACGCATGACTTCGGTGAGGACTGCAACATCAGTAGAGATAAGAATCAATCCATGAACGGGATGTGATTCAAGACGGAGTCTTCCGTAGCGACCCATGGTCTCAGCGATATCAAGAAGGAGAGCGTGCGGAACTGCGTAGCGAGAATATTTCAGGAGAGTATCGATTACTTGCTCGGCATCATGTCCAGCAGCGCGCGCATTCCAGAGTCCCAGTGAAGTTAAGCGATAGGTATGAATATGTTCGGGTGACTTTTCTAGTTCGGCAAAAGGTGCGATAGCGCGACGACATTCAGTCGATAGCGGGTGATCGATATCAAGAAGGAGCGTCTTATCGCTCTGAACGATGAGTGGTCCGTCGCTCATGCCAAGATTTCTTTAACGAGAGCAGCAAGAAGATTAGAACGAGGCTCAAGGTGTGAGGCGAGGATATGTTCGTGAGTCGCATGCGCGCCTTCACCTACTGCGCCAAGGCCATCGAGGACTTGGGTATGAATACCTGCGAAATTGCCATCACTGGCGCCTCCTACAGAGGCTGATCCCAGCGGTGCCATTCCTAGCTGCTTTGCCACGGTTTCACACTTTTCATAGAGAGATTGAGTAGCGCTGGTTTCTAGTGGTGGGCGATTGATGCCACCGGTGACTTCGATACGCGCTTCGGGATGAATAGCTTTGAGGTTCTTGATTGCTTCTTGGACGCGTTGCATCTCAGATAACTTAAATGAGCGGCAATCAACATCAAGGCTTGCTAGCGCTGGAACAGTATTAGTGGTTGTTCCAGAGTTCATGACAGTAGGCACAACCGTGGTTCCGAACTCTTTATTCCCTAGCGCCATCAAAGTATTAACAATCGTGGCAATCTCAACGGTGGCGTTGATGCCTTTCTCAGGTTCTAAGCCGGCATGAGCGGCGCGGCCATGCACTGTGATCTTGTACATCGATGTGCCCTTGCGACCGATCTTTACTTTGCCATCAATAGCAGATTCCAGAACTAAAACCGCTTTTGCTTTTTTACTGACGTTCTCAATCAATTCACGTGTTGTGGCTGAGCCAGTTTCTTCATCCGTGGTGGCAATGAGTGCGACTTTAGATAAGTCGAGAGTGCGCATTGCATAAAGCGCTTGGAGGAATCCAGCTTTCATGTCATAGATTCCAGGGCCGCGGATTACATCACCTTCAACTTTCCAGAGTGGAGTGAAGGAACCAATCGGCCAGACAGTATCGAGATGAGCTAGAAGTACTACCTGGGGATCTTTACTGCCGAGCCAATAAACGGGCCGGCCTTTTTCATCAAACACATCAGCAGATGTTCCAATAAGTCTTTGAGTAATCTCATTAGCTTTATCAACGATGCGTCGGCATGCTGCTAGATCATCGGTTGGGCTCTCGACTTCAACGAGCGCTTGGAGGTCTTTCACCATCTCTGTGCTCATGGGGTAAGTCTGCCGTAAGTAGTCATCATGCGGTCGTGACCCCGGTAATTCGGGCTATTTTGAAGGGGGTAATGGCGTTAGTGGCATGGTCGCGAGCCACGAGCGTGCCGAGTGAAATCGATAATGGATCGATGATGCGCAGCGATACTCCGCCATTGGAATCGGCGTAACCGATTCGTAGCGAGACGCCTTTGCCGAGATATTCATTCAGTAAGTCCATCGTTTCGTTTGCAGTCGAACGCGGAATCTCACCGATTGGTCGCTTCTTTGCGGCGCGTTCACCAGTGCGAAGTGTGCGGATAGCTGAAGCCAACATCTGGTCGGAAGGTTTGAGCGATTCACCGATGATGCGCGGTGGTTTTGGTCGCGCTTTAGAACGGATTTGAATCGGCATATTCACGACTGTGCCTTGGGCATTCTCACCAGATGGGAAGTAACCGGCGCGACGGAGTTCATCCATTGCTTCATCACTCTCGGTATCAGAGATAAGAACTTGTGGCGCAATCTGGCGGAAGGATAAGTGTTCAAGTTTCTTATCTGACAAGATTGCAGAGATGATTGCTTGATCTTCACAGCGCAAATATGTATTGGCATAACCCACACGTAACTTGCCGTGTTTCTTTGCGACATCAGCGATTAAGTACTCCAGCGGCTGTGGAATCGGAGTCTTAGAAGTTTTAGCAAGGAAAGTCTTGATCTCATCACCGGAATGTCCATGATCAAGTCCGCGACGAATAGAGGATTCGCTGAAGCGATAGACGGTTGCACCACCACGGCTCTCGATATCAGCAAAAGTAGAGAGCATCCGGGCAACTTCGATGGTGAGTGGACCTGGCGCGATTGCAGTGTTATCTGCTTGGACAAGTATGTGCTCGACGGGTTTTGGAAGCGCGGCATTAATTCCGAGGTCATCGTTATCGTTGATGAACTTTGCGCCGAATGCAGAAAGTGCGCTACCACCAGTGATTCCGAGCCACTCTGCTTCGCGTAACGTCCATTCAACGAGCTCTGCAGTGATGGAGATTCCGCGGCGATGGGGATAGCGCCATGTAATCGCTTTCTGGGCGCTCTTTACTGTGGGTGCGATACCTGGGTTCTCGAGTAATAGTTCAAGCACAAGTCGTCGGATGAGCGCTGCGTTGCTGCGATCAAGCTCGGTGCTGAGGGCAGTGATATTGCGTGAATCGCTGCGGCCGATGAGGCCAGCAACTCGGGATGTAACTTTCCAGAGCGATACAAGATCGCGCCATTGATCTTCTGGTTCTTTGTTCTGCCATAAATCGAATTGTGCAGAAGGAAGGATTCGTCCATCGGCTTCGACATTGAGAAGTCCTGCCAGGTAGGCAAGCTCTGCAATGAATGCAGTGCAACTCTCATCAACACCGAGGTGTTCAGATGCCTTCTTCATATCGCGCACACCAAGCCCACCGGATTGCAGCGCAGTTGGTGTTTCTTCAGACCAGTAATTCATCAACTCTTGTACCCAACGCAAAGTATTAGCAATTGATGCAAGTGCAGCGCGTTCGATATCAGCGCTCTTGATTTGCGGGCCTTCAATTTTTGGTTGGGAGATCAATATCTCTTGATGGACTTTATTGCCACGAAGATGGATTCCAACTTCTCGTGGGAGTGCAACAGTTGAAGTATCAATCGGAATCAATAACTGGTTTTCTAGTAACCAATGAATTCCAGTGCCTTTCTTACGAATATCTCCGACTTGGCCACGAGGTGGTCCCCAGGTCAGTTTGGCAAGAATCTCTTTTGCAGAATCTGGCGCTTTTTTAATCACAGAGAGATCAATCGGAGAAGCTGCTTGTGGTCCAAGGCCTGCGGGTTCATTGCCAAGAATGTCGCGTACTGCGCGTGGTAAGCGATAGCCGTAACCGTCACGATAGAGAAGTGCAATGGAATGAAGGTAGGCAATCACTAATTCAGCTGCTTTATCGCTCAGGGCAACGACTTCTTTTGATGTGAAGGGATCCTCCAACGCGGCGCAGACTTCTAGTACCTGAAACTGCCATTGATTGAGAGTTTCCAGTGCACGCAGAAGACTTGGCGCTGATGTCGCACGAGTAGATAGTGCTGTCATATCTGCAGGCACAGGAGTAATCAGATCGGGACGTAACGAAAACAGTTTCGTTAAATCCTCATCGCTGCGATCGCGCAGTTCTTGCGCGAATGATGGGAAGGCCTCAGACATAACTGGCCTACATTACAGAGGTGTGAAAGAACTAGCGACGTGAACGAGCGGTGAGATAAACCCAGAAGCCTGCGAATCGACTGACAACTGGACCAATCACGCGATTGAGCCAACGTAGACGACGGAAATCGTGTACTGGCCAGCCTTGAGAGAATGACATAATACGAAGTTTTGCATCAGGATTGATAGCGCGAGGATTTCCAACAGCGCTTAGTAGCGGCAGATCATTATGAGAATCAGAGTAAGCGAAGCATTCACTGAGATTGATGTTGCGTGAATGAGCGAGTTCTTGGATTGCAACCGCTTTTTCTTTTCCGTGCAACAACTTACCAGTGAGGTTGCCGGTGTACTTCCCATCCTTGATCTCTGCTTTAGTTCCGATTGCTCCGGTGAATCCCAGTCTTTCTGCAATTAAGTTTGCGAAATCTTCGGGAGAGGCGGTAACTAACCAGACCTCATCACCAGCAGCAAGATGTTCTTTTGCCAGCGCAATAGTTCCTTGCCAGATCGCAGGAGAGACAAATTCGTTGTAGATCTCCTCGCCAATTACTCGAATTTCTTTTACATCGTGTCCGCCGATGAAATCAGTAGCAGCTTTTTGGAAACGCGAGATAACTTCTTCTTTTTCGGTGCCAGTCATTCGAAATCGGATGTTGGCTAAAACCCATGCGCCGATATCGCGTTTAGTGAAGAAACCACGGTTATACATTCCGCGACCGAGGAAATAGAGGGTGGATCCGCGCGTGATGGTGTTATCTACATCAAAGAACGCTATGCGCGGCATGTGAGCACAGTAACGAAATACCTTTATGACTTCTCCTTTATGCTTACCCGCATGAGCGAGTTACCAGCAATTTCATCAACCGTTCATGTCGTGCGTCATGGTGAAGTCGAAAATCCTCACAGCATCCTCTATGGACGCCAACCTGGTTGGAAACTCTCAGAACGTGGTCAAGAGATGGCGCGCGCTGTTGCGCAATGGAGCAAGGAACTCTCTCTCGGCGCGATTCATGCATCTCCTTTAGAGCGTGCACAACAGACTGCACTTCCCATTTCTTCTCATCATGATTTACCGATTACAACCGATGATCGGCTGATTGAAGCCGCGAATATCTTTGAAGGAAAACCTTTTGGTGTGGGCGATGGGGTATTGAAGCAACCCACTGCGTGGCGTCATTTATGGAACCCATGGCGTCCATCATGGGGCGAGCCATATACCGAACAAGTTGCGCGCATGAGCGCTGCGGTTGAAGCGGCTCGAGTTGCAGCTAAAGGAAAAGATGCGCTCGTTGTTTCGCATCAATTACCGATTTGGATTTTGCGATCCTCTGTTGAAGGTCGTCGTTTCTTGCATGATCCACGTAAGCGCCAATGTTCTTTAGCATCAGTGACCAGCCTGCACTTTGATGCCTCAGGAAAAGTAGTCGGTCTTACTTACTCCGAACCAGCCGCGCACTTGTTGCCACCGAAGAAGAAATGAAGAAGCTCTTACTCGTTTTACTCATTCCATTAGTCGTCTCCTGCTCAAATGGCGGTGCGATTTCAACTAACGAACAATCTTTCATCGCAGGCAATGGCGTAGCTACCTTCATCCCGAAAGCCGAACGTAAAGCTGCTCCTGCTATTTCAGGGCCAACGCTGGATGGAAGCAACTTTGTCTCATCGCCTGGGAAAGTCATCGTGCTCAATGTCTGGGCTTCATGGTGTTCACCATGTCGCGCTGAAGCACCAGCGCTTCAAGAGTTATCAGTGGCACATCCTGAAGTTCAGTTCTTGGGAGTATTGACGCGCGATAGTTTGGTTGCAGCACGCGCATTCGTCGAGCGTTTTGAAATCAAATATCCATCTCTGGTTGATGATTCGATCTTGTTGAAATTCCATGGCCAACTCACACCCAATGCAATCCCGACAACGTTGATTATCGATAGCTCTGGAAATGTAGCAGCACGTATTAGCGGTGAGGTCACTTACTCTGCGCTAGAAGATTTAATCGAGCGAGTGAAATCAAATGAATGATTTCCTAGTCAACCAAGTATTTGATGGCAGCATTCTGGCCGCCTCATTAGTTGCGATTTTTGCAGGTCTTATCTCCTTTGCCTCTCCGTGTGTACTGCCGCTGCTGCCGGGTTATCTGGGTTATGTGTCAGGAGCTTTCGCATCAAAGAAGCGGATGGTCTTGGGCTCAGTCTTATTTGTACTGGGCTTTGGTTTTCTTTTCACCACATATGGCGTGCTCTTTGGAGCGCTGGGGGATGCGATTCTGCGTAATTCGGATCTGCTGATTCGACTCTTGGGTGTGCTCACTATCTTCTTTGGTTTGATTTTTATGTTCTCAGAGAAGTTCTATCGATCATTTAAATTTCCCTTTGTTGCATCAACTGGGCTTGTGAGCGCGCCGATCTTGGGCTTCATGTTTGGCCTTGGCTGGACGCCATGTATCGGACCAACTCTTGGAGCAGTCCAAACTCTTGCTCTCATCGAAGCAAGCGCAACTCGTGGTGCAATTCTTGCGATGGCGTATTGCATCGGACTTGGTGCGCCATTTATTGCATTCGCTATCTTCCTCGAGAAATCACATAAGTTACGTACTTATCTCTTACAACGCGGCAAAGCGATCTCATTTATCGGTGGCGCATTTTTGATTCTGATTGGTTTGTTACAAGTATTTGGCATCTGGGAGAGTTTGATGGCAGGGCTTCGCGGCACCATTAGTGGATTCATTCCGGTGATCTGATGAGCGCCCCTGAACTCCAAGGAATCTCGCTACTGCGCTATCTCTGGCGCCAACTCACCAGCATGCGTACTGCGTTGATTCTTCTTCTCTTACTTGGCCTTGCTTCAATTCCGGGTTCGTTATTTCCCCAACGCACTCAGAGTCCGCTCAAGGTCCGCGAATACTTTGAGAACGATCCAACTGGCGCGAAATGGATGGATCGCTTCTACCTCTTTGATGTGTATGGATCGCCGTGGTTCTCTGCCATCTATCTTCTGCTCTTCATCTCACTTATCGGTTGTGTAATTCCGCGCTCGTGGCATTACTTCCGAGAGATATTCAAAGCGCCAAACCCTGCACCTAGTTCTCTTAATGCGATGGAGGGCTACCAAGTCATCGATGGAGACCTTGCAGCAGCTGAGAAGTGGTTGAAATCAAATCACTTCCGAATTGCAAAGAGCGGTAAATCAATTGCGGCCGAGAAGGGTTATCTGCGCGAGACTGGAAACTTGGTCTTTCACCTATCCCTCATCGTTGTCTTGCTCGGTATTGCAGGTAGCTCGGTCTTCGGCATGCGCGGAGAAGCAATCGTTAATGTGGGTGAGAGATTTATTAATACCCCAACCACCTATGACAATCTCACTCCAGGACGTTTCTTCTCTATTGATGACCTTCCACCATTCATCATCAAAGTAAATAACTTTGATGCCACTTATGATCCTGAAAACAATATGCCGTTGGATTATGAGTTGAAAGTTACAACGCAGGATGGCATCGATGCAGAACCTGTTGATCGCATAGTGAAAGTTAATTCCCCTCTGACCTTTGGAAGCACTCGGGTTTATCTGCAAGCAAATGGATATTCCCCCTTGGTCACAGTGCGCGATAAGAGTGGCGCCGTTAAATTCGAAGGACCAGTTCCTTTCTTGCCGCAAGATGCAAACTTGAGTTCGATTGGTGCGATCAAAGTCCCTGATATGGATCCACAGATTGGTTTTATCGGATCTTTCTTGCCAACAGCTGCACGCGATGAAGTGCGCGGCGGCTTCTCATCATTTCCTGAGTTACTTGATCCACGTCTTCTTGTTTCGGTGTGGCAAGGAGATTTGAAGATGGATTCTGGCGTTCCCCAATCGGTCTACCGCATTGATACCGAAGATATGGAACGCATTGGTTTGTGGGCCTTAAGAGTTGGCGAGAGTTATGAGTTTGAGGTGGGTTCCATCACATTCAATGGCGTGATTCCGTGGGTTAACCTGCAAGTGGTTCGAGATCCAGGCAAGCAATACGCGCTCTTTGGAAGTATTCTCGCCATCATCGGTCTGATGATTTCGCTCTTCATCCGTCAACGACGGATCTGGGTCCGTGAAATCAACGGCAGAGTTGAGATTGCAGGTCTGGCGCTCAACAGATTGCCTGGCTTAGAAGATGAAATTAACCGCATGGTGAATGAGATGAAGGAGGCGAAATGACCAGAAGTGATTGGGCCTATATCTCGAATGATCTGGTTTATGTAGCGCTCTTCCTTTATACGATCTCATTTATCGTCTATACCTACGAAACAGCATTTGCAGTACGAGCGATCAAGGAAGATAGTGCGAAGACTCTGGATCGCACCACTACTTTGAAATCAAACAAGATTGCTACTGGACTCTTTGTTACATCCACAATCGCGCTAGGTCTTGCTGTTCTCTCACGTGGAATCTCGGCAGAGCGTGTGCCGCTAGGAAATATGTATGAGTACTCGATTACTGGCGCTTTTACCTTTGCGCTCGCCTACTTGATCGTTGGAATAAAACATGATCTGCGTTGGCTAGGGCTGCCGATTTCAGTTTTAATTCTTCTGATTCTTGGTACGGCAATTACTTTGCTATATCGCCCAAGTGCGCCGTTGGTACCTGCGTTGCAATCGATGTGGCTTGTCATTCACGTATCTGCTGCAATTCTTTCGGGTGGAGTCTTCTTACTCTCAAATACAGTAGCTGGAACTTACTTGTGGCTCGATCGTATGGAGCGTAAAGGCGAGAGGACTGCTTTTGCCAAGCGATTGCCATCATTGGATTCGCTAGATCTACTCTCGTATCGATTAGTCGCATTTGTATTTCCTTTATGGACCTTCGCAGTTATTGCCGGAGCGATTTGGGCTGAAGCTGCATGGGGACGTTATTGGGGATGGGATCCCAAAGAAACGTGGGCGTTTATTACCTGGATTCTTTACGCTGCGTATCTCCACGCACGCGTGACTGCTGGCTGGAAAGGACGTAAAGCTGCGTGGCTCTGCTTACTTGCAGGTTCCACTTATCTTTTCAATTACGTCTACGTAAATGTATGGGGCACAGGGCGCCACACATATAGCGGCTTGTAATCCATTAATCTGTAAGAAAACTACTCCGAGTAATTTAATTTTCTGAGATACTTTTGCAGTTGCGCATAGCAACATTTGGTGAAGAAAAGAGTTGGTAACTCTTGCTATATGAACTTCACCTGGGGTTGACGAAAAAAAGAGTCTTGAATTAATCCTCAGGACTCTTTTCTCCACATTTCATTAACGTTTAGAAATCCATTTGTGAACTTTGAGCCACTCTTCGGCCGCGGTGTTGACGTGGCGTAATGGCAGCGCGTCAACTCTTACCAAGTTGTAGGTGCGGGTTCGATTCCCGTCGTCAACCCCGCACCTTCAAAAGAGTTGGAATTTAGCTCTTTCAGCTTCAGGAACCAGAAATAGATATTTGTCAGGATTCTTGGCGATTATTTTGGCAACAAATGGACAGTACGGTGCAACATTGAGCTTCTTCATACTTGCTTCATCAAGTGCGTAAGCAACTAGCGTTCCACCAAGGCCTTTTCCGCCGAATTTAGGATCGATGACAGTGTGAGGAAAGACCATGGTGTTGCCACGCATGCGAAATTCAGCAAAGCCTGCAAGTTCACCATCGAGGTGAATTTCAAAGCGAGAGAGTTCATCATTGCGCGTGACTTCAATACTCATAGAGCAAATATAACCATGAGATTTGGCATACTTCGAAGGTGATGCAACACATTACTTGTGCCGAACTCAGTCCCGATGATTGGCAACGTCTGCGCGATCTGCGCTTAGCATCACTCCTTGATGCACCTGATGCTTTCGGTGGAAATTACGAACGAGAGAGCGCGTTTACTGAAGCTCAATGGCGTGAGACTTTCGAGAAGTTGGCGTACATAGTCGCATCAATTGATGGCAGAGATATCGCAATCATGAGCGTCGAGCCAATGCGCGGTGATTTTGGCGCGACTTGTTGGATTGGTGGATGCTGGAGTAATCCGGATTATCGGGGCAGCGGCGCAGTACGAGCGATGTTTGATTTTCTAGATTCCATTGCAGAATCAAAGGGATGGACTGTTCAGGGACTTGGAGTCTTTGTCGTCAACGAATCAGCGATTGCGGCCTATAAGAAATTGGGATTTGTTGCGATGGGCGAACCACAGGAGAGCACACGCAAGCCAGGCAATTACTACCAGCGAATGATTAGGGGCTTATAACTTACGTAGGAAATCAGGATTGTCATCGGGTGGAACGATCTTGCCTTTGCGACGACGACGTCCATTGCCTTTTGGTCGGCCAGCAATAATCCATGCGATAGATCCGATTCCGGGAACAAAGATGATGATGACGAGCCAAGCCCATTTTGGAAGGCTTCTTATTGCCGTTTCTGGGGTGCGTGAGCAATCGATGATGCTAAAGATCATCAAGGCAAGGATGATGATTGCTGCGATGACTGCGACGCGGACCATGACTAGATTTTAGCGCGCTACGAGCAAAGCAGCGAAAGAAAGCGCAG
Organism: uncultured Clavibacter sp.; assembly: GCA_964430775.1. Taxonomy (GTDB): domain Bacteria; phylum Actinomycetota; class Actinomycetes; order Nanopelagicales; family Nanopelagicaceae; genus MAG-120802. The sequence goes on along the minus strand of CAYSGG010000029.1, from coordinate 1,564 downwards.
CAGCGTAGATGATCTGAATACGACCAGTCTTGGCAAGAAGATCGATGAGCGCAGGGCCACTAGCCCCAGCGCTGACAGCTCTGACTGATTTGGAGATCAACGGCAGAGAGATGAGAGCAAAGAGATAAAAGTATGAGAAGAAGGTCAAAACAACCGACATCACTAGAGCGAAGAACATCAACCACTTATAGAGATCGCGCGTTGCCTGATCACCCATCACAACCGCAAGTGTCTTCTTATCTGCAACTTGATCTTTCTCAAGGTCACGTAAGTTATTGAGTACCAGGATTGCGCACGCAAGAGCTCCCATTGCAAACGATGCAAGGAGAACTTCGCGAGATACCGATTCAACTTGGATGTAATAAGTGCCGACTGTTGCAACGATTCCAAAGAAGATGAATACGGAAACTTCACCTAGCGCTTGATAACCGTAAGGCTTTGGACCACCGGTGTATGTCCATGCTGCAACAATCGCTAAAGCGCCAACAATAAGAAGTAACCATGATGTTCGTGAGGAGATGATGGTGCCGGCAATCGCAGCGATAAGAAACGAGATGATTGCCGCATTACGTACATCCTTTGGAGTTGCAGCGCCAGAACCGACAAGGCGCATAGGACCGATGCGATCTGCATCTGTGCCTTTGATGCCATCGGAGTAATCATTGGCGTAATTGACGCCAACTTGAAGAGCAAGCGCGACGATAAGGGCTAAAAGTGTGTGAAGAACGGTGGCGTTATAGCCAGCAAAAGCAGTTCCAACTAAGACAGGGGCAATAGCAGCAGGGAGTGTTTTAGGACGAGCTCCTGCGATCCATTGTTCACGCGTTGTCATCAGCTAGTTTCTTTCGATCGGGTTTTCCAATACCTAAGTATGGAATAGCAGAAACTTTAATCAGCTCTTTTGGTGAGGCATGTGCGCCGAATTTTCCACGGAGCCGACCTTGAAGATCATTGAGGTCAATGCTTTGTGTGGTGGCGATACAGAGTTTCTCGCCCCACTCTTTATCGGATTTTGCAAAGGCCACGATTTCCAGGGAAGCGAATTCGGATTGTAAGAAGTTTTCAATAGCGCTAAGTGAGATTTTTTCTCCGCCGGAAATGATTTGATCATCGGATCTTCCACTTACTTTCACAATTCCGTTCTCGAAGCTGCCGTAATCATTGGTGAGAAACCAACCGTCGTTGATTGGAAAATCTCCATTGAGATAACCAAGTGCAACTTGAGGACCTTTAAGAGCGATTCGTCCATCTTGGATTTCTACCGAGACTCCGTCGATAGGTGCGCCGTTATAAATAACTCCACCAGATGTTTCGGTCATTCCGTAGGTAGTAATTACATTGATGCCAGATTTAGTGGCTTCTTTATGAAGTTCGGAGCCAAGTGGGCCACCACCAACCAAAACTGCTTTACATTGCTTTAAATGAGAAAGGAGTGTCGCATCACCGTTGAGCGCACGATGTAACTGGGTAGGAACAATCGCGGAGTAATCCGCTTGGCTTTCAACTCCCACAGGTTCAGTGCCAAGTTCAATGGAACGGATCAAAATATTCAAGCCTGCGATAT
>CAYSGG010000028.1:0-13044 GCA_964430775.1 uncultured Clavibacter sp. | reverse complement strand
GATCGTGCACGAGCGCGCTGGCAAGCGCCACCTCCTTGAGCGCAAATCTTCACGTGTGACACGTCGTCTATCCAAAGACCAGACTGCAAATGACCGCAACACATTTTCGGCTAAGCGTTTGCTTGGAATGAAGTAAGGGGATAAATCATGGCTAGAGTAAAACGTGGTGTTCATGCGGCAAAGAAGCGTCGCACAACCCTTGAGCGCGCCAGCGGATACCGTGGTCAGCGTTCACGCCTTTTCACCAAGGCTAAAGAGCAGGTAACTCACTCTCTCGTCTATGCGTTCAATGATCGCAAAGATAAGAAGGGTGACTTCCGTCAGCTTTGGATTACACGTATCAATGCTGCAAGTCGCGCAAATGGAATGACTTATAACCGTTTCATTCAGGGACTTAAGGGAGCCGGCATTGAAGTAGATCGTCGAGTTCTCTCTGATCTTGCTACTAATGATCCAGCAGCATTTACTGCTCTGGTAGAAGTTGCACGCAAGAACGTTAAAGTTTCCTAAAGTTCATTCGCCAACCGCGATGATTACGAGCCTTCATTCGCCTCATGTCGAGGCAGTGAAGGCTCTTTTAGGTTCTAGGGGAGTCAAGGCGCGCCGCGAAACCCAAACGTATGTAATCGAGAGTCTTTCCAATATCCAAGAAGTTTTCTATTACGCACCGAGTCTGGTGAAGACCCTTTATCTCACCGAAGCAGGTCGGGAAAAACTGGGTTCTATCCCGTTAGGCAAAACCGAAGTATTTGATGTAACTCCAGAAGTAATGGCAGCTATGACAGACACGGTCACTCCACAGGGAATGCTGGCTGTTGCTCAAATTCCACAAAATTCCGTCGATGGTTTCTTCTCGGGAAATCGTTCTAAGGTAAGAGTTGCCTACTTCTGGGAGATTCAGGACCCAGGAAATGCAGGAACAGTGATTCGTGCTGGCGACGCATTCGGTTTTGATGCAGTCATATTCTCAAGCAACAGCGTGGATGTTTATAGTCCTAAGGTGGTTCGAGCAAGCGCTGGTTCTCTATGGCATGTTCCAATTTTTGAGGGAATATCTATCGAGGAGATCAAGAAATTTGCCTCGCAAACTGGGGCATCGATTTACGCAACCGATGCTGATGCAGATTTGGAATTGTCCAATGGTGCAAATGAAGCATCACATGGCAACAGCATCTGGGTCTTTGGAAATGAAGCACGCGGACTTCCCGCCGAAGTCTGCGAGAGCCTCGGAGCGAAGAGAGTCGCCATTCCTATTTCAGGTAAGGCTGAAAGCCTCAATCTTGCGACTGCAGCCTCTGTTGTCATGTACGCCGTCACCGCAGCTCGAAAATAACGCCCAATCAACCAATGAATTAGTAGAATTCTCTGGTGTCGTTGAATAACGCTGAAGTCGAAGAAATCAAAGCCGCAGCCCTTGCAGCTATTGCTTCGGCCAATTCCCTTGATCAACTCCGTGAAGTGAAAATCACCTTCGTCGGAGATCGTTCACCGATTGCGCGTGCCAACCAGGGTCTAGGTCAATTGCCAGTTGAAGAGCGCGCAGCTATGGGCAAAGTTATAGGTACTGCTCGAGCGAATATCAATCAAGCTTTTGATGATCGGGAGAAAGCTTTGATTGTTGAGCGCGACAGTAAAGTGCTCATCGAAGAACGGGTCGATGTAACCCTTCCTGCCGACAGGAATCCTCGAGGTGCATTGCATCCATTAACAATTTTAAGTAACGAAATCTCTGACCTATTCATTGGTATGGGTTATACAGTCCAAGAGGGTCCCGAAATGGAATCTTCCTGGCTCAATTTTGATGCTCTTAATATTCCTGCCGATCATCCAGCGCGAACGATGCAAGACACTTTCTTCATCGAACCGTTGTCCTCTGGTTTAGTGATGCGCACGCATACATCGCCGGTTCAAATCCGAACAATGCTCGAAAATGAACCGCCAATCTATGTAATCTGCCCAGGGCGTACCTATCGCGCAGACGAACTTGATGCCACTCATACACCAGTTTTTAATCAGGTTGAGGGCCTGGTCATCGATAAGGGAATTACGATGGCGCACCTCAAAGGAACACTCGATCATTTCGCAGCGAAAATCTTTGGTCCTGATGTGACTACGCGAATTCGACCTTCCTTCTTTCCATTCACTGAACCAAGCGCAGAAGTTGATTTTTTCTACAACGGACGTTGGGTTGAGTGGGGCGGTTGCGGGATGGTCAACCGCAAAGTTCTGCAGGCATGTGGAATTGATACCGATATCTACTCTGGATTTGCATTTGGAATGGGCCTTGAGCGCACGTTGATGGTTCGCCATGGCATCACAGATATGCACGACATAGTTGAGGGCGATGTGCGTTTCTCTCGTCAGTTCGGCACTGGTGCGCGATGAAACTGCCTCTCTCGTGGTTATCTGAATTCGTTGCATTTCCAAAGAGCATTACGGTTGAAAAGATTGTTGAAGCTTTCGTCAAAGTTGGTTTCGAGGTAGAAGGCGTCGAAAATCCGGCTGCGAACATTAAAGGTCCATTAGTTATTGGACGCGTCGACTCGATCGAAGAGCTAACCGGCCACAAGAAACCGATTCGATATGTTGGACTTGATTGTGGCGAAAAGAAGATCCGTTACGTCATCTGTGGCGCTACAAATTTTGAAATTGGCGATTTGGTCGTAGTTGCACTACCTGGGTCCATACTCCCCGGGAACTTTGCAATTTCTGCCCGTGAAACTTACGGCAAGACCAGCAACGGCATGATCTGTTCTTCGCGAGAGCTTGGCTTAGGTGACGACCACAACGGAATCATTGTTATTGACGATGAAAAGGTGAATGTAGGTTCTGAAGCCCTTGGCGTATTGGGGGCTAACGACCCAATCATCGACATTGCAGTAAATCCTGATCGGGGTTACGCGATGAGCGTGCGCGGTGCTGCTCGAGAGCTTGCTATGTCCCTAGGAGTTGCCTTCAAGGATGTTAACGGAAGAGCGTTGGTTGCATCGCTGGAGAAAAAGAAGAAGCGCGGCAAAGTTACACCAGTATTGATTTCGGATAAAAGTGGAGCAGATCGAATTTTCCTGCGCTCACTAACCAATGTAAATCCATTAAGTGCCACACCACGTTGGATGGCAAGACGTCTTACGCAATCCGGAATGAGACCAATCTCCGTTGCTGTCGATATCACGAACTATGTGATGTTGGAGATTGGCCAACCATTACACGCTTTCGATGCTGCGAAAATTGCAGGTACGCTCCGTGTGCAGCGAGCTGGAAAGTTCAAAGAAATTGTCACTCTCGATAATCAGAAACGAAAATTGTCACAGGATGATCTTCTTATTGCCGACGATAAGAAACCCTTGGCGCTTGCTGGAACAATGGGCGGTCTTGATTCGGAAGTCACAGAGTTCACAGTCTCGATAGCTCTGGAGGCAGCACATTTTGATTCCATGTCGGTAGCCCGAAATTCTCGACGTCATATTTTGAGTTCCGAAGCATCGCGACGCTTTGAGCGAGGAGTTGATCCTGCGCTCGCAGAGATTGCTTCGGCTAGGGCTGCCTTGTTACTCATTGAACATGCTGGAGCTCAGTACATCGGCACAGCTAGCAAAACCTCACCTACTAAGAAACGTACTGCATCTATTTCTTCGGCAGCCGTTTCGGCACTGATAGGAACTTCTTATTCTGATAAAGAAGTCCAACAAGCGCTCACCAAGATTGGTTGTGGGATGCGCAAGACTGGCAAGAACTGGGTTGTGACGATCCCTTCGTGGCGCGGTGATCTCAATGACCTACCTGACTTTGCAGAGGAAGTTGCGCGCTTCTATGGCTACGATCGTATTCCATCGATTTTGCCTTCAGTTAAATTGCCCAAGAGTGGTCGAACAGGCCTGACCCATCTCCAGCAGAGAAAACGATCGATGGCGCAACTGCTTGCACATCGCGGACTGGTAGAAGTTCATAATTACCCATTTGTGAGTGATGACCAGATGCAACTCTTTGGTTTCACTGGAGATAGAGCTAAGACTTTCACGATCGCTAACCCAATGTCTGATGAGTATCCTCATTTGCGAACGCACTTAACCCCAGGGCTACTCTCGGCGGCTGCGCGAAATCTTGCACGTGGAGAGAAGTCGGTTGCTCTCTTTGAGACTGGCGCGGTTTTTAGAAACACAGAGAAGTTATCTAGCCCCGGCGAGATTAGTACTGCACAACGTCCAACCCATGCACAGATCAAGAAGATCTACGAGAGCGTTCCGCGACAAGCTCTCCATATCGGTGGAGTAATAGCTGGTGAATTCGTCGGTTCTGGTTGGTGGGGCAAAGGACGATCGGTTGAATGGATAGATGCACTTGATTTGGTCTCTGAACTCATCAGTTCCACAGGTAACACCTTCACGGTTCATAACGTAGAACTTGCGCCATGGCATCCCGGTCGTTGCGCCGAATTTCGTGTGAATGATAAGCCCGTTGCTCATGCCGGCGAGATCCATCCGCGAATTTCATCAGCGCTCTCGTTGCCAGAACGAACTGTCGCGTTTGCATTGATTCTGGACGGTATTGGATTCACCGAGAGCGTCAAGGCAGTGCCAGTGAACACTATGCCGGCGGCTATTCAAGATATTTCACTCTTTGTTGATCAGTCAGTCACAGCTGCAGAAGTAGAAGCCGCTCTTATTGCGGGCGCGGGTGAATTGCTGGAAAGCATTCAACTCTTTGATCGATTCCAAAAACCGGGAGAGGGGCAGGTGTCACTTGCCTTTTCTTTGGTCTTTAGGGCATCAGATAGAACCTTGACCTCGGATGAGGTGTCAGCTTTGCGCGAGTCGGCCGGCAACTCCGCAGTGAAGGCATGCAAGGCAGTTATCCGCAGCTAATTGCATAAATATGCATGTATTTGCATAGTTATGCATCGACTGATAATCTCGCCCCATGAAAGTTGGAGTAGTTGGGGCTAGTGGCTATGCCGGAGGCGAACTTCTGCGTTTGTTGGCCGAACACCCGCATTTCGAAGTTGGGTATATAGCCGCAGGGACAAATGCTGGAGAGAAAATCACGGATATCCACTCCCACCTCAATCTGTACTCTCACCAACGCTTTGCCGAAACGAATATCCAAGAGATAAACCAGTGTGATCTTGTATTTCTGGCACTTCCTCATGGCGAATCAGCCAAGCTTGTTGGTCAGATTTCTGAGAAAGTAAAGATTGTTGACTTAGGCGCAGACTTTCGACTTCAATCTAAAGATTCATGGATCAAGTACTACAACGATGATTACGCAGGAAGTTGGGTTTATGCGCTCCCGGAACTTCCTGGGAGACGCGATGTTATAGCCGCATCAAGTCGCATAGCTAACCCTGGTTGTTACGCCACAGCAATCGCACTTGCAGCCGCTCCTGCAGTGCGCAGCGGTGTGATTGATGCGTCGGACATCGTGGTTGTTGCTGCGAGTGGAACAACCGGCGCAGGTAGGACTGCCAAGGTGAATCTCAGCGCCAGCGAAATTATGAACTCAATGACTTCATACAAGTTTGGGGGAGTTCATCAACATACTCCTGAGATTGAAGAGTCATTGGGATCCATGACGACCGATGAAGTCAAGATTTCCTTTACGCCAATTTTGGCGCCAATGCCACGCGGTATCCTGGCAACAATCACTGCAAAGACAACAAAGTCAGAATCAGATATCCGAGCTCTATACGAGAAGGCTTATGGAAATGAAATATTTGTTACGTTGCTTGAGCGAGGCAGGCTTCCAGAAACATCATCCCTCATTGGTTCCAATGCTCTGCACTTACAGATAGCTGTCGATGAACATACTTCACGCGCCGTCATTTCTGTTGCGATTGATAATTTGGGCAAAGGAGCAGCCGGACAGGCTCTGCAGAATGCCAACATCATGTGCGGATTTGATGAGAATGCAGGGTTATCTTTAATGGGGATTGGGCAATGACATCTTCGATGGATCTACCTCGCGGATTTAAGGGCGCAGGAATTTCTGCAGGCATCAAGAGTTCTGGCGCGAAAGACCTGGCGCTTATCGTCAATGAAGGACCACAGATATTTGGCACTGCAGTATTTACAAGCAACCAGGTTGTGGCAGCGCCCGTAATTTGGAGTAGAGAAGTAATTAAAGATCACAGTGTTGCAGCCGTTCTTCTCAATAGCGGTGGAGCAAATGCATGTACCGGTCCTGAAGGCTTTGCCGATACGCATCAATCTGCTGAGGCGGTTGCAGAGACATTAGGGATATCGGCAAGTGATACGGCTATCTGTTCTACAGGTCTCATCGGTGTTCGCCTCCCCATGGATGCGATCCTCAGTGGGGTTGGTAGTGCCAGCCAGAAACTGTCAGGTAATTCGCTCCTAGATCTTGCCGAAGCAATTATGACCACAGATTCCAAGCCGAAGATTTCACGATACGAAGTTAATGGTGCAACCATTGTAGGAATCGCAAAAGGTGCTGGGATGCTCGCCCCTGCTCTTGCAACGATGCTCTCGGTAATTATGACTGATGCGATAGTTGAACCTGAGTTTGCACGTGAGGCTTTTGAAAAGGTTACAGATCGAACTTTCAATCGAATTGATTCTGATGGGTGCACATCAACAAACGACACTGTTCTATTCCTAGCTTCGGGCGCTTCCAGCGTCACACTCTCAGAAGGCGATTTAACTCAGGCGCTCGAACATGTTGCCTCTGATTTAGCCCATCAGCTCATTGCAGATGCTGAAGGTCACTCAAAAATCATTTCCATCACGACAGTGAATGCTAAGAGTGAACGTGACGCGGTTGAGATAGGTCGTGCATGTGCACGAAATAATCTATTGAAGTGCGCTCTGCATGGGGAAGATCCAAACTGGGGGAGAGTCCTTGCGGCTATAGGAACAACGAGCGCTGTTATGGATCCTCACAATATCGATGTGAGCCTCAATGGGGTAAAGGTCTGCATCGCAAGTGCACCTGGTGAAGCACGAGAAAAAGTTTCGCTGAAGAGCGAATTGATTGAAATTGTCATCGATCTGCATAGCGGCGCCTCATCTGCGACTATCTGGACCAACGACTTAACGGCAGATTACGTCCACGAGAATTCGGCCTACGCGACATGATTGTCATCAAATTTGGTGGTCATGCCATGGGTGAGCACGCTCAGCAATGGATGGCTGAGATCGCTGATCGATTTAGGGCGGGTGAGAAGTTCGTCGTAGTTCACGGTGGAGGCCCAGCAATCGACGCGGAACTGAATCTGCGAGGGATTGAGAAGAAAGTCGTCAATGGTTTCCGAGTCACAACTCCAGATGTGATGCAAGTAGTCGAGATGGTTCTTACTGGAACGGTTTTACGTTCTGTAGTTCGCGCTCTCACGGCAGTTGGTTTACCAGCAGTCGGCATAACAGGAAGTGACTCTTCGCTTCTCGAGGTTCGAACGAAGGACTTTGAGAAGTTAGGTCTCGTGGGTGAAGTAGTAAAAGCCAATCCACGAGTATTGAATGATCTTCTGGATATGGGTTATCTACCTGTTGTCTCACCCGTTGCAAATGATCCAAGTGGTTTAGCACTGAACATCAATGCGGACATCGCAGCCGGTGCTATTGCAGGTGCACTGCGGGCCGATCAAATTATCTTTCTCACCGATGTACCTGGGATTTATTCACAGTGGCCAGATAAGAGTTCGTTGATATCTGAAATTTCAGTCGATGAGCTCAAGGCTATGAGTTTCTCTGATGGCATGGTGCCCAAAGTTGAAGCGGCAATCAATGCAATCGAGTCAGGTGCCAGTTCTTCACGGATTATCGACGGTACATCCTTTGAAGCGTTCATAAGTGCGCTAGATGAAAGAGGTGGTACATGGGTAAGAAAATAGCCTCCCGAGGCCCATTGAAGTCATCTAACTCCCGTATGCAGCAAGAGTGGGAAGCTGTAATGCAATCGAATTACGGAACACCTGCTATCAGTCTTACAAAAGGCAAAGGCATTGAAGTATGGGATGTGGAAGGCAAGAAGTACCTAGATTTTCTAGGCGGCATTGCGACGAACATTCTCGGGCATGGCAACTCATCTGTTGTCGCTGCCATAACGCGCCAAAGCAAGACGTTGAGCCACGTCAGCAATTTCTATTCGCATAAGCCTGCCCTCGAGCTTGCAAAGAAAATACAGAAGATGACTGAAGATTCAACTGCTCGAGTCTTTTTCTGTAATTCGGGAGCAGAAGCAAATGAGGCTGCACTCAAGATCTCTCGATTAACAGGTAGATCAAAAGTTGTGGCGGCAAAGGGCGCCTTTCATGGCAGAACCATGGGTGCGTTATCGCTCACTGGCCAACCTAGTAAGCGAGATCCGTTTAAGCCACTTCTTTCAGACGTGAGACATGTTCCGTACGGTGATATTAAATCGCTCAAGCGCGCGGTTTCCTCTCGGACGGCAATGGTCATTCTCGAACCAATCATGGGTGAAGCCGGTGTCGTTGTTCCACCATCCGGATACCTCAAAGCAGCTCGCAACATCTGTGACGCGAAGGGCGCGCTATTGGTCATTGATGCGGTTCAAACCGGAATGGGACGTACCGGTCAATGGTTCGGTTATGAAGATGAGGGCATCAAACCTGACATCATCACAATTGCCAAGGGAATAGGTGGCGGATTGCCACTTGGCGCAATGATTGCACTTGGTCGTTCTTCACAACTACTTCAAGCTGGAAGTCATGGAACAACGTTTGGCGGCAACCCCATAGCAGCTTCCGCGGCTCTCGCAGTTATCGATGAAATCGAAGCTGAGAATTACATGGCGCGCAATCTCGTCAAGGGTGCACTATTGCGAAACCTTATCTCTCCAATTGTGGGCGTTGAGGCAGTGCGAGGCAAAGGACTTCTCATAGGCATCGTTCTTACGCAGTCTAAGGCAAAAGAAGTTGCTCAAGCACTTCTCACGCGCGGGTTTCTTGTCAATGCCGCAAATGACGATGTTATCCGTATCGCGCCAGCTTTCATTGTTTCTGAAGCACAGATTATGAAGTTTGTATCAGCTTTTAATGATGCATGTGAGGAGATCTATCATGGCTAAACGCGGCGCACTCTCGTCCAATGCACGTAGAGCATTAGTGATTTCTTTCGTTAACCAAGGGCTCGTTCGTTCGCAAAACGATTTAGTCGAATTACTTGCAGATGAAGGGGTTGAGGTAACGCAGGCCACCGCAAGTCGTGATCTGGATGATGTTGGTGCGGTTCGAGGAAAAGATGAGAATGGCACGATGAAGTATCAATTTCTTTCATCTAATGCAGAACCACTGGCCAGAATGGCTCGAGTCTCTGACGACCTGATTCTTAGCATTACGGCAAGTGGGAATGTCGTAGTGGTCAAAACTCCACCCGGAGGAGCACAGTTATTAGCAAGTGCTTTAGATCGAGCATCAGAGTCGGGCGAACTTTCATCAGTCATTGGAACCATTGCGGGAGATGACACCGTTCTTGTTATCTCAAGAAACGCTACTGGCGGTAAAGCCCTCGCAGCCCAGCTCCGTGATTTCATTGGCACTGCATTGGAGCGGGCCTCAATTACTCGAGGACGAAGAACTGCTAAGAAAGCGAGACGATGATGGCTCTTTGGGGAGGTCGTTTTTCTAGTCAGCCAGAGGATTCAGTTTTTGCTCTTTCTCGCAGTATTCATTTTGATTGGCGGCTAGCGCCATACGACCTTCGTAGCTCAATCGCGCATGTTGACGTTCTCCAACGAAACAAGATTATTTCTGACGATGTCGCCCAGAAACTGTTGGGCGCTTTGAAGAATCTGCAGAAAGAAGTTGCCTCCGGAGAATTTGCTCCACAAAGTTCTGATGAAGATGTCCATTCTGCCTTGGAACGCGGCCTCAAAGAGAAGTTGGGCGATATCGGTGGTGCGATACGTGCGGGTCGCTCTCGTAACGATCAAGTAGCCACTGATTTCAAGTTGTACCTCATCGACCATATGATCGAAATTGCGAATCAGCTCAATCAACTACAGAGCGCACTTGTTGAGCTTGCGTTGCAATATGTCGATGATCCTGCACCAGGCTTCACCCACCTGCAGCATGCACAGCCAGTTTCCTTTGGCCATGAAATTGCAAAACATGCCCACGCCTTTTCTCGCGACAATTCTCGAATTCAGGATTGGTTGGCCAGAGCTAATCTCTCACCGCTAGGAGCAGGTGCGTTATCCGGAAGCTCTCTACCTCTAGAACCAGAAAGAACCGCTCATAACCTTGGATTTGCTGGCGTCGTTCCGAACAGCATTGATGCTGTGATGGATCGCGACTTTGCGGCCGAAGCTTTATTCATTATTGCGCTGATTGGTGTGCATCTCTCGCGAATCGGGGAGGAGTGGACGCTCTGGTCCAGTACCGAATTTGGCTGGGCAAATGTGAGTGACGCGTATTCCACTGGATCATCGATCATGCCGCAGAAGAAAAATCCCGATGTAGCAGAGCTGGCTCGCGGAAAATCAGGGCGTTTCATCGGCAATCTCACGGGACTTCTAACAGTGATGAAGGGATTGGCATTTGCCTACAATCGTGATTTGCAGGAAGACAAAGAGTCCGTCTTTGATTCGATTGAGAATTTGCTGCTTCTCCTTCCACCTGTAACAGGGATGATTGCAACAACTACATTTAATCGCGAAAGAATGAATGTGGCAGCCCCTCAAGGATTCTCGCTTGCAACTGAGATTGCTGATTTCTTAGTTCGGAAATCAGTACCTTTCGCGCAGGCTCATGATGCTGCAGGAGCATGTGTTCAAGAGTGCGAAAAGAGTGGTCGTGACCTACATGAGTTAGATGACGCCACGTTGCTGGCTATACATCCAAAACTCTCTGGCGAGGTACGTGAGTTTCTTAATGTTCGTGGCGCAATTGCGGCCAGAACGTCCACTAACGGAACAGCGCCAGCAAGTGTCCGTAAACAACTTGCTGATCTCCAAAAGAAAATTGCCGCTAACACGGACTGGGCTTCACGCGAGCGCACTCGATTTTCGGGCATGATGGGCCAATGACCAGCGCGCTGTTAGACGATCTTCAATGGCGGAACTCCATCGCTCAAACCACCGATCGCGCCGAACTGGCAACATTTCTCGATGGAGGCTCTCGCTCTCTCTATTTAGGTTTCGATCCAACTGCTCCAAGTCTTCACATCGGCAACCTGGTTGCACTCACCGTTTTACGTAGGTTTCAACTTGCCGGCCACAAGCCCATCGCACTTGTGGGGGGAGCGACAGGTTTGGTTGGTGATCCAAGTGGTCGTAATTCAGAACGCACGCTGAATGATGTAGAGGTTGTCAATGAATGGGTCGGCAAGATCCGTCATCAACTCGAAGGATTTCTCGATTTCTCGGGTAAAAACCCAGCGATTATGGCCAACAATCTTGACTGGACGGCGCCGGTTTCAGCAATCCAATTCTTACGAGATATCGGCAAACACTTCAGCGTCAATCAGATGCTCTCAAAGGAATCCGTTTCTGCTCGCTTAGAAGCGGGAGGAATTTCATACACTGAATTCTCTTATCAGGTGCTTCAAGCTTTCGACTTTCTTGAGTTAAACCGACGCAATGACTGCTTCTTGCAAATTGGAGGCAGTGACCAATGGGGAAATATTGTTGCTGGAGTAGATCTAATTCGCCGTGTTGAAGGTAAATCTGCTCATGCCCTAACAATTCCTTTACTCGCTAAAGCCGACGGTACAAAGTTTGGCAAAACTGCAGAAGGATCAATCTGGCTTGACCCTACGATGACCTCGCCATATGCCTTCTTCCAATTCTTCCTCAACTCAGATGATCGTGATGTGGAACAACTCCTTCGTACATTTTCTTTTAAGAGCCACGAGGAGTTAGAGACTCTATTCAGTTCTTTGAAGACAAATCCGGGCGCTCGTGAAGCTCATCGCGCTCTTGCGCGCGAAGTTACCTCACTCATTCACGGCGAAGACCAAGCAAGCAAAGTTGAGAATGCTGCAAAGGCTCTCTTTGGACAATCCGAGATTCGAGAACTTGATCTGGCGACTTTGCAATCAGCTCTCTCTGAATTACCTCGCACAACAATCGCTAAGGGTGGTGATTTTCCAACATGGGTTGATCTCATCACGGCGGCAGGTGTTGTGGAATCGAAATCAGCAGCGCGACGTGTTGTGAAAGAGGGTGGCGCTTACATAAATAACGAGAAGATTTCGGGGGAAGAGTTTGCTCCGACAGAAAAAGATCTTCTCCATGGTCGTTTTATTGTTTTGCGTAAAGGCAAGAGAGATCTTGCAGCGATAGAGCTTATTTAGAGGGCTTTTCTTCAACCTTCGGGCCGATAGCCGATTTGCCACCCCTGGTGCGGAGCGTTATTGTTCGCTTCTCGCTACGAAATCGGACTTCAACACCAGGCCGAGTAGCCGAGAAGAACTTCCCAAAGAAGCTAAAAACCCTTATAAATCAAGGTTTTTGAGCGCTTGTGTGTCCCTGTAGAGGGGCTCGCGAGGGCGATTTGACCGTGGCCTAAAAGGGGTCTAGGTTTCTCCTTCTGCCCGCAAGGGCGGATTGGTTGTGCCCTGCCAACGGCTGTAAGGCCCGGAATCGGAGCGCACCCGTACCTTGAGAACTCAACAGCGTGCCATAAGTCAATGCCAATTACCTCGATGAGGTATGGCTTTATTGCCATGCCCGTCGAATCCTTTGTAAATAAATCAATTGGTCAAAGACAATAAATAAACGACAGTTTGTTATGTCTTTCGCCGGAATCAACGTCTCGTTGAATCAAAATTCAATGGAGAGTTTGATCCTGGCTCAGGACGAACGCTGGCGGCGTGCTTAACACATGCAAGTCGAACGATGAAGTTCCTTCGGGAATGGATTAGTGGCGAACGGGTGAGGAACACGTGAGAAACCTGCCTTTCATTCTGGGATAACACCGGGAAACCGGTGCTAATACCGGATACTCCGTCTTGGCGGCATCGCCGAGCCGGGAAAAAATTTTGATGAAAGATGGTCTCGCGGCCTATCAGCTAGTTGGTGAGGTAAAGGCTCACCAAGGCGACGACGGGTAGCCGGCCTGAGAGGGCG
>CAYSGG010000027.1:0-13352 GCA_964430775.1 uncultured Clavibacter sp. | reverse complement strand
GTTCGGCTTGCTTCAGGCAGAACTGCCGGAGCTGAAGCCGAGTCAAAGTGTGCGGATTGAAGTGGAAGACCAGCAAGTAGAGCAACCAAGACCATTGCGCTTCGTGAAGGAAGAGCCTTGAGTTGATCAGGAACCTTAGAGGTTGCTGGCCATGCTGGTGCTGATGCGTTTGCAGCAATCGCTTTACTCAAAGAATCAGCGACTAGGAGAATCTTCTGGAGATCCAACATAGCTTCGCCATAACCGGCTGCGCCTGCTGAGTAGTTTCCGCCCTTGATTGTTGGGTCAAAGAAGGTCTTAATCGCCCAGACGGCGTCACCTGCCATAGTCGCAAGAGGAACGATGTCACTGGCCATGCAGAGAGGTGCAGCAGCGCTGATCAAATCAGGGTGCTCTTCTGCTAGTTCCTGAGTGATATGTCCACCAAGTGAACTACCCCATGCGATGACATCTGTGGTCTTTGTGAACTTCTTCTTGAAGACCGAGATGAGCTCGACGTTTGTTTTCACAGCGGAGTTTGCATTCCAACCTTGCTCTGCAAAGCCAGATCCCATGACCGCATAACCCTTACCAAGAAGGGCGGCAGCAACTCTTTGGTCTCCCCCAGGAACTGGCTCTGGAGTATTGGTGACTGTGTAGCCACCGAGGCTAGGAATTCCGGCAGGAACCGGAACATTTGGCCGATATCCATGTGAATAGAGGTAAACGGTTCCATTGAAGTTCGCTGGAACCATCATCATGTACGGAGCAGTGTCAGAAGTTGTTCCAACACATGTCTGGATGAAGTTTGCAGTTGTGCAAACTGGATCAGCAGCACGAGCCGCTGTTGGGATTGCGACAATTGTCAAAGAAAGTAGCGATGTTGACGCTACGAGTGTGACAACTCGCTTCAATTTAGAGATTCTCATGAGTTTGTAGGCAATCCTTTCGCTGGCATTGCTGGTCTCTTGAAGTTGGACTTAACTACAGGACCCTTTGCAGAGTCAGTTGTCCAGACTTCCAAAGTTCCTGAAACAGGCTTCATAACCAAACTGGAGTCATACTTACCAATCCAGTAACCGTTGTATCCAACGTTGCTGGTGCGTGAGTAGTTCAGAGGAACTAGTCCTGCGCTGGCAAATGTGCTTCCCTTTGATTGAATTGCGCTAATCAAACGCGCACGGGTTAGGTTCTTACCAGCCGCACGGAGAGATTGAACAGTCAACATCGCAGTATTCATTCCAACGAGAACGTTGTTATCAAAACTTACGTTCTTGTTGTACTTGGTATTAACTTCTTGGAATAGCTTTACGTATTCGTCTGAAGTGTCAGTTGGTGATGGAAGGAACGACGCGCCTTCAGCACCTGCAATTACTTGTGCAGGTACACCGAGAGAACGCAGCGTGGTCGCATCAGATCCAACTGATCCCAATACCCACTGTGGTGCGAAAGCAACGCGAGCTGCTGCGCCAAGAATTGCACCTGTGGCCTGGGTTACTCCGAAGGTAACAACCACTTCTGCACCAAGAGTCTTGAGGTCAGAGACAATCTTTGCCGCATCTGTTGCGATGGTAGCTGTGCTGTATGCAACCTCTTGAGTGAACTTGTATTCACCTGTGGCAAATCCAACGCGAACATCTGCACCGAAATCATCATCTTGATAAATCAGAGCAGTCTTCTTATTTGGGTACTTTTCCTTGAGGTATTTTGCGAGGATTTTGCCTTCCATCGCATATGAAGGAAGGATTGGGAATGTCGTGCCGTACTGAGCACGATTAGCAAAACCGCTGAATCCGGTATTGATGAAGAGATCTGGAATCTTGTTTCTCTGGAGACCAAATCGCGCCGCTACCGCCTTGTGGTTCGCTGTTCCGAGCGCACCTACTAGTGCGAATACTCGGTCAGATTCAAGAAGCTTCTTTGTTTCAGAAATAGCCTTGACCTGTGAGTACTCATCATCCTTAATGATTAACTTGATCTTACGACCATAAACGCCACCGTTTTCGTTAACGTACTCAAAGTACGCATTCATGGCGTCTCCGACTTTCTTATATCCAAAAGATGCTCCACCGGTGAGCGGGAGTGTTATGCCTAGCTTGATTTCTGAGCTAGACACACCAGTCGAGTTTGCATTTGCCGGAACTGACGTCGCAAACAAGCTGCCAGCAGCGAGCACCGCAGCAGCGAACCAGGTTCGCTTCCTACGATTCTTTCCTATCATCATTTTCCTTCCATCGAGGGTTTGGTTAATGCGCAGATTTCTTATGCAGAATTCTGCGAATGTTTTCACCAGGTCCGTTCGGCGTGAATATCACTGAGATGATCAGCAATACACTGACGATAAGTCCCGGCAAGTGTGTAGTTACTTTCTCTGAATCGCCAAGCCCGCCTGCGACGAGATCAGCAATTTCAGGGATCGCCACCAAAATCACTGCCCCTAGCATCACACCTGGGAGGCTCGAAATGCCAGCCAGAACCGCGCCGGTCACTAGGGCAAAAGAGAGGCTGAGCGGGTACGCGCCTGGGGCGACAAGGCTTAAGTTCATTCCCAGGACCGCCCCAGCTAGACCTGCTAGTGCGGAACTCAGAGTGAACGCCAGAATCTTCATTCTATTGGCATGAATCCCAGCCAATTCTGCAGCCAGGGAGTTAGCTCGTATCGCCTGCCAGGTTCGACCGAATCGCGACTTCAGAATATTGGAGGTAATGAAAATTGAAACCAGCGCTAAAAATGAAGAAATCCAGAAGAACCACTTATCCTGGCTAAAGTCTGAGCCGAATCTCTCCGGCGGGAATCCGACGTCAAAGAAAATTCCTTGTTCGCCACCAAGAAAATTGAATTGATTTGCTAGTGCAGGTACTCCAACCGCAAGTGCAAGTGTTGTACCTGCCAGATATGGTCCAGATAATCGGGCCGCTGCCGCTCCCAAAATTGCACCAAATGTTGCCGACACCAAAACTGCCATTAAGAACGCAAACCAGATGGGAGTTTGAAGATTTGTGATGGTTAACGCTGCCGCATAACCGCCAACAGCCATGATCGCTCCACTACCCAGTGAAACCTGGCCGGAATACCCAGTCAGCAAGACAATTGATGCGAGTGCAATGGTGAACATTGCAATCTCAGCGCCCTGAAAGAGTCTTACATTGCTGACGCGATCGCCAACAATAAGTAGTGCCCAGCCCAAAAGAATAAAGAAGAGCAATCGCTTACGCACGGCGCCCCTTCCTTGAAGCAACGATTCCATCTGGCTTAAAGAGAAGTACCAAAATCAAGATGAGGAATGCACTGGTAAATGTTGCAGAGGTGCCAAAAACATTGAGGACAAGCGATAAGAGAACTCCAAGAAGAAGTGCTCCCACAACAGCTCCAACCATGCTCTCTAAACCACCAATCACGGCGGCGATAAAGCCAAAAACAAGAAGTAGATCGAGTGAGTATGGCGAGAGATAGTTCTCTGAGGAAACTAACATTCCAGCAATTCCCCCAATACCCCCTGCAATCGCCCATCCAATAGTTCTTGTTTGCGCAGTACGCACACCAGCAAGTTGAGCAATTTCGGGCGCATAAGCCGATGCCCGTAGAGCAAGTCCCAGATTGGTACGACGGAAAATGATTGAAATAACGATAAGAACAATGCAGACAGTCACAATAATGAGCGTGTTCAGTGGGGAGAATGGAATCGTCGTCTCGCCAATTGTGTATCCGTTGCGGGACACGGGCGGCTCAATTAATCGGTACTCACTGCTCCAAATCAGCCCAACGACTGCGCGTATAACTCCCAATAAGCCAAGTGTTGCAATTACTGGAGCAACTACCGCCGCGGGGCCTTCGGTCGCATGCTTGAAGAGCACACGCATGAAGAAATAATCAACGCCCGCTCCGATAAGAGCACCCGCAACAATTGCAAAAAGGACTGCTAGCCAGAAAACTTGAGATCTTGAAGCAATCTCAAATCCAACATATGTGGCAATCATGGCCTGGCCAGCTTGAGCGAAATTAACGACTCGAGTCGATCTCCAAACAAGCACAAGAGCTAACGAAATGAGAGCGTAAACAGCTCCATTTGAGAGACCAATGAGTAGAGTTTCAATAATGCTCTGCATCAGTACCCCAAGTACGCAGCGCGTAGCGCCGGATCGTTGATGAGGTCAGAAGCTTTGCCAGTTGCTACGACTTCACCGAGGTTGATGATGACTCCAATATCAGCAATCTGAAGTGCACTCATCGCGTTCTGTTCAACGAGAACGACGGTGAGGCCAAGTTTGTGACGCAGTGAGTCAATGGTTTGGAAAATCTGCTCGATGACAAGTGGCGCAAGACCAAGGGAAGGTTCGTCAAGCAATAGAAGTTTTGGACGAGAGACAAGTGCTCGACCGATTGCGAGCATTTGACGCTCTCCACCAGACAAAGTGTCAGCGCTCTGGGTCATTCGTTCACCTAGACGTGGGAAGAGTTCGACAACTTCATCGATTGCATCAGCAGTATCTGCTTTGTTGCCGCGCCAGATTCCACCAAGTACAAGATTCTCTTTTACTGTGAGTTCTGGGATTACTGACTTACCTTCAGAAACATGAGAAATTCCGCGACGAACGAGGTCCTCGGGCTTTACACCGAGCATCTCCCGGCCATCCCATTGTGCGGTTCCTGATGATGCATCTTTAAGTCCCGAAAGTGTGCGCAATAGAGTTGTTTTTCCAGCGCCATTAGATCCAATAACGGCAGCGAGTTGTCCTGGTTCGACTGAGAATGAGATTCCGTGAAGCGCATGAATGGCGCCATGAGAAACGTTGAGGCGAGTTACAACTAATCCGCTCATGGCTTCACCTTTGAGTGCGCGCCAAGATAGGCCTCGATAACGGCTGGATTATTGCGAACTTCGCTCGGCGTGCCAGATGCGATGATTTCACCAAAGTTAAGGACATAGATTCGATCACAGACTGACATGACGACATCCATGTGATGTTCGACGATAATGATTGAAGTGCGAGCTTTGAGATTATTAATCAAGCTGTTGAGCCACTCGATATCTTGAGCGCCCAGTCCACCTGCTGGTTCATCAAGCAAAAGGATTTCTGGTTCGGCTACGAGAGCACGTGCGATAGCTACGCGTTTTGTGTCGGGATACGAAAGAGTGTCTGCGCGACGTTCAGAGACGCCTCCTACATAGACACGTTCGAGAGCTGCTTGTGCTCGTTCGCGTAGTCGTTTCTCATCCTTGCTGTTGGTGCCAAGAGATGCGCGAATCAATCCAGACTCGGCAAAACGATTCGCACCAATCATCACGTTATCTGAAACTGTGAGATCAGGAAATAAACCAACGCCTTGAAGTGTGCGCGCGATTCCGCGGCGCGCTAATTGATATGGCTTTGGCCATGCGACATCTTTGCCATAAAGATTGAGTGAGCCAGATGCTGGAGTAACGATTCCGCAGAGCGCATTAAAGACTGTGGTCTTTCCAGCTCCGTTAGGACCAATGAGTCCGAGAACTTCGCCTCTTTTGAGTTCGAGATTCACTCCATTGAGAGCTTTGAGTCCTCCGAAGTTAACCGAAAGATTATGGACCGAGAGCACAGTGTCATCGTTTGCCAAAGGATTTGGCACGTGCGCTCCTTAATCTATGTAGATCCGTTTTACTCGCGGACCGATACGTGTCACGATCTCGTAATTGATCGTTCCGCACGCGGTAGCCCATGAGTCTGCCGTGTAACAATTGTCGGAAGTGTAACTGTCGCCCTTGTCGTTGCCAATCAAGCTCCCGAACAAAAACGCCCAATCTCCCGCGCGCGCTTGTGACTCTTTTCCTAAATCCACAACGAATTGGTCCATTGACACGCGACCAATAATTGGTGACATTTTGTTACCAACGAGTACGCCTACTTCCGAAGTTGCATTACGTGGGACGCCGTCGGCATATCCCATCGCAACAATTCCTAATTTTGTATCAACTTTTGTTTCTGCAGTTCCGCCATAGCCAACCTTAGAACCTGCTGGGACATCTTTTACTAAGTGCAATCGCGCTCTCAGGGTTAGTGCGGGGATGAGTCCAAGTTCGCGAGAACCTCCCATAGTTTTTATATCAGGCGATAGACCGTACATCGCGATCCCTAATCTGATGAGATCAAAGTGAGAGTCAGAATCATTGATGGTTGCTGCAGAGTTGCTGAGATGAACAACTTCTGGATTGATTCCTAGTGAACGAGCTGAGGCAACAGCGCGTTCAAAAGTTTCGCGTTGTTGCAGATTAAATTCATGTCCTGGTTCATCAGCGCGGGCAAAGTGCGACCAGATTCCAATTACTTTGAGAGATCCATTCTTTTCTGCTGCACCTGCCGCGCTTACTAATTCATTCCATTCGAGCAATGCTCCACCGCGACTCATTCCAGTATCTACCTCAAGATGAATGCGCGGAATTCTCTTCGTAGTTTGCGCTGCTTGAAGAACAGCGGCTAAATGTGCCAACGATGGGATGGCGATATCGATTTCGTTTTCGAGAGCGGATGAAAAGTCATCAGTAATGGGAGTTAGCCAGGCAAGAATTGGCGCGCTGATTCCACTCTGGCGAAGTGTGATTGCTTCCTCCAATAAGGCGACGCCGAGCCATGTTGCACCTGCTTTTAGTGCGCGCTTAGCAACGGGCACTAATCCGTGGCCATATGCATCGGCCTTAACAACAGCGAGCGCAGGCTTTCCTGATGTGGCCATCAGAAGTTTGATATTCGCCTCGATAGCGTTGAGATCAATGACCGCTTCGGCGCGATTCTGGGTGCTCATGAGGATGAACCCTACGAGGGTTGGCGGGTAGAAGGAATGAAACGATCAATCGCCACAACGAGAACCAAGATCGCACCGCCCAAGAACATTCCGCCTAATAAATCAGTAAACCAATGGGTATTGCGAAGTAGTGAAACTAAGCCGACTGCGATGGTTGCGAGCGCAACCAACCAGTACAACTTCAAACCTTCAAAAGGTGCGCGATGTGTGTAGCGGAAGATGATGTAGGCAAAGAGTCCCCACGTCACGAGAGCGTTAGAGATATGTCCGCTGGGGTAAGCCATTCCATCCGTAAACATGCACACATCAAAATCTTCGCGCGCTTTACAGCGACCGAAACCAATCTTTGCTGCTCCGACAAACACATTGAGAAAGATCAGAGAGAGGAATGAGAGATTGAGCGGACGCCATGATTTGAACCTACGGCTGATTAACGCAGCAGTAATCAGAAGTACGGTGGCTGTAATCCAACGCAGTCCAAGATCGTCGATACGCAGGACGATGAAATTAGTCATCCCGGTCAATTTAGGTCGATCGAGATCTGCAACAAATTGATCGAATCGATAGAGCAGTCCCTGGTTGATGATGTCGAGAGTGACAAGCACAAATCCAAATGTCAGAACTGCAGCCCAACGAAGGGCGACGTTCATTTCGTGGCGACGAACTTCAATTCTCTGATCGACAACATCATCGAAGCGATCCTCTGATCGGGTGCTCATTCCACCGTCACCGACTTTGCCAAATTTCGTGGTTGGTCAACATCGTTGCCTCGTGCAACTGCCATTTCATAGGCAAAAACCTGAAGTGGAACAATCGAGAGCACTGGTTGAAGTAACTCATGGGATGCCGGGATGCGAATCATGTAAGGCACATCTATCGAAGTTGATGCATCAGCGATAGCAATTACTCGCGCACCGCGTGCCTTTACTTCCTGGATATTGCTGCGCATCTTCTCTGAGATCTCGCTAGAAAGTGGTGGCAGAACTGCGATAACTGGAGTGCCCTCTTCAATTAGAGCGATTGGTCCGTGCTTGAGCTCTCCCCCGGCAAAGCCCTCAGCATGCATGTAGGCCAACTCTTTTAACTTCAGTGCACCTTCGAGCGCTGCAGGGAATCCCACATGGCGACCCAAGAAAAGAACTGAGGTCGCATCTTTAAATCCACGTGTCATCTCTCGTAGTGGCTCAACTGTCTCAAGAATCTCTTCCACTTTATTGGGCAGTGATAGGAGCTCATCTCGGAGTCCTGAAATCAAATTTTTCGAGAGCGTGCTGCGCTCTTGGGCAAAGAAAAGTCCAATCAACTGAATTGCAACAATCTGCGTTAATAGAGCTTTCGTTGAGGCAACTGCAATTTCTGGACCTGCATGGGTATAGAGAACAGCGTCAGACTCACGTGGAATCGTTGAGCCCATCGTGTTACAGATTGCCAGAGTTTGTGCGCCGAGTTCTTTGGCATGACGAAGCGCCATCAAGGTATCCATCGTCTCACCGGATTGGGAGATTGTGATGACTAGCGTCTTCTTTGATAAAACTGGTTTGCGATAGCGAAATTCTGATGCCAACTCGACATCGACTGGAATCTTCGCCCACTCTTCAAGTGCGTACTTGCCGATCAATCCTGCGTGATACGCCGTTCCACATGCCAACACAAGAATTCGATCTACATCGAGGTTGAGTTGTGCTAACTCCGGAGAAGTAACCTCGCCAGAAGCAGAGAATCGTCCAACCAAGGTATCTGAGATTGCTTTTGGTTGTTCGAAAATCTCCTTCAACATGAAGTGGGTAAATCCTCCGCGCTCGGCTGCTTTGGCATCCCACGTGATTTCAAAAGCTTGCGGCGTGACGGGATTGCCTTGGAGATCGGTGACAGTGACGCTTGTGGGGGTTACTTCTACGACTTGGTCTTGCCCTAATTCGAGGGCGTTTTTAGTGTACGAAATGAAAGCAGAGACATCAGAGGCTAAGAAGTTTTCACCTGTACCCACGCCAACAACCAACGGTGAATTTCGCCGGGCACCCACGATCGTTTCTGGTGAATCACTATGGATTGCAAGCAGGGTGAATGAGCCACGTAATTGTGTACAGACCGATCGCATTGCCGTGGCCAAATTATTCGTGCGCTTGAACTCATCACTAAGCAGATGTGCAACAGATTCGGTATCAGTTTCTGAAGAGAATGTGTATCCACGTCGCTCTAATTCAGAACGAAGTTCAACATAATTCTCAATAATTCCATTGTGAATAACAGCGAGCTTGCCATCATTAGAAATGTGAGGGTGGGCGTTGGTGTCAGTCGGTCCGCCATGTGTGGCCCAACGGGTATGGCCGATTCCACATCGCGCGCCATTGAGTTCAGAATTGTTAGTTGCAGAAGTAAGTGCGCCTTCGAGATTGTTTAGCTTTCCAGCTTTTTTAGCGACAAGAAGTTTTTCACCTTGCTTTGCAACGAGCGCAACGCCTGCTGAGTCATATCCGCGATATTCCAGTCTGCGTAAACCTTCTATCACTCGAGATAGCGCGGGGTTCGGACCGGTGTATCCGACAATCCCACACATCTGTGAGCTCCTTTAACGGCGGTTTTCTAGATTGAGAGTTCTGATTTTACTAGCGCTGCAAGAGACTCCGCGAATTTAGTCGCAGCAACGCTATCTTCGGCTTCAATCATTACTCGGATCAAAGGTTCGGTTCCTGAGGCGCGAAGTAATACTCGGCCTTTGTTTCCAAGGGTTTTCTCAACTTCAGCTACCGCTTCTTGAATCTTCGAATTGGCATTCAATCTATCTCGCGCTACCCCACCAACGTTGATCAAAACTTGCGGATATCTGGTCATAAATGATGACAGTTCCTTTAAGCTCTTTTTTGAGGTGGCAAGATGAGAAATCAAGTGCAGCGCAGTCAATAAACCATCACCGGTATTCGCATACTTACGCATAATGATGTGCCCAGATTGTTCTCCGCCCAAAGTGTGGCCCTGTGCCATCATCTCTTCGAGTACATAGCGATCCCCGACAGGTGTTGCTACAAAGGAGATTCCTTGAGACTCCAGTGCACGAATTAATCCCAAGTTAGTCATCACAGTTCCGACGACAGTCTTGGTTGGTAGGTCTGTGTGGCCAGCAAGGATTCCTAGAATGAAATCGCCATCAATGACATTTCCATCATGATCTACCGCAAGAACTCGATCTGCGTCGCCATCATGTGCGATTCCTATGTCAGCTTTCTCGGCCTTGACTGTGGTAATCAAATTTGTCAGATGGGTAGAACCACAGTTGTCATTGATGTTAAGGCCGTTAGGGCTAGCAGAGATTGCAATTACCTCAGCTCCAGCGCGCTTCAATACTTCAGGAGCGACAAAGGATGCTGCGCCGTTGGCGCAATCAACCACAACTTTCAAGCCAGCAAAATTAGAGTTGATTGTGCTTAACAAGTGGGAGATATATGTTTCACGGGCAGATTCATCGACGATGATGCGACCGACTTCTTTGCCGGTTGGTCGATCCCATGGTTCGCCAAGTCGCGCTTCAATTTTTGCTTCAAGTGCGTCATCTAATTTTCCGCCGCCACGAGCAAAGAACTTGATTCCGTTATCGGGCATCGGATTATGCGAAGCGCTAATCATCACGCCAAGATCAGCGCCAGTGGTTGCTACAAGAAATGCAATAGCCGGTGTAGGTAATACTCCGACGCGATAAACATCGATTCCAGCACTTGCTAATCCAGCGCAGACTGCAGATTCAAGAAACTCACCTGAGGCGCGTGAATCTTGTCCAACGATTGCTTTAGGGCGATGACCTGCAAATTCACCGAGATCTGCCAGAACATGGGCAGCAGCAACGGCTAAATCAAGTGCGAGTTCGGCTGTGAGATCGACATTGGCGACGCCTCGGACACCGTCGGTGCCAAAGAGCGCCATATCTATATCGATAGATCCGCGACGCGAATTAACGCTTGCTGTATTGCGAGCGCTTACGTGCCTTCTTAAGGCCGTACTTCTTACGCTCGATAACGCGAGGATCGCGTGTGAGGAATCCTGCTTTTTTGAGAGCTGGACGGTTAGCGTCAACATCAATCTCGTTGAGAGCGCGTGCTACTCCGAGACGAAGTGCGCCTGCCTGACCAGAGATTCCGCCACCATCAATACGAGCGATGACGTCGTACTTGCCTTCTGCGCCAACAGTACGTAGCGGCTCAGAGACTGCTTGTTGGTGAACTTTGTTTGGGAAATAAACTTCGAGGTTCTTGCTATTGACTGTCCAACGTCCGGTGCCTGGGATGAGGCGGACGCGAGCAACAGCTTCTTTACGACGACCAACGCCAGCACCTGGTGCGATGACAGCAGCGCGGTTGGTTGCAGCAGCTGGAGTGCTGGAGCTATACGCAGTAGTTGTTTCGTTTTCTGACATTATTACTTACCAACCTTGGTCTGATCGATTTGTGTGAATGTGTACGCGATTGGCGCCTGTGAACCATGAGGATGTTCAGCACCTGCATAAACCTTGAGCTTCGATGCCATCTGCTTACCGATGGAATTCTTTGGGAGCATTCCCTTGATTGCCTTTTCAACCGCGCGGGTTGGGAACTTCTCCATCAACTGGGTGTAGCTACGTGATGTGAGACCACCTGGGAAACCTGAGTGTTGGTGTGCGAACTTATCTGCCATCTTGGAGCCGGTAAGAACTACCTTGTCGGCGTTGATGACGATAACGAAGTCGCCCATATCCATGTGAGGAGCGAATGTTGTCTTGTGCTTGCCGCGTAGAAGGACAGCAGCATGGCTTGCAAGGCGACCGAGAACGACATCGGTTGCATCAATGACATACCACTTACGCGATACATCACTCGGGGTCGGACTAAAGGTACGCACGACAAACTCGCTTTCTTGAATTACTTCTCTATTACTTCTCTGCTTGCTACTCGGTTGAGCGGCTCCACATGCTGCGGAGGCAGAAGGGGAAGGTTACCCGCATGCGGGAAAGGGGTCAAAATCGGGCCTATTTAATGGGACCAAACGGGCTCTGGGCTCTCATAGACCTGCCCTTCTGCCCCGAAAATCAAGAATCTCGTGAAGCCCCGTGCAAACCAGCGATCATGGGTCACCGCGATGACTGTCCCCTGATAACTCGCAAGCGCGCGTTCTAGCGCTTCAGCGCTAGCAAGATCCAAGTTATCTGTCGGCTCATCAAGCAATAACAAAGTATCTCCCGCTAATTCCAACAATAGAACTTGGAATCGCGCTTGTTGACCACCAGAGAGCGATGTGAATTGTTGTTCTGCTTGCCCCGCTAATTCGTATCGACCCAGAACGCTCTTTGCTGCGCCGAGTTGTAGAGAATTCTCTTCCCAGAGAATTTCTAGCAGAGTCTTTCCAACAAATTCGGGATGCGCATGCGTCTGTGCGAAGAAACCTGGGACAACACGTGCACCTAACTTAAAAGTTCCGGTATATCGAACTGTCTCGTCGCCAGATATTCTCCGCAAGAAATGTGATTTGCCCGTACCGTTCTTACCAAGAATTGCAATGCGATCTTGATAGTAAATCTCAAATGAGAATGGCTCGGTGAGATTTTCTAAAGTGAGATTCTCACATGTAACAACGCGCTCACCAGTTCGTCCACTCTTGAGAGTGACTTTGACATCTTGTTCGACGGGTGGAGGAGGTGGTGGGCCAATCTCCTGGAACTTACGCAAACGGGTCTGCATCGCGCGATAACGTGAAGCCATGTCAGGAGAGCTTGCAGCCTGCCATTGGAGAGTAAGCACAAGCTCTTTCAAACGCTTATGTTCATCTTCCCAACGCTCAAGTACTTGAGCGAATTGTTCGTTGCGGGCTTTACGCGCATCGTGCCACGTATCAAAACCTTCACCATGAATCCATGCGCTATTGCCGTTAACTCCTTGTTCGAGTGTCACGACTTTTGTAGCGGTAGCGGCTAATAATTCGCGATCGTGGCTAATAAAGAGAATGGTCTTTTTCGAGTCACGAATCTCTTGCTCTAACCAACGCTTAGCGGGAACATCAAGATAGTTATCAGGCTCGTCAAGGATTAATACTTCTTCTGGGCCTTTGAGCAGGCATTCGAGCACTAACTTCTTCTGTTCACCACCAGAGAGAGAATTGACCTCGCGATGTGAAACGCGGTCGTACGTCTTTCCCAACGCATTGGAACACGCGATATCCCAGAGCACTTCTTGGTCATATCCCCCAGCATCGCCCCAATCAGAGAGCGCTTGGGCATATGCCATCTGTTCTTTCTCGGAATCACTTGCTGCCATCGCCTCTTCTGCTTCTTTGAGAGTCTTTGCTGCAGTTCTGATACGAAGAGGTGAGACAGAAACCAAAAGGTCACGAACTGTTGAGGCATCGCGAATGGATCCGATGAACTGGCGCATAACACCGAGTCCTCCGCTAATGATGATCTGACCGGAATCAGGTTGGAGGTCACCAGCAATCATGCGAAAGAGAGTTGTCTTGCCGGAACCATTAGGTCCAATGAGTGCGACTTTCGATCCTTCTCCGACGCGAAATGAAACATCATTGAGCAGCACTCGTCCATCAGAGAGTGCGTACTCGATCCCAACTACATTTATCTGGCCCA
>CAYSGG010000026.1:0-14151 GCA_964430775.1 uncultured Clavibacter sp. | reverse complement strand
GCTGCCCAGAGTGGAATGAAAGCTGACAACATTGCCGGCATTGCCAAGACTGCAGTTCCGAGATAAAGAATTACCGCAGTACGTTGTTGTGAATTTCCCCAGGCCATTAATTTGTGATGGAGATGATCTTTGTCGGGCGCGAAAGGCGACTTTCCTTGACGAAGGCGCCTCAAGACGGCAAGTCCTAGATCAAGTAATGGCACTGCAAGAACTGCAAACGGCAACAACAATGGCAACGCCGCAGGGCCAATGTTTTCAGAGAAGACAGCGTTGGCATCAATCTGTCCCATCAAAGTAATCGCAGCGGCAGCAAGCACTAAACCTAAGAACATCGAACCTGAATCACCCATGAAAATCCGTGCTGGGTGGAGATTATGTGGCAGGAATCCCAGACAAGTGCCAATAACAATTGCGGTGACAAGTGATGGTGCACCTGCTCGACTGAAGCCATTTTCGACGGCAAGTAAATACGAGAAACCAAAGAATGAAGCAGCAGAAATTGCAACGATTCCTGAGGCCAATCCATCAAGTCCATCAATGAAATTCACTGCATTAATGATGACAACGACGATGACAACCGTGAGAACTTGCCCGATATTCGTTGGCAAAACAATGATTCCATCAATCGGCAGCCAGAGAACTTGAATTCCGAAGAGCAACAAGATTCCAGCAGCCAAACCCTGTCCGGCAAGTTTTGTTACAGCATCGAGCTCAAAACGGTCATCAAGCATTCCAATCAGAAGCACAAATGTTCCGGCCAGAAATATTCCGAGTAGTTCTCGACTATAGGCTTTTCCAACTAATTCGAGATTCTGAACAATGAGAAGCGTGATTGCCATCGCGAGCCACATAGCAACTCCACCCCAGCGCGGAGTGGTTTCGGTATGAATGTCACGTTCACGAACGCGAGCGACTGCGCGTTGGCGCAGCGCAAAGTTTCTGACAAGAGGCGTCAGCATGTAAGTCAGCGCTGCAGCTATGAGGAGCGTAAGGATGTATTCGCGCATTGCGTTCTACCGCTCTTTAACGTGGGTAGACAGGAAATTGCGCAGTAAGCGCATAGACATCGTTACGGATAGCAGCTGCCTTCGTATCGTCTTCACCGTCTTTAATTGCGCGCGCAATCAGCGCTGCAATCTCTTTCATCTCTGGGATTCCCATGCCTTGAGTAGTTGTCGCAGGCGTTCCAACACGGATACCACTTGTTACAGCGGGAGTCTCTGGATCGTAAGGAATCGCATTCTTATTGAGTGAGATTCCGGCGCGGCCACATCTCTCATCAGCAACTTTTCCGTTGACGCCCGTGCTTCTGATATCAATCAGAGCTAAGTGAGTCTCGGTACCTCCAGAAACTGCTCGCATTCCCTCTTTTTCCAAGGCGCCAGCGAGCGCTTTGGCATTTTCAATCACTTTCTTCGCGTAATTTTGGTAGTCGGTCGTGGCGCACTCTTTGAGAGCGACCGCTTTACCCGCAACAGCGCTCATGATGGGCCCGCCCTGCATGCCCGGAAATACTGCTTTATCAACGGCTGCAGCATGCGCGGCTTTGGAGAGAATCATTCCACCACGTGGCCCACGTAAAACTTTATGGGTGGTAAAAGAAACAACGTCGGCATATGGAACGGGTGACGGAATTGCCTTACCTGCGACTAGACCAATGAAGTGCGCGGCATCAACCCACATGATTGCGCCGACTTCATCGCAGATTTCGCGAATCGTCTTGAAGTCAATCAAACTTGGATATGCAGTTGCACCAGAGCAAATCATCTTGGGTTTGACTCGACGAGCAATATCGCGCAGTTCATCGTAATCAATTAACTCGTTATCTTGACGAACGCCATACGACTCAACGTTGAACCATTTTCCAGAGAAATTTACTTTCGAACCATGAGTGAGATGACCACCGTGTGGCAACGACATAGCAAGGACTGTGTCACCAGGTTTGGTGAATGCTTGATAGACCGCAACATTTGCGCTCGCTCCAGAGTGTGGTTGGAGGTTTGCGTGTTCTGCACCAAAAAGCTCTTTTGCTCGCGCGATTCCGATTACTTCTGCTTTATCAACTTCTTCGCAGCCACCGTAGTAACGCTTGCCTGGATAACCTTCGGCATATTTATTTGAGAGAGTTGAACCGAGCGTTGCTAGAACTGCAGGGGATGTGAAGTTTTCACTTGCAATGAGTTGCAGACTCTTTCGTTGGCGATCAAGCTCAGAGAGCACGATGCTGGCAATCTCCGGATCTTGTTTCTGCAACATGGAGAAATCGGGGCCAAAGAAAGTCTCAGACATGTGTGAAATCCTAGGCTGGAACCGCGATATTTGGCGTTATCGCGCGCATATCGCTCAGTGATATTGCCCCTTGCCTACGCACAATCACCCCATCATCTTTGACAGAGATCACGGTCGACGTTGGGCCTTCAGGGAGTTCGCCCGCATCAAATATCGCTGCATAATCGCTATCAAGACAGGGAAAGAACTTCGATTTTCTTGTGGGAGGTCGACCTGCAAGGGCTGCTGAGCCAATCGCAAGTGGTCCGCATGCCAGAGCCACATCGCGGATGAAATCTGCTGCCGGCACACGAACAGAAATCTCTTCCAGTGTTCGTTCGTCTCCTAGATCCCAGACCAATCCTTGCGCAGGTCCAATGTTGACGGTGAAAAGTCCGGGCCAGAATTTCTCACAGAGTGCAGAAATTGCACTGCCAAATTCCCGGGTAATGCCTTTGACCGTCTTGATATCGCCGACAATAACTTGTGCTGCAACTCCTCGTGGATCTTGTCTTAGGCGATGGATCTTTTTGACTGCACCATGATTAAACGCATCGCCCACAAAAACATAAGCATGCTCGAGCGGTGCAATGATGAGTTGTCCATCGCGCAATGCCGCGACTGCACGTTCAATCAATTCGTCGCGATCGGTATTGTCGTCGACAAGTGAGAATCTCTCTCCCATCACTCCCCCTTTCTGCGAGCTGTAATCCAGCGTGGACGTTGATTCAAATCTGTGTAGTGAGAAATCTCAGAGTAGTCCTGTTGCAAGAGCGCTTCAATGGCAGCTGATTGCAATTCAAAATGTTCAATAATCAAATATCCACCGCTCTTGAGTAAACGAGTTGCGGCAGCAATGAATCGATGTGGAATCTCAAGTCCATCTCCCTCACCACCGAATAGCGCGTCTACAGGTTCATTTCCTGCGACAACTGGAGGTAGCTCGACATGATTAGGCACGTACGGCGGGTTTGCTACAACGATGTCGCACTTCACGCCTTGTAACGCATCAGCGACATCGGCGCTAATGACGCGTACCTCCACATCGTGTCGGGCAATGTTCTTCTTCAGCCATTCAATCGCTGCCTCGGACTTTTCGACAGCCACGACGTGCACTGGCATCTGACGTTGGCGAGCTTCATGGGCAATTGAAATCGCTATTGCGCCAGTGCCTGCACCCAGATCAATAACACTCACCGGCAACTGAGCGGCAGCACTCGGCGCAGATTGAATCCGTTCAATCTCAACCATCGCTGCATCAACTAAAAGTTCTGTTTCTGGACGCGGAATGAGAACGCCTGGCCCTACCGAAAATGTCAGATAACGAAATGGGGCTTCGCCGGTGAGGTATTGAGTTGGCACACCAGAGATTCGAGCATCGACTAACTCATCCAAGAGTTCTCGTTGTTCAGGTGTGAGGAGAAAGTCTCGCGCGTGAAGATCCATACGTCCCACTCCGAGCACATGAGCTAAAAGAAGTTCTGCATCCACGCGATCAACGCGGGCTGCCGCTAGTCGTTCGCGGGATTCTCGCAGTATTTCCTTAATGCTCATAACGATCTCGTATCAAGCTTCGGCAGCAGCAAGCTTCTCTGATTTGTCAGCGTCAAGCAATGCGCTAATGACATCCTCTAACTCGCCATTGAGAACGGCATCAAGATTGTTTGATTTAAAGTTGACGCGATGATCGCTCAATCGATTTTCTGGGAAGTTATAGGTTCGAATTCTTTCCGAGCGATCAACAGTGCGAACCTGGCTCTTGCGAGTTGCCGATGCCTCAGCATCAGCAGCTTCCTGAGCTGCTGCCAACAAACGTGCACGCAAAATACGAAGCGCTGACTCTTTGTTCTGAAGTTGGCTCTTCTCGTTCTGACATGACACCACGATTCCGGTTGGGACGTGAGTGATGCGTACTGCAGAGTCAGTTGTATTAACGCTCTGACCACCAGGTCCGGATGAGCGATACACATCAATACGTAACTCATTCATATTAATCTGAACATCAATTTCTTCAGCTTCTGGGAGTACGAGAACTCCGGCTGCAGAGGTGTGAATTCGACCCTGTGATTCGGTCTCTGGGACGCGCTGGACACGGTGCACCCCGCCTTCAAATTTGAGTTTGGCAAAAGGAGCAGTGCCTGGCGCTGGGTTTCCACGCGATTTCACCGCTACAGAGATGTCTTTATATCCACCTAGATCGCTCTCAGTTGCATCGATAATCTCTGTCTTCCAACCCTGCTTTTCTGCATAACGCAGATACATTCGAAGAAGATCGCCAGCAAATAGCGCAGACTCCTCGCCGCCTGCTCCTGCTTTAATTTCCAGGATAACGTCTCGGTCATCATTTGGATCACGTGGCAACAAGAGCTCTTCTAGCTTTACAGCAGCATCATCGAGCGCGCTTTCCAGCGCCGGAATCTCAGATGCAAAGGTCTCATCAACTTCAACGAGTTCGCGCGCGGCGGCAAGATCATCTTCACACTTCTTAAACGCACGATAGCCAGCAATGACAGGGCCGAGTTGGGCATAACGTTTTCCGAGTTGGCGAGCTTTACCTTGGTCAGAGTGAATCGATGGGTCTGCCATCGCAGCTTCGAGAGTCTCGTACTCTTTCAAAATTTCCGGCATCGTTGCAAAACGGTTTGTATTTTTCTCTGCCATCTCATTCACTCCTTTCTTCCTACCTACTTAGAAACTTCTGCAGTTAAAGCTGGCCAAACAAGCACGAGTTCTCACTCGCGATAGAAAAACAAAAGACCGCGCCCCTGCAGATGCAGGAGCAACGGTCTTAAGTGAAAAAGCTACTTCTTGGTCTGTTGCTTCTTGAAACGCTCTTCGAACTTCGCTACGCGTCCACCAGTATCGAGGATGCGCTGCTTGCCGGTGTAGAACGGGTGACAGACGGAGCACACTTCAACGAAGAGTGAGCCAGATGGAATTGTGGAGCGAGTCTTGAAACTCTCGCCGCAACCACAGGTGACTGTGGTCTCCAAATATTGTGGATGGATGTCCTTCTTCATTGCTACTCCTTCGTATGTGGCTGGGTCCGCTATCTAGAGAGAACTAGATTGGTCGGTGAACCAGCTCGTCAGGGCGGAAAGGTTACCGAAGCAACCTACTTTTGAGCCAATCACGCTCAGAAAAGGGCGGTATTACTCCCCTTTAGGAGATTGATCGGGCCCAACTGTGGTCTTCTGGACTTGCATCAAGAATTCGACGTTGGACTTCGTGCCCTTCATCTTCTCGAGCAATAGTTCAAGCGCTTGTTGTGAATCAAGTGCATGCAGAACACGACGTAGTTTCCAGACGATATTGAGCTCTTCCGGCCCCATAAGGATTTCTTCCTTACGAGTACCTGATGCATCGATATCAATCGCAGGGAAGATGCGCTTATCTGCAAACTTGCGATCGAGTTTCAATTCCATATTTCCGGTGCCCTTGAACTCTTCGAAGATAACTTCATCCATCTTCGAACCAGTTTCGACAAGTGCGGTGGCAAGAATTGTCAGTGACCCGCCATCTTCAATATTACGTGCGGCACCAAAGAACTTCTTTGGTGGATAGAGAGCTGCAGAATCAACACCACCAGAAAGAATTCGACCTGATGCTGGAGCAGCGATGTTGTACGCACGTCCAAGACGAGTAATGGAATCTAGAAGAACTACAACGTCATGTCCGAGCTCAACAAGACGCTTTGCTCGCTCAATCGCTAACTCAGCGACTGTGGTGTGATCGTCTGCTGGACGATCGAAGGTTGAGGCAATTACCTCTCCTTTGACGGAGCGCTGCATATCGGTAACTTCTTCTGGGCGTTCATCGACAAGAACGACCATCAAGTGACACTCAGGATTATTTGTGGTGATGGCATTTGCAATCGCTTGCAGCACCATTGTCTTACCAGCCTTAGGTGGAGAGACAATCAAACCGCGTTGTCCTTTACCAACTGGTGCAATCAGATCAATCACGCGAGTTGTGAGGATATTTGGTTGGGTTTCAAGGCGTAGACGCTCTTGTGGGTAAAGCGGAACTAGTTTGGAGAAATCAACGCGATCACGCGCAGATTCTGGCTCCATGCCGTTGACGGTATCGAGGCGCACGAGTGCGCTGAACTTTTCGCGACGTTCTCCTTCGCGTGGTTGGCGAACCTGACCAGTAATGACATCGCCTTTACGTAATCCGTAGCGACGTACCTGCTGAAGAGATACATAAACATCATTAGGACCCGGTAGATATCCACCAGTGCGCAAGAATGCGTAGTTATCGAGAATGTCGAGTAATCCGCCGACTGGAAGTAGTACATCGTCTTCAGAGAGAACGATTTCACGTTCGCGTCCGCCACGATCTCCTCCACGGTCACGATCACGTCCTCTGTCGCGTCCACCGCGATCACGATGGCGATCTCTGCGGAAGTCACGATCTCCACGATCATTTCTATCTCCGCCACGATCATTGTTTCGATCGTTGCCGCGATTATCTCCACGGTCGTTACCGCGGTTATCTCCGCGGGAATCATTGGAGTTGGAATTCTCTGATGCGTCATCGCCTTCGTCAGCACTGTCTGCTGAATCATCCTGATCATCGCTGTCTTGGCCATCGTTATCTTGGCTGTTGCGATTACGACGTTGATTGCGCGCTGCGCGGCGAGCTTCGCGTTCTGCCTTTGCGGCTTCGCGGTTTGCAGCTTGTAGGTCTGTGATTGCGGTGACGAGATTCGGCTTCTTCATATCGGCTGCGCCTTCGATCCCGAGATTTGTTGCAATCTTTCTTAACTCAGGGAGAAGCAATGCAGATAGATCGCCAGAATCTCTCCGAGCACGTGTATTTGTTTCGGCCATGTATGGTTCTTTTCTAGACTTTGAAAAAAGTCTTTTGGTGTTAGGTCTTGTGAAGACTTACAGATTGGGGTTAAAGATTGTGGGCTCAGTTACCGCCCGACGAACCTGAAATCTACCAGCCCCCAACCATGAGCGACAAATCAGAGAAATTAGCCGGAAAGCCCCTGCACAATAAGCGTAATTCAGGCCTTTAGACGTTGGAGACCAGCGCTCCGTTTGTGGCCACCTCAAGATCCATCGGAGTGAAACTCTCCCCTGCAGTTCTGACGATGTCGTCATGTTCAGCAGCGGTGCCAGTGTGCAAAACAAGAACTGATGGGCCTGCCCCGGAAATCATGGCAGCAACACCTGCGCCACGTAACTTCTTCACTAAATCAAGGGACTTAGGCATCGCTTCACGGCGGTACTGCTGGTGCAGATGATCTTCAGTGGCTGCAAAGAGAAGTTCAGGTCTTATCGATAAAGCGTGGACTAGCAGTGCAGAACGGCCTGCATTAATTGAGGCATCTTTATGAGGAACTGTTTCAGGCAACATTCGTCGCGCCTTGCCGGTAGAAAGTTGTGTATGCGGCAAAAATACGAGAGCGCGAATTGAAGGATCGACGGTGAAGCGTGATGCACAACCGGTGGCCACGCTGGCACGATCTTCCATCCAAGAAATTGTCGCGCCACCCAATGTTGCAGCAGCGATGTTATCTGGATGTCCTTCCATATCGGTTGCAAGTGCAATCAGATCATCATCATTCATCAAAGTATTTCCCGAAAGCACCAAACCACGCGCCAGTGAAAGTCCGCCAACAATTGCAGCAGCCGATGAACCAAGTCCTCTTCCGTGCGGAATTGAATTCAGAGCGCGCAGAGCAATCCCACGAGGCTTGCCACCCATAAATTCGAACCCAGTCATCATCGCTTTGATAACGAGATGTTTTCCATCTTTCTTCACTTCATCGGCGCCTTCGCCAGTGACATCAACATCAAAGAGTTCATCATCAAGAATCTGTGCCACATAAATATCCCGCAGCTCTAAGGCTAAACCGAGCGCATCAAAGCCAGGGCCGAGATTTGCAGCGCTTGCCGGAACGCTGACTTGAATTGGGGTTGCCTTGTATGTAAGGCGATCCTTAAATCCGCGCGACATAGTTAAGCCAAACCAATCACTTCAGCAGCTTTACGAACATCAACGGGAATTACAGTTGGCTTATCAGCGCCATCGAGAACCCATTGAACATCTTTCAAACCATTACCGGTTACGGTAATCACAATCTTCTTGTTCTTGGGCAACTTACCCTGAGATTTGTACTTGATAAGACCTGCGATTCCAGCAGCGCTGGATGGTTCAACGAAGATACCTTCCTTTGCCGCGATCAAGCGATACGCACTGAGAATCTCCTCATCAGTAACCATGTCGATGACGCCACCCGAGGTGTCGCGCGCTTCGACTGCTTGGCTCCATGACGCAGGATTGCCGATGCGGATTGCGGTTGCGATTGTTTCGGGATTTCTTACAACTTCTCCACGAACAATGGGAGCAGCACCTTCGGCTTGGAAACCCCACATCTGTGGCAAGGACTTCGAAATCCGATCATCGAAATACTCTTTATAACCCTTCCAATACGCCGTGATGTTTCCGGCATTGCCAACAGGCAGCGCATGAATGTCTGGTGCGAAGCCGAGCGAATCTATAACTTCGAAGGACGCAGTCTTCTGTCCTTCAATTCGAAATGGATTGACCGAATTAACGAGAGAGACGGGATATTTCTCAGAGAGTTCGCGCGCTAAATTGAGACAGTCATCAAAGTTTCCATCAACTTGGAGAAGTTTTGAACCGTGGGCGATTGCTTGCGCGAGTTTGCCCATTGCAATTTTTCCTTGCGGTACAAGTACGACTGGGGTCATTCCTGCTTTGGTCGCATATGCAGCAGCGCTAGCGCTGGTATTTCCCGTCGAAGCGCAGATGACGGCTTTTGCGCCATCTTCTGCAGCTTTGGAGATCGCCATTGTCATTCCGCGATCCTTGAAAGAGCCAGTTGGATTCGCGCCCTCAAACTTGATCCACACTTCGTTATCGAGCATCTCTGAAATGACACATGCATAAACCAGAGGTGTTCCGCCTTCGCACAGCGTGACAACTGGAGTCTTCTTACTTACTGGAAGTCGATCACGATATTCCTCAATGACTCCCCGCCACTGATGTGCACCCTTCTTCTTGAAAAGGCTCACTTGGCACTTCCTTCAATGCGCAAAACACTTTCGACGTTCTTGACAACATCGCTTTGAGCCAGTGATGCCACAGTTTTCTTTAACGAGGACTCAGGTGCCGAATGTGTTGCAACAATGAGTTCAGCGCTATCGCCACGACCTGATTGGCGGACCGTCTCGATAGATACATTGTTGGAGGCAAAGAGTTGGGCAACTGTTGCAAGAACACCTGGTTTATCGGCTACATCGAGTCTGATGAGATAACGAGATCTGACGTTATCGATTGGCGCAATCGCTAGTTCTGCATAGTCGCTCTCGCCATGTCCTTCGCCACCACGAGTCTTATTGCGCGCTATTGCAATCAGATCTCCCAGAATTGCGCTGGCTGTTGGGGCGCCACCAGCACCTCGACCGTAGAACATCAATTCACCAGCTGATTCAGCTTCAACGAAGACAGCGTTAAAAGCATTACGAACGGATGCAAGTGGGTGTTGACGTGAGATCAGAGTTGGGTGGACCCGGACTGAGACTTGATTATCAGCCGTTAACTCTGCAATTGCTAACAACTTGATGACATGATCCATATCCCGAGCAACCGAAACATCGCGCGCTGAAATCTTTGATATTCCCTCACAATAAACATCTTTTGACGTAACACGGGAGTGAAAAGCAAGACCAGCAAGGATGGCTGCTTTGGCCGCAGCATCATGACCTTCAATGTCAGCAGTCGGATCAGTTTCGGCAAAGCCGAGCGCTTGGGCTTCCTTCAAAACATCTGCAAATGCGCTGCCTTCTTCATCCATTTTGGTAAGAATGTAATTGGTTGTGCCATTAACGATTCCCATGACGCGATGAACATGGTCTCCAACGATCGACTCACGCATCGGACGCAAGATTGGAATCGCTCCGCCAACTGCAGCCTCGTAATAGAGATCGACACCATTTTTATCTGCAGCTTCAAAGAGTTCAGCGCCGTGTAAAGCAAGCAGCGCTTTGTTTGCAGTGATAATCGATTTACCATTTTTAATTGCGGCAAGAATTAGTTCGCGAGCAGGTTCGATTCCGCCCATGACTTCAATGACAATATCGATGGCAGGATCGGTGACGACTGAATGCGCATCATCTGTGATGATTGCGGCCGGAACGTGGTCGCGTTTTGTTGCCAGGTTTTTGACGGCGACTCTCGATAACTTGAGGGTCGCGCCAGAGCGCGCGGCAAAGTCACCTGAATCTTCTTCCAGCAGCCGAGCTACGCTCGAACCCACAACGCCACAGCCAAGCATGCCGATATTGAGTGTCTTGCTGTTGTTACTCATGATCAGCCTTTCTCGTGTGCGGTGAGTTTGCGTGGCGCTTCATCAATCTCCAAGGCTAGAAGGTCAGCGTGGGTTTCACGGCGAATAATCGTCCGCGCCGTTTGATTGTGGACGCAAATCACGGGTGGGCGAACCATATGGTTGTAATTACTGGCCATGCTGCGGCCATAGGCGCCCGTGGCAGGCACTGCAAGTATGTCGCCCGGCACGATGTCGCTCGGAACCTGTACATCTCTAATAATGATGTCGCCAGTTTCGCAATGTTTTCCGACGATTCTGCTTCGGCGCAACTCTGCTGTGCTCACTCGATTAGCCAAAATAATGGAGTATTCAGCGTCGTATAAACCTGGACGGATATTGTCGCTCATTCCTCCGTCAACTGATACATACCAACGCAGAGTTCCATCCTCAAGTCGAACATCTTTAGTAGTACCAACTTCATAGAGAGTGATCATTGAAGGTCCGACGATTGCACGGCCCGGCTCGATTGAAATTTTTGGGATTGCAATTCCATTTTTTTCACACTCGTCTTTAACAGTCTTAGATAACTTAGTAAGGGCATCATCGGCTGAGATTGGATCATCATCGTCGGTATACGCAATGCCGTATCCCCCGCCAAGATCTAACTCGGGAAGTTCAAAACCAAATTCGCTCTTGAACTTGGCCAACATAGAGATAAGACGCGCAGCCGAGGATTCGAAGGCATCGGCAACAAAAATCTGTGAGCCGATATGAGCATGGAAACCTTGTAACTTCAAAGATTCATGTTTGGTTGTGGCAAGGACTGCATCCCATGCTGCACCTGATGCAATAGAGAATCCGAATTTCACATCTTCATGTGCAGTTGAAATCGCCTCATGAGTGTGGGCCTCCACTCCAGGCGTGAGTCTCAGCAATACCTTTTGGACAACACCTTTGCTGTGGGCGATGCGCGCTACGCGATCGATCTCCTGTAGCGAATCAAGGACTATGACTCCGACGCGGTAATCAATTGCATCTGCAATCTCTAGTTCTGACTTGTTATTGCCATGAACTTCAATCCGCGCTGCCGGAAACTTTGCAGCTTTGGCAACTGCAAGTTCACCACCAGTGCAGACATCAAGACCCAATCCAGCCTCTTCGACCCATCGGGCGATCTCCTTGGAAATGAATGCTTTTGCTGCGTAATACGCAATGCCAGCGTTAGTACCGAATTGTTTCTCAAGGCTCTGGCGCCAATTCGTGGCACGTGCAATGAAGTCAGCTTGATCGACAATGAAGGATGGCGTACCAAATTCGCGCGCGAGATCCACAACTGAACAACCGCCAATCGAGATGACGCCGTCAACCTGTTTTGCCGTGAGAGGCCAGATCTTTGAATTAAGTTGGTTGTTCATGGCTACATCCGCTCCGGAGCGCTGACGCCGAGCAACGTCAAACCATTATTGATAACTTGACGAGTTGCTTCGCAGAGCGTCGCCCGCGTTGAATGAATATCGCTGGCAGGTTCGTCTCCCATGGGAAGAACACGACAGTCATTGTAAAAACCGTGATACAGAGTTGCGAGTTCTTCGATGTAACGCGCGATGCGATGTGGATGGCGAAGTTCTGCAGCGCTAGCGACAATTCTTGGATATTCCGCGAGGCCACCGAGAAGTTCACGTTCGCGATCATGAGTCAGCAGCTCTGGTTTATAGGAGTCAACTCCAACTTTCAAACCAAGCTCTTGCGCATTTCGCAATACTGCGCAGATTCGAGCATGCGCATATTGCACGTAATAAACCGGATTGTCGTTGGTACGTTTTTTGAGAAGATCCACATCGAGCACCATGGGCGTATCGACTGGATAACGGATGAGTGTGTAGCGCGCCGCGTCTACACCAACTTTCTCTACTAACTCTTCCAGCGTAATGATGGTTCCGGCGCGCTTCGAGAGTTTGATCTCTTGGCCGCCTTCCATAATCTTCACGAGTTGACCAATGAGAACGTGGATATTTTCCTCAGGATCATCACCAGCGCATGCAGCAGTGGCTTTTAATCGACCAACATAACCATGGTGATCTGCGCCCAGCATGTAGATACAGATATCAAAGCCACGGCGTCGTTTATCGAGGTAATACGCTGTATCTGACGCGAAATAGGTGAGCTCTCCCCCCGATTTAATCAGCACTCGGTCTTTATCATCACCAAAATCAGTGGTTCGAAGCCAGGTAGCGCCTTCGGATTCGAAGACATGGCCCTGGGATTTCAGAGTCTTGAGCGCTTGATCGAGTGACTCTCCTGAATGAAGTGAGCGTTCCGAGAACCACACATCGAAGTGGGTACCAAAATTATCGAGTACATCTTTCTGTTGTTGTAATTGAAGGGAATAACCTGCCTCACGAAAAGCGACAATGCCTTCTGCTTCGTTTAAGTCTTTGTACTCAGGATGCTGCGCAAGGATCAACTTTGCTAAGTCGTTGATGTATTCGCCTTGATATCCCTCTTCTGGCCGCGCCTCACCGCGCGCAACTGCCCGTAGCGATGCGCCGAAGAGATCCATCTGGGTACCGCGATCGTTGATATAGAACTCACGAGTTACATCTGCGCCACCTGCGGCAAGAACGCTTGCTAGAGCGTCACCGACAGCAGCCCAACGGGTATGACCTAAATGCAACGGGCCAGTCGGATTTGCACTGATAAATTCCAGATTGATTTTTTTTCCGGCAAGGATTGTTACACGACCAAACTTATCTCGCTCATTGATAATTGAGGTAACGATTGCACCTTGGCTTGATTTCACTAATGTGAAGTTGATAAAGCCCGGACCCGCAATCTCAACTTTTTCAATTATCGGATTACCTTCAAGTCCAGCGCTGACGATCGAAGCGATTTCGCGTGGTGATTTTCCAACTGGTTTTGCTAACGCAAGTGCGATTGACGTTGCATAATCACCATGGTCACGATTCTTGGGACGTTCAAGAACAATCTCCTGCAAAATCTTTGCTATACCTGCGGCTTCGGATTCAGAATGGGAAAGAGCGCCCGAATTAAGAGCCTGCTCGACCACGGAGCGAATTGCATCGGCTAGGGCCTCGTGCGGGGCTAGACCCGACTGGGAAGGGCTCTTCTCAGGAGCATTATTCGAGGACACCTAGGAAAGGTTACCGACCCCTCACCTCATCTCGTCGCACTCAGAGATGCCCTTGATTTCCACGCTCAAAGTGCCTACCCGTTACCAAGATGTTATGAGAAAGTCACCAAAATTCTGAAAAATCCCTTCCCTCTCTCACCCCTGAAAAAGTAGGTTTCGGACGGATGAACCGCCCTCGCGGTTCAATCACGAACTACTTTCGAAAGGTATCCAATACATATGTCAAAGCGCCGTCTCGCGATCTCTGCACTTGTTGCAGCGTTCGCTCTCATTCTCACCGGTTGCTCCTCATCAGATGAAGGTTCTGCTGACGGTTTCGTTGGCGTCATTCTTCCGGATGCTGCTTCATCAGCTCGTTGGGAAACCGCTGACCGCGGATTCCTCCAAGCTGCATTTGATGCTGCAGGTGTGAAGGCTGATA
>CAYSGG010000025.1:0-14212 GCA_964430775.1 uncultured Clavibacter sp. | reverse complement strand
CCGATTCATGACTTTCGGGACCTCCCCTGTTATTGTCGCGCCAAGCAGTACTCCCTCGTATTGACCTAAGTATTGATGAAAGGCAAGAATGAAAAGATCAAAGCTGATCGCATTCGGTGCGCTATCCGCCCTCGTACTCTCTCTTCTCTCTGTTGTCGCTCCTGCTCAAGCAGCGCGTGATCTCAAGGGCAGCAAGTGTGCGCAAGAAGGCCAGGTTCGCACCATCTCTGGAGTCACATATACCTGTGAACGTGTAAACGGAAACCTCCAGTATGCACAAGGTCGCAAACTATCCGGAACACTCAATGTCCTCTGTGGCGCGCAAGAAGCATGGTGCGTTGCGATGACCTCTGCGTTCCAGAAGAAGACTGGAATTACAACAAAATTTATCCGCCTCTCAGCAGGTGAAGGTTTGACTCGACTCGTTGCGTCAAAGAACAATCCTGAATTTGATGTCTGGCATGGCGGTCCAAACGACACCTATATCTCGGGTCGCACACAGGGTGTTCTCGACACCTACAAGTCTCCAACGCGCAACATGTTGAAGTCACAACATAAGGATGCAGATGGTTACTGGACTGGTGTCTACATGGGCGCTCTTGGTTTCTGCTCTAATACAAATGAATTGAAGCGTCTTGGTCTTCGTGCTCCAACAAGTTGGAACGATCTCACCAGCGCAAAACTCAAGGGCAACATCATGATGGCGCACCCTGGAACTTCAGGAACTGCGTACACCACTCTTTACTCACAGGTACTACGCCTTGGTTCAGAGGATGCAGCTATTGATTACATGAAGGATTTGAACAAGAACGTACTTTCTTACACCCGTAGCGGTGCTGGCCCAACTGGCCCACTCGGTCGCGGTGAAGTTGCAGTCGGACTTGTCTTCTCACATGACTGCACAGCAGCAATCCTTCGCGGCAATCCACTTGTTGTTTCATTCCCTAAGGAAGGAACCGGCTTTGAGATTGGTGCCGTAGGACTTGTTAAGGGTGGAAAGAACTCTGATGCTGGAAAGGCATACATTGACTTCGCACTCTCAGCTGAGGCACAAAACCTCGGACCTGCTTCTGCAGAATCATTCCAAGTCTTGACCAACCCAAATGCGAAATACGATCGCCGTATGGTTCAACTCAAGAAGATCACTCTCTTGGACTATGACGCAGAAAAAGCTGGTCTAGCAGCAGTACGTATGAAGGCGCGCTTTGACAAAGAAGTTGCGCTCGCATCATCTGCTAAGTAGTAGCTCAGTAAAGTAGAACAACGTAAGTTCTAGACGAGATAAGGGTTCTGGAGATCAACTTCAGAACCCTTATCTTTATGAGAAGTCTTTAGAGGAGATTGAAATTGGCAATCAAAACCAGCGGAGCTAAGTACGACATATTCACCAAGATTGCATTGGTGCTTGTTGTACTGATCATCGGTCTTCTCATTGTTCTTCCGCTACTTAATATTCTGGTGTATTCAACCCAGCCCTCTGGAAGTGCAATTCTCACGAATTCGCTATCAGACGTGGTTACTCGAGACATTATTTGGAACACGGTAAAACTTGGCCTCTCGGTTGCAACCCTCGGAACTTTGCTCGGTTTCATCATGGCCTATACCCAAGCCCGAGTAGATTTCCGTGGCAAGAAAGTTCTTCACATCATCAATTTGGTTCCGATCATCTCTCCCCCATTCGCATTCGCCACTGCCATCATCGTTCTCTTTGGTCGAAGCGGAATGATCACTCGCGGAGTATTTGATTGGCGACCTACTCTTTATGGTTACCCTGGACTGGTCTTAGTTCTCACGCTCTCGTTTTTCCCAATCGCTTACATGAACTTGCTTGGAATGCTTCGCAGTCTTGATCCAGCACTTGATGAAGCGGGTTCAAGTTTGGGTGCAAATAAGTGGCGCATTTTCCGCACTGTCACATTGCCACTCTTGATTCCAGGTTTTGCCGGTTCTTTCTTGTTGCTCTTTATTGAAACCATCGCCGACTTGGCAAACCCCTTGATTATCGGTGGTAATTACACCGTTCTTGCCTCTCGAGCGTATATGGCCATTAACGGTGATTACGACATCTCACTTGCGGCGGGATACTCAACACTTCTTCTATTGCCCGCGCTCTTTGTGTTTCTCATCCAGCGATATTGGGCCCAGAAACGCAGTGTTGTCTCCGTGACTGGAAAGCCAAGCGGAAGACCAACTCTGGTTACGTCCAAGCCAGCAAAGTTCTTCCTGCTCTCTGTTACAAGCCTGCTGACACTTTTGATTTCTCTGGTATATCTCACTGTCTTGTTTGGTGCCTTCGTCCAAATTATTGGCGTCAATAATGAATTCACATTAGATCACTTCCGTTATCTTTTGGGTGGCTTTGCTAACGGCGCCATCAAGACCACAACGATGCTTGCATTGATGGCAACTCCTCTTGCTGGATTCTTCGGAATGCTCATTGCCTGGCTAGTTATCCGCAAAGT
Source organism: uncultured Clavibacter sp. (assembly GCA_964430775.1). Taxonomy (GTDB): domain Bacteria; phylum Actinomycetota; class Actinomycetes; order Nanopelagicales; family Nanopelagicaceae; genus MAG-120802. The sequence continues at coordinate 11,750 of CAYSGG010000025.1, read as the reverse complement.
CCGTCGCGGATCGGAAGCGCTAGATTTCCTTGGAATGCTCGGTATTGCTGTTCCCGGAACGGTTATCGGTATCGGTTATGCGATCACCTATAACGATCCAGTCAAGATCGGTGGAGTCACGGTCTTCCCACAAGTCGGTGGTGGTGGCGCAATCTTTGGCGGAGCCGTTGCAATCGTGATGGTCTACATCATCCGTTCCAGCCCGGCCGGTCAACGTTCTGGTATTTCACAGTTGCAACAGATCGACCCTGCCATTGAAGAAGCCTCAGCTTCACTTGGTGCGGCTGGTGGCAAGACATTCCGATTAGTCACCTTGCCTCTTATTAGCGGCGCTTTCCTATCTGGATTGATGTACGCGTTCGCGCACTCTATGACGACTCTTTCTCCCATCATCTTCCTCGTAACGCCCGATACTTCAATTCTGACCCAGAAGATTCTGGCTGAAGCGGACCAAGGTAGATACGGAAACGTGTTTGCTCTCTGCTGCATTTTGATTGTGTTAATTCTGATTATTGGAGGGCTCATCAACCTCCTAGTACGTAGAACTCAAGTTTCAATCGATCGCCCCATGGTGACAGGACGCTAAGGAGAAATAATGGCAACCAAGACCGGCAGCCTCAGACTCGAACGCCTTACCAAGGAGTTTGGTAACGGCAAAGAGAAAGTCGTCGCAGTCCGCGAACTCTCACTCACAATCAATCCGGGTGAATTCGTAACACTCCTTGGACCTTCAGGGTGCGGCAAGACCACAGCGCTTCGCATGATTGCTGGATTTGAAACACCTACCGGCGGACAAGTTCTGCTTGATGGTGATGATCTCAGCGCGATGACACCAGATAAGCGCCCTATGGGTATGGTCTTCCAATCGTATGCGCTCTTTCCTCACATGACAGTCTTTGACAACGTTGCATATGGATTGCGCGTGAAGAAGATGTCAGCAAATGAAATCAAAAGCGCAGTCGCAGAAGTTCTGGAATCAATGAGTCTTTCTCACCTAGCTAACCGTGCTCCAAACCAACTCTCCGGTGGTCAACAACAACGCGTCGCACTTGCGCGCGCCATGGTTGTTCGTCCCAAAGTACTTCTCTTTGATGAGCCGCTATCAAACTTGGATGCAAAGCTTCGCGCTCAAATGCGCGTTGAGATTCGCTCAATTCAACGTCGACTTGGCATCACAAGCATCTTTGTGACCCACGATCAAGATGAAGCAATGAGCCTTTCAGATCGCATCGTCGTAATGCGAAATGCAGTTGTCGAGCAGGTTGGTACGCCAGATGAGGTCTACCGTCGCCCTTCTTCTGTATTTGTGGCCGACTTCATCGGACGCTCTAATTTCCTTGAAGTAGAGAGCGCTGTAGAGGCTCGTAATGGAGAAGCAAAAGTTGTCGTCAGCGGAAAGAAGATGACAGTCGCTGCTCAAGCCAAAGCTTTGAGTTCAAAAAAGCCTGTCCTTCTTGTGCGCCCTGAGTCAATCAGCGTGACAGCCTCGAAGTCGCGCGGAACAAGCTTTGATAAAGGAGAAGGCAAAGTCACCAACGTAGTCTTCTATGGAAATCACGTCGAATACACCTTGGATACCCACGAAGGTGAAATTGTCGCGGTTGTCTCTGACCCCATCTATGAAGAGATTGTCCCAGTTGGAAAGATTGCACATTATTCCTTCGAGCCGGACCGTGCATGGTTGCTACCTTCCGACTCCACCCACGCCACCAAGCAGGATCAGGAGTAGTTCTCAACCATGACATCGATTCAATATTTTCGTTACGCAGCATATGCACTGATTGCAATCGGTCTAATTAATCTGCGCTATCAGAGCGGAAAGGATGATCTCGCCACGACCACATTCTTGATTGTCGGCGCAGGCGTTCTCATCTTTGCTCTGACGTACCTCAATGCAGGTAAGAAGTACCTTGCAACTGTTCCTGGGAAGATTCTGACAACATTAGTTGCAGTAGCCGCAGGCATTTTCGCAATTCTCAATTAGTTGCCACTCCTATGACTTCTGAATTGACGCTCCAGGAGATCAAGAGCCGTTGGAATGATGTACTGGATCTACTCGAGCGAGAAAATCGTGTGGCCTGGCTGGCATATTTCGATGCTCGCTTGGTCAGCTTTGATAACAATCAACTGAAATTAAGTTTTGTAGATGCTGAGAAATTAAGCGGCTCTCATGACTACACCCACATCAGGAAAGACTCACATCGCCAGGCTCTGGAGCGTGCGTGTATTGAGATTTTTGGCATTCAAATCGCCATAATTGCGGAGTGATTCGCTCCCGTCTTCTCATCTCTGCTATCAGCGTTGCGCTTCTCTCAAGCTTGCTATCGCCCGCAAGTGCTGTAACGCCGACTTCTTCATTCTTCTTAGTTCAAACTCCCGCCTTCCCCGAGCAGAAAGTCACATTTCACGGGGTCATCAAACCTAAGGTTAAGAACGCAGTTGTGCGCATCGATGTAAAACTCGGTAATACCTGGAGCGATACGCGACTTCGCACCAAATCAACTCCGAGCGGAGCGTGGAAAATCCAAGCGCGGGCAACTGCGCTCGAGGGTCAAGCCTCTTATCGTGCGCGTGTATCCATTGGAAGCAAGACGCACACCACTAAATCGCGTTCCATTGTTATTGAACAGACTCCTGTCATCAGCACACCAGATGAACTCATTGCTGTCACAGGACCAGGTGGACGAATCCACGGAACTGATGTCAGCAGATGGCAACACCCTGGAGATAAGCCAATCGACTTTGTGAAGATGTATGAAGCAGGAATCCGCTTTGTGATGATCAAAGCTTCAGATACTCGAGATGATGCTGATGCTCTCGCATTGAAATATCTCTTGATGGATCGTAATGCTGCGCAGGCGGCTGGAATCTTTACGGGTTACTACCACTACACAATTCTGCCCAACACGACCGATCGCGATGCTGTCATCCGCGATGCACAAGCGCAGGCCCAGAAAGCAATTTGGCGACTATCTAGTTTGGGTGGTTACACCGAGCGCGATCTTCCTTATGCACTGGATCTTGAGAACAACTGTGTTGCATCATCGGGAAGCACTTGTACAAAGTACGCACCGCGCTCACTTGTCACGCTATGGGCGGAAACATGGCTTGAAACTATGCATGCCAAAACGGGCCGTAAACCTTTCTTCTATTCCTACCCAACCTTCCTAGAACAAGCGATGGTCCGTAGCGAGAAGCTTCGTCAGTATCCGCTCTGGAAGGCTCAATACGGCGTCAATCCTGCCGATCCAACTGCAGAACCAGGTCGTAAGATTTTTGGTTGCTTCGTTCACTCATGGTCAACGTCAAACTGTTCTTCACTGTGGCAGATATGGCAGTACTCATCGTGCGGAATTGGAAAGAAGTACGGAGTTGCCTCAACACGTGTGGATCTCAACGTCTTTCGTGGCACTACTTCTTCATTCCTCGAACTTACGCGTGGAATCTGGACGCCACAGACGGGCGATTACTTGCCGGTGAAAGAGCCCACTACCCTCTTGATTTCAAGCATTAACGCCACAAGTACCGATAAGCCAGTACGGATCAAGGTCGAAGTTCGTCGGCCCTCTGGAAGTCCAGTCGTAACTGGCACGGTTGCATTTAGACTCAATGGCGAATCTCCCAAGCGTGTTGAACAGACCCCGGTTCGAGATGCTGCCGGAGTTTGGACTCTCTCGCTACGCAAACTTCCAGCTGGATTAACAGAGGGCTTTATCGCCTTCGTAGATCAGACTGGGACGCATGCAGAGATTCGACAGAACATCTCTTTTACATTGGAACAAGGACCAGACGTAATTGCTCCGACTCCAACACCAAAACCAACGAAGCCACCTGTAGTCGTGGATACCTGCAAAGGTCAGATCAAAAACTAACTAACTTTAGATTCTGACTTCTTTGCATCCAGAAGTATTGCGTTCTGTCGAGCAACTAACGCCTCATACTCTTTGAGTGACGCGTTCTTCTCGGTCTTCTTCCAACCTAACTCTGGGGCTATCAAGTCAGCCACTAACTGAGCAACGCCTAGACCCTGATCTTTTGATTCAAATGCGATTCTTGTTCGGCGCGAGAGAACATCATCAACGCTTCTTGCACCTTCGTGGGTAACCGCATAGAGAATCTCGGCGCGGATATATGGAAGCTCGGGTGTAACCGGCTTGAGCAAATCTTCGTCTTCGGCCGCCGCCTCAAGAACTTCGTCAATCAGTGAGCCATAGCGGTTGAGAAGGTGGTCGATGGTTTTCTCAGAGAGATCGAACTTCTCAGCTAAACGTGGAATCTGATTCATGAGAACGGAATAACCCTCGGCGCCAATGATTGCAAGCGTCTCTGTGACTGATTCTGGAACTAGTCGACGCAGATGATTAATCGCCTCGTTGACGGCATCTTCTGACATGACGCGATATGTCGTGTACTTACCACCAGCAATCGATACAAAACCGGGAACTGGACTATCGACCACATGTTCACGTGAAAGCTTGGTAGTCGGCGAATCTGGATCTGTTGAAACCAAAGGACGCAAACCAGCGAATACGCCAATGACTTGATCCCGACGCAATTTAGGCTCTAGAACGCGATTTGCTTGATTGATGATGTAAGTGACATCTTCTCTTGAGGCCAATGGCTCTTCACGGCTCTCGTCATAGTCAGTATCAGTAGTGCCAACAATCCACTTATCGCCCCACGGAATAATGAAGAGCACGGACACATCGGTCTTGATGATGACGCCAGTTTCAGACTTGATTGCGTTACCAGGAACAACAATGTGTGCACCTTTGGACATACGAACTGCATACCCTGGCTTGATTCCAAACTTCTCATAGAGCGGATCAGTCCATACGCCTGCAGCCATGATTGTGGTTTTGGCACGAACTTCAATATCTTCGCCAGTTTCAAGATCTCTGACAATAGCGCCAACGATTTTCTTGCCCTTTTTAACTAGTTCTTCGCATCGAGTCCGCGTTGTTATAACGGCGCCGTACTTCGCTGCAGTTCGTGCAATCGTCATAGTGTGTCGCGCATCATCAACTTGCGCATCAAAATATTGATAACCACCAGTGATCACATCAAGGCGAAGGGAAGGAGCTATCTCGCTAATCTTCTTTTGAGTCAGATGCTTATGCCATGGCAACGCTCTTTTGAAACCTCGCAGCGCGTCGTAAAGCGCCATGCCGGCGCCAACATATGTGCGTTCTTTGAGCTTCTCCTGAAGTGGATAGAGAAATGAAACTGGTTTAACGAGGTGTGGCGAGAGCGTGCTGACCATGAGTTCACGCTCGTGGAGAGCTTCGCGGACTAGTTTGAAATCGTACTGCTCTAAATATCTCAATCCACCGTGAATCAACTTGGATGACTTTGAGGAAGTGCCTGAAGCAAAATCTGCACTTTCAACCAGGGCGACGCTCAATCCACGCGATGCGGCATCGAGAGCGATACCCACGCCATTGATGCCACCACCGACGACCAAAATGTCGAATTCTTCGCGGGCCAATTCCGCTATAGCCGCAGAGCGCTGTTCGGCATTGAGGCTCGAATTCGAAAGTGTCACGGGCTTAGGATACGCGCTATGGCTTACATCGGCTCACTCGATCAGGGAACCTCTAGTACTCGCTTCATTGTCTTTGATGAATCCGGAAAGATCGTTGGGCAACATCAATTAGAGCACACTCAGTTTCTTCCGACTGCAGGCTGGGTAGAACATGACGCCGCCGAAATCTGGAACCGGACTCAAGATGTTATTACCGGAGCTCTCAAAGCCGCACGAATCTCCGGCGCTGACCTCGCCGCCATAGGAATCACCAATCAACGTGAGACAACCGTCATTTGGGATAAAACAACCGGCGCTCCCCTATCTCACGCCATCGTCTGGCAAGACACTCGCACAACAGAATTCCTCAACTCTTTGAGCGAAGAAACCAAGGGAGTAATTACACATAAAACTGGTTTAGCAATTGCTCCTTATTTCTCGGGTAGCAAGATCAACTGGTTACTCAACAATGTCCCTGCTGTCTCAGAAGCGCTTAAAGAAGATCGTGTGCTTGTCGGAACCATCGACTCGTGGCTCTTATGGAACCTCTCGGGTGGAGCGCGCGGCGGAGTTCACTTCACCGATGTCACAAATGCCAGCCGAACTCTCTTGATGAATTTAGAGACGCTGGATTGGGATGATGAATTACTCAAGATTTTCAACGTTCCACGTTCCATTCTCCCCACCATTAAATCTTCGTCAGAGATCTACGCCACAACTGATCCATCTGGTCCACTGGGTAGTTCCATTCCGATTTCAGGAATTCTCGGAGATCAACAAGCCGCGATGGTTGGACAGGCATGCTTCGAACGTGGTGAATCGAAGACAACCTACGGAACCGGCAACTTTGCTCTCCTGAATACCGGAACCGAGATTGTTCGCTCGAAGAATGGTCTGCTCACAACAGTCTGTTTCAAATTTGGCGAAGAGAAAGCTCGCTATGCCTTAGAAGGCTCAGTCGCAGTCACAGGTTCAGCAATTCAATGGCTCCGTGATCAATTACAGATTATCTCCAGCGCTCCAGATATCGAAGCTTTAGCCAAGAGCGTTGCTGATAATGGCGGCGTTTACTTTGTCCCCGCGTTCTCCGGGCTCTTTGCTCCTTATTGGCGTAATGATGCTCGAGGAGTTGTCGTGGGCTTGACCCGCGCTGCAACAAAAGCGCACTTAGCTCGCGCAGCGCTAGAGGCGATCTGCTACCAAACGCGCGATGTTCTTGATGCGATGTCCGCTGATAGCGGAGTAAAAGTTCCTGAGATGCGTGTTGATGGTGGCATTACTGCCAATGCTCTTTGCATGCAGATGCAGTCCGACATCATGGGCGTTGATGTCGTGCGTCCACTGATTATTGAGACAACAGCTCTCGGAGCTGCTTACGCTGCAGGTCTTGCGGTTGGTTTCTTCAAAGATATCTCTGAACTTCGCGCCAAGTGGCAAGAAGGACGACGTTGGAGCGCCGATAAAGAGAGTTCGCTTGCCACCACCGGTTACAAGAACTGGAAGAAAGCAATCGAGCGAACCCTTAATTGGCTCGACTAAAGCTGGGAAATCTCCAGCAGTAACGCGGATTCTGGGCGCAAAATCGGAGCTGGTAATCCAACGCTCTTCAGCGCAGCGCCGCTCATGACAGCGCCGCTTTCTAGCCATGTTGGTGGAGTAATTGCCATAAATGCTGGCGCTCCTGCATCCTTCACAACTTTTACCTGGTAATTCTTCTCAGAATCAAGGCCGCGGAAAGTCAGATTCGGCGCGTGCGATGCCACGATGGGCTGCAATTGAACATAGGAGAAGAGCGCCTTCTTCTTATCCTGACTTAGAACTCCGAAGAGGTAATGACTTTCATCGGGATAATCCATTCGAATCATCTCGCCGGTATGAATCAATGAGCGCTGCGATTTGTAGAGATTGATCCATGAGGTCAACGCTGCGAGATCATCTGATGAAAGCGCAGTGAGATCGCGCTCTAGTCCTGCATGACCAAAGAGCGCAGTAGCAGCACGGAATGCAAGTGAGAGATCTCGACCTGTTTGGTGTCCAGGATTAGATCCAATATGAGTTCCAAGAAGTTCTGGCGGAATGAATTGCATTGTCCAGCGCTGCATTCTCTGACGTTCAAGAGCGTCGTTGTTATCACTTGTCCAGAATCGATCAACCAAGTCGATGATTCCAAGATCAATTCGTGCACCACCTGATGCACATGACTCAATCTCTAGTCCTGGATGGCGACGTTTTAATTCTGCAAATAAACGATAAAGCGCTTGTGTTTGCTTTCGCGCAGCAGGCTTGCCAAAGGATCCTGCGTCAATCAATGTTCGATTGTGATCCCATTTGATGTAAGAAATCGCGTGATCTCTCACAATTGCGCTGGTCTGCTCGAGAACATGTGAAAATACTTCCGGGATATCTAGATTGAGTACGAGCTCATGGCGCCAGGTAGGTGGAACTCGACCTTCGACATTGAGAATCCAATCAGGGTGGGCGCGATATAAATCCGAGTCTGGATTGACCATCTCTCCTTCAAACCAGAGACCAAACTCCATCTTCTTTTCGGTTACATAATCAACAATTCCAGTCAGTCCCTGTGGCCACATCTCCGTGCTGATGACCCAATCACCAAGGCCGCTGCGATCATTGCGTCGCGAGCCAAACCAACCATCATCGAGTACTACCCGCTCAACCCCGATTTCAGCCGCGATATCGACAAGTTGGCGAATCTTCGCCTCGTCATGATGGAAATAGATTGCTTCCCACATATTCAACGTGAGTGGTCGTGGCTTTTTTGGATGCGCAGTTCTGGCCCGTAAGTGGCTATGAAGGCTCTGTGCTAATCCATCCAAACCCGAATGTGAGTACCAAGCAAGGAGCTCTGGCGCTGTGTAGGACTCCCCTGACTTCAAGAGAACTTCACCTGGCAACAAAACTTCTGCAGCGCCGATGCTTTGAACTCCCTCGTAGTTCTTCTCAACGCAATATTGCGAGTCGCCGCTCCAGGCTAGCGATATGGCCCATGCCTCTCCCGAGGCAAAATTGGTATTCGACGTAAGAGCTATCTGACCAATTGTGTAGTTATGGCCACTACGACCTTCATGGGAATCACGAACCCATCGCCCAATTGCAATGTCGCGACGTTGTGGATTGCGCTCATTGGACCAGCGGCCAGCAAAATCTAAAGTCTGAGTGGCTCGATCACTCAGTGGAAGCCAATAGAAAAGTTCGTTGAGAGTGTATGCATCACCGTGATTGGTCAGAGTCATCTGAGATTTAAGCACTCCGAAAGAATCAAGAGTTCCTGTGATGTGAATTGTGAGTTCGGCTGCCTCATCGCTTAACAGAGCAGAAAAAGAAGTTTTTGTGCTCTCAAGCTTTGTGACAACAAACTTGGTAGACCATGCAGCGGCATTTCGATGGCCGGAAATTGTTGGATAACCCAACCAGCCGCGTGAGTGTTCCCGCATGATGCCGGGATTTTGAATTTCGTCGTAATCACTATGTGCTACCGAGCGACCGAAAGGAATTCCAGAAAAATCACCTGAAATTGACTCGCCCCAATAGCGAATTACGAGCGCACCATTGATTACTTCGAGGAAAAGATCGACACCACCATTAGAGAGATGGGCGCTAGCTGAACTCTGCGCTGAAGTTGAGTGCAACGGTGAAGACATACGGGTAGAGTAATAGGCATTATGGCGACCAAGAAACTCGGCGCAGGTGTGGTGCGCACCGATAGAAATCTCATGGATGGTCGCACGATTCGCTATTACGACACACAAGGTCAGACGCGCGAAGCGGTAGACCAACGCCCCGTTGAGGAACAACCGCTCATCGGCGAGATGCGCTTAGACCCGCTCAATAATGAATGGGTCGTCATCGCAGCTCACAGACAAGCGCGAATCTTCCTGCCACCTAAAGAGCTCAACCCGCTTGCCCCAAGCCGTCCTGGATTCCTCACCGAAATTCCCGAAAGTGATTACGAGGTTGTGGTCTTTGATAATCGTTCACCTTCGCTCCGGCCTCCTACCAATGAATCTTCTGCGCCAGCGCATCCAGATTTTCACACACCGCCTGTCCCAGCAGCCGGTAAGTGTGAAGTCGTCTGCTTTACATCTGACTACGACTCATCGTTTAAAGATCTAAGTCACAATCAAATTCGCACCGTTCTTGAGGCGTGGCGCGATCGCACCGCAGAGTTATCTCAGGTTTCCTATATCGAGCATATTGCTCCCTTTGAAAATCGCGGCGAAGAGGTTGGCGTAACTCTCAATCATCCTCATGGACAGATTTATGCATATTCCTACCTACCACCAAAAACTGCGCGCATGCTCGAAGTTGCTCAGGCCCATCTAGCGAAGACGGGTCGCGTACTTTTGGATGACATCGTCGCTCGCGAATTGCAGGACGAAGTTCGAATTATTTCGCAAAACGAAGAATGGATTGCCTATGTTCCATATGCCTCCCGCTACCCCTTTGAGATTCATATAGCTCCGCGTCGCAGCGTCACCGATTTTGTTGCACTGGATGAAAAGGCATGTTCTGCTTTTGCTCCCATCGCAAAAGAAGTACTACAGAGACTTGATGGCGTCTTTGGAGTCACAATGCCGTACATCGCATCGTGGCATCAAGCACCGGTCCGTCAAGGCCGTGAGGCGCTTCGACTTCACTGGCAGATCCAGAGCATCCGTAGAGCTCCTGGAAAGTTGAAGTATCTCGCAGGATCCGAATCAGCGTATGGCGCATTTATGATGGATCTCAAGCCGGAACAGTCAGCCCAACAGTTACGAGATGTTGCGCTCTAATCGTGAGGATACGTAACGCTTTTCAATCGACTTTTAATTCAGAACCTGAAGTTATTGCTCAAGCACCTGGGCGCGTCAATCTCATCGGAGAACATATCGATTACAGCGAAGGCTTTGTACTTCCCTTTGCTATCGATGCCGTGACTCAATGCGCAATCTCAAAGAGAAGCGATGACATAGTCCGCATTGCTTCAGCTCAACAAACAGGTGAAGTACTCGAAACTACGCTCTCGGCAATCGCCTCCCTCACGGGTGAAGGCTGGGCGCGCTACGTCTATGGAGTTATCTGGGCGCTCGACATTGATTCTGGGTTAGATATCTATGTCGATGGAAAGGTGCCGCTGGGGGCTGGCTTGTCCTCATCAGCAGCACTTGAGTGCTCTGTTGCAACCGCCCTCAATCACCTATTCCACCTTGATAAATCACTTTCTGACCTCGCGCTAATTACCCAACGCGCCGAGAATAAATATGTTGGAGTTCCCTGCGGAATCATGGATCAATCAGTATCGCTCATGGCAAAAGCTGGATATGCACTTCTGCTGGACTGCCGCGATCTTTCAACGCAACATATTCCAGTCGATTTTGCTGGCGCTGGACTGCGCCTGCTCATCATTGATACTCAAGCTCATCATGCATTGGTTGATGGTGGTTATGCCGAGCGCCGCGCTTCATGCGAAGAGGTCGCTCAGATCTTAAAAGTGAAATCCATGCGCGAACTTTCTATGGAAGTTCTCGCCGCACATCAGAATCAACTCTCCCCAACCCAATTTAAACGTGCGAGACATGCGGTCACAGAAATTGATCGCGTACTCAATGCTGTCGAGAGACTGGCCGCCCAAGACTTTCTAGCATTTGCAGAATTACTTAACCAGTCACACGCCTCTCTCCGTGATGATTACACCGTCTCATGTCCCGAACTTGATTGTGCTGTTGATGCTGCCCTTGCTAACGGTGCGCTCGGGGCGCGCATGGTCGGTGGCGGATTTGGCGGAAGTGCGATTGCGCTCATCAAAGATGAGGATGCGGGAAGAATTTCTCAGGCAATTGAGAAGTCATTTGCAGAACATGGCTTTAAGGCGCCGAGATTCTTCGATTCTCTCCCCAGCGATGGAGCGAAAGTTATTAGCTAACTGGAGTTACAGAGATAACTTCAACGCCACCGATAGCGCTTAAAACATTGATGAGATCGGCAGGATCGTTTCCGGGAAATGCAACCGTGATGTCATCGATTCCGCGTCCACCTTCTGACGAGAGAACGACTAGACCACGGATATCGCCTCCGGCAAAGCCAATGGCAGAAGCAACTGCGCCTAATGAACCTGGGCGATCAGGGAGCGCTACGCGAATTCGGACCATTGCCATAGGTGGAGTCTAACTTCAAAAGCTCCCTGACTTGGACTCGAACCAAGAACCTGCCGGTTAACAGCCGGCTG
>CAYSGG010000024.1:0-14532 GCA_964430775.1 uncultured Clavibacter sp. | reverse complement strand
AATCTCGAGAAATCACATGAAATTGTTGTTATTGGACGGGGATATTCCTTCTGCAATGCAAAAGAATTAGCTTTGAAAATTCAAGAGACTAGTTACATTCCAGTTCAAGGCATGTCGAGCGCTGACTACCAGCATGGTCCAATCGCAACGCTGCATCAGGAGTCTCAAGTATTCATTATGGCTCCACATGGAATACCTACAAAGTCCATCGCGGATACTGTCAAGAGAATTCGAGAAAACGAACCCAATATCTATTGGATTGGCGATGGAACCTTGGCCCTGGATGGAGAATTAGTGCTTCAAGGATCTGATCTTGGTGACGAGGCGCATTCCACTGTTGCAGATGCTGTACTGCTCCAATACCTGACGTTGTCATTTGCTATCAAGAATGGAAACAACCCAGATAGTCCAAGTGGATTGAGTAAAGTCACACTCACGTTATGACGAAGAACTTCATCGGGATTGACGCGGGAGCTTCTGCAACCAAATGGGCCATCTACGATGAAAGTGGAACCTGCATTAATTCAGGAATAAGTGATCCCTTAGATGGTCACGTGTTCCGAAGTGAATCACGTGAACGAGTCACGAAATTTATCAAAGAGCTCAAAGGCAAGATATCTGGAGATCCTGCAGGAATTTATGCCGGCATCACGGGGGCATCCCAGCATCAAGAGAAGAACAGCGAGATTCACAGTCTCTTCCTTCAAGAATTCCCAACCGCGCAGATTTCAATCGAGATAGACGTTGCCCTCGGTTATCGCGCTAACTTCATGAAGTCACGAGGTGTCTATCTCTATGCTGGAACGGGTTCTATCGCTGTTTTTGCGGATGAGTCTGATGAAATCCGCACTGTTGGAGGATGGGGCTATCTACTTGGTGATGAAGGAGCTGGATATTGGATTGGGCGAGAGGCAATGACTCGTGTTCTGGATGAATTGGAGCGAGAAGTAAGAGAGTCCGACATCAGAGAAATCTTCACCGGAATCTTGAGTGAGATTAATCTTGATGAGATCATCAAATTCACATACGGAAATTCTCGTAGAGAGATTGCAGGACTTGCCCATGTCGTCTTCAAGCTTGCTAAAGACGGCGATCAGAAAGCGCTAGAAGTGATCAAAGATGCTGCCAAACATCTTGCAGAACTCGTGCTAAGAACAGAGAAAGTCTCAAAGCTTCAGAGTCCAAGGGTGGTCTTTGGCGGGGGAATAGCGCAATCCGGTGAAATTCTCATCTCAGAAATTGAGCGAATTCTGCAACGCACAATCGAGATTTCCGATGAGAATCTCTCTCATGATGCTGCTCACTTAGCGATAGCTAAATATCGCTCTACCAATTAAGCAGACCGATAACCTCGTTCTCGTTGAGTTTCTCGGGATCAATTAGTCTGGCATGCGAATACCAGTGGTTCTGCTCTACTGTGAAAGTTGGCAACCGTCTTAAGCTCTCCATAACTTCATCTTTAGTTACCTTGAGATCTTCAAGTCGATGTCGAGTGTTTGCTCGCGCAACAGTCTCCCTTGCCCGTTCGAAGTTATTTCCCTGGAAGTGAGACATGATGAGAACCCCCATGCTGACGAGTTCTCCATGGAGAATCGTTCTTCCTGTTACTTCTTCAAAGGTGTAGGCAAAGAAGTGCTCTGATCCCTCTTCAAAGCGAGCGTGACCCATCTCGTGACATCTCCAACCGATATCTCGGTGTAACTCCATTAGCCTGCGGAGCCCATCGTCTGTAAGTTCTGATATTCCAGGCGAACATTCATAAAGTTCATCGAGATACATCTGCGAAATCTTCGGCATTTCTGGAGTCCAGCCAAATTCATCCTTCTTTTCTTCGGATGCGAATTGCCAGTCGTACCATGCGGTGTGACAGGAGAGAACATCACCGATTCCGCTTGTCACCATTGATCTTGGAGCGGCGCGGAATAGCTCGAAATCGACATAGACCATTTCAGGCACAGCATCGCCCTCGTATCTGACGCCGCCGCGGTCACGCAGTGCGGACATGCGAGTGAAGCACGCGTCGACACTGGGCAACGATGGAAATTGGATTAATGGCAGCGACCGTCTCCAGTGAATCCACTTTGATGTATCCATCGCACTGCCGCCACCAAGTCCGACAATTGTTGCTTTTGGTGATTCTTCTGCAAACCTATCGAGAGTTTCAGGAGAGAGATCACCAGACTGGATTACTTGCAGAGGCTTGTTGGTAATTGACTTTTCTATGACCGCCCATGGTTCTGGTTGTGTCACAAGGACGTAGTCTCCAAGTGCATTGATTGCGTCAGCCGCAATGTTGTTTCCATAAGTTACGTTGAAGCCTTGTGCATTGAATGTCATAACTTCTCTCCAAATTCTTCTATGACAGCCTTAAGTTTCTCAGATCCAATCACGCGATAGTTCTCATACTCTCTATCTTTCATCATTAGTTCTGCGAAGGCGCTGGGATCAACTTCTACTTTCTTTTGTAGTTTTTCAACTGTGTGGCCCATAAATCTCGCCTGAACTTCAAGTTGCGCAACCATGTTCAACAGCATAGTCCGATGTTGAGCGATGGCATTGATCAACCTTTCGCGATAGGGATCCAGATTAAGTTGATGAGTTGTTTCAACAACTGTTCTACCAAAATACCAGCGTTCTATAGGTAAATGAGGTCTCAACTGGTCTATTTCTCCATGTGGATGTTTATCGAAACCTGACGTCCAACACGCTTCATTTGTGGCCTTAGCGACCTGGATGTGGTCCTGATTATCTTCAAATCTGATGGAGTCAGGATCAAATGTCATGACGAGGTAAGGTCTTACTTCTCGGATTATTTCTACCAGCTTATTTCTAAGTTGAACCTCGCTTGCATCTCCGAGTTGATCGGTTGGAAGATTGAGATTGAAGATTTTTGTAATTCCGAGTTTCGTTAAGGCTTGCGTAAACTCGAGCAAATTTGCGCGCTTTGTCTCTTCCGGCGTCTTTCCCCAGCTATCCCAGCAATCGTCGGTTACTCGAACAACGTGCAAATCCCACCCTGCATCTACGAGCGCCAGTGACGCAGCGCCACAAAAAAGGAGCAGATCGTCCGCATGCGCAATGACAATCAGACCAGTTTTCTGACTGACGGCTGGAATTTCCAGATTTTTAGTCATTTTATTTAGAAGATTAGACCAGAAGGGTTTATGTACATGTTATGAAATTCTGCTGGCAAACCCTTACTAATTCAATAGTTCGTGGGTACTTTTCTACAACTAGGGGTCGCTCCCTTTACGAAAGGAAGGCACGTGTCCAAAGGAAAAACATTTCGATTAGTTGCTCTTATTGCAGTAGCAGCTCTGACATTGAGCGCATGCAGTAGCAGTAGCGATTCGGGCTCTGATGAAGTTGGCGGAGAGATTAACGTCTTCTTGATTCCAAGCCCTTCATCTACATCTATTCAGAGCTTTATTCCAGAATTTGAAGCTCAAACTGGAATCAAAGTTAATGTCTCAGAAACTCCTTATGGAGAAGCGCATCAGAAGCAGCTTTTGAGTTACAACCAAAAAGCTGGAGCTTATGACATTGCGCAATTCGACAACTCATTCTTGGCGCCATTCTGTCAAGCTAAAGCGATGTTGCCGCTTGATTCCTATATTTCTGGCTCCAGCGAATATGACATCGGAGATTTTGGTCAAGGTCAGCAGGATTATGGAAAGTGCGGTGGAGAGACCCTCGGTCTAACTCTGAGCACAGAGCCAATGATTCAGTGGTACCGCACCGATCTCTATGAAAAACTAGGACTCACTCCAGCAACAACTTGGGATGAGTACTACAACAACGCCAAGAAGCTTCAAGGCGCTGGCTACGGCGGACAAATTATGGGCTTCGGTCCAAATGTTTCCTGGTGGTGGATGACATTGGTTTGGTCATTCGGCGGCTCACTTTACGATGACAACCTAAATCCAACAGTTAACTCTAAGGAAGCTGTCGCTGCGACAGACTATTTGAAGAAGCTTCTTGAAGTCTCGCCAAAGGGTGCAATCACTGCAACTGGCGATGACACAACAAGCAAGTTCCTCGGAGAAGACATTGGAGCAATGCTCAACTACTCCGGTTATTACGGAATGGCGCTAGATCCTGCAATCAATAAGAATGCAGGAAAGATTGGCACCGCTCCAATGCCAAAGGGCTCATCAGATATCACCCACCTTGCAGGTTGGAATATCGGAATCCCTTCAGATGCTAAGAATCCAGATGCCGCATGGAAATTCCTTGAATTCGTTCTAGGAAAGACCAACTCGGTTAAGTATCTCGAATCTGGCGCGGCAGCGATTGGACGCAAGTCCATCATCAGCAATGCAGATCTCGTGGCGAAGAATCCTTACTTGCCACAATTGGAGATTCCTTCAACATCAAGAATTGAAAGATATCCACAAATTGCGGTCTGGCCTGAGTTTGAGGTAGCGGCTATCGATGCTGTAACTCAAGTACTCACCGGAAAACAAAAGACTCAAGCAGCGCTAGATGCGCTTAATGAGAAGCTCAAGCCAATTCTGGCTAAGGAGCCTAAGAGCTAGATCAAGTAAAAAAAGAGAAGAGGCCTGGCATCAAAGTGATAGAGAATGGTCACTAAGTTGTCCAGGCCTCGTTCTTTTGGTAAGAAGAACCTTCGGCCGGTAGCGCACTTTACAATTCCCGCTTGGGTCTTCCTGTCAGTAACAATTCTGATTCCTTTTGTTTACGGTATTTATATTTCTTTCCTCAACATAAATCTTGCTTCGTTCTTACCGCCATCATTTGTCGGGTTAGATAATTACAAGAATGTCTTACTTGCATCTGAAACATGGACAACGTTTAGAATCACTTTGATTATCACTTTCGTTGGACTTTTGACTCAGATCCCATTAGGAGTTGTTCTAGCACTGGCACTCCACGAGAATCTGCGCGGGACAAGAATCTTCCGTTCAATCCTTATCACTCCCATGTTATTAACTCCGGTTGCCGTCGGCCTTACTTATCGTTTCATGTTTGATACTGATCTAGGTGTCATCAATTGGGCACTTAGCCTGCTCGAGATTGAAAAAGTCAATTGGCTCGGATCGCAAACAAGTGCGTTAATTGCAATCATTATTGTGGACTCTTGGCAATCTATTCCCTTTGTGATGCTTCTAGTTTTGGCCGCGCTCACTGCCATTTCACCATCACTGTATGAAGCAGCACGTGTGGATGGCGCTTCATCGGCCCAGATCTTCTATCGAATTACACTTCCATTAATCACCCCCACCCTCTTGGTCATAACGATGATCAAAATTATGGATTTTCTCAAACTTTTCGACACGCTTTTCATCCTGACAAGAGGTGGGCCAGGAAACGCGACAACAACTTTAGGTTTGTGGACGTACAAGACAGGATTCATATTTCTTGAACTCTCTCGCGCCGCAGCGCTAGGAGTTCTTGTTGCGCTGATTACCCTGCCGGTCTACTTCCTATGGCGCAAAGCATCAAAGGGTGTGCGATGAGAACCAAAAAGCTACTTTCTTATTCCCTTCTAATTTTGGCCTCATTCCTATCCTTATTCCCTCTCTTTTGGACTGTATCTACATCTATCAAGAATCGGGTTGATACCTACACACTTCCTCCTAAATTCTTTGACTTCACTCCAACTTTGAAAAACTATTCCTCACTTTTCTCACTAGATGACTTTTGGCAGATTTATCTCAATAGCATCGTGATTACTGTTGGCAGCACAATCTTCTGTCTCATCTTTGGCAGTCTTGCAGCATACGCATTTGCTCGAAAACCCAGATTCAGGGGTCGCGGACCCCTAGAGGGTTTGATGATTGCAGTCCGCGCTCTGCCCGGAATAGTTTTGTTGTTACCAATCTATAAATTGAGTTCTTATCTGGGGCTTTATGATTCAAAACTTGCCCTGATTCTGATCTATGCCGGCTTCAATCTGCCTTTTGCGATCTGGCTACTGATGAGTTTCTTTGAGCAAATTCCGATAGAGATTGAAGAGTCTGCAAGGGTTGATGGAGCATCTAATATCTTGATGTTCACCAAGATAATTCTCCCTCTGGCAGCGCCAGGTTTGGTTGCAACTGGAATCTTTGTCTCTTTACTTTCATGGAATGAATTCCTGATTCCAGTAATCATGGCTGGTGAAAATGCTAAGACTCTTCCAGTGTTGGTTGCGAGCTTCATCAGTAATCGAACCTTGGACTGGGGTCCAATGGCGGCAGCTGCGACGGTTGCCTTGATCCCAATCGTCTTGCTCACGGTGGCAATTCAACGCTGGCTTGTTGCGGGCCTATCGAGTGGCGCGGTTAAGGAGTAGCTCACGGTAGTAGTGGGCGCTCTTCTTCGGGATTCGCTCTTGAGTCTCGTAATCAACATACACAAGCCCGAAACGCTTCTCATATCCGTAGGCCCACTCGAAGTTATCGAGGAAGCTCCAAGCGAAATAACCTTCAATGGGTGCACCTTTTGAGCGAGCAGAGAACATCGCATCTAAGTGTTCTTGCAAATAGCTGATGCGATTGTTGTCTTCGATTTTCCCATCAGTGATCTTGTCATCCCATGCAGATCCATTCTCAGTTATGTACATCGCTTTTGGCGCGTAGTCACGAGAAATCTTCAAGAGAATATCCTCAAATGCAGGGGCGTGAACTTCCCAATCCATAGCAGTTCGTTTGACGCCTTCTCGACGGACACCTCTGAGGGGTAAAGGTTTACCGCTCGAATCTGACTGCACAGTTTGGCGGAAGTAGAAATTAACCCCGAGAAAATCAGTTTCTTGATGTATCAGTGACATGTCTCCATCTCGTACATCTGGAGATTTTCCAAGGGCTTCGACAACATCGTGAGGATACGGTTTTCCAAATACAGGATTTAGGAACCAATCGTTATCGAAACCATTCGCTAGTTCTGCAGCCCTTCGATCATCTTCGGAATCTGTGGCAGGAATGGCGGGAGTTACGTTGATAACTATCCCAACTTTCGATTGTGGCACATTAGCCCGTACTACTTGAGTGGCGACTCCGTGTGACATGAGTAGATGATGCGAAGCGTTGAGCGCCGTTTGAAGATCCTGTATTCCTGGCGCCATATCCCCATAGAGATGACCAATCCATGCGCTACACAAGGGTTCATTGAGGGTCATCCAGTTTTTTACTCGATCTCCAAAACGTGTAGTCAAGAGATTTGCATACTCTTCAAACCAACCAATAATTTGGCGATTGTTCCAACCACCACGCTCTTGAAGCGCTTCAGGAAGATCCCAGTGATACATGGTTAACCACGGTTGAATTCCTCTTTCCAGAGTCGCATCGATAAGCCGATCGTAGAAATCCACACCTGCCTTGTTTATTTGGCCAGTACCGTTCGGAATCACTCTTGGCCAGGCGACTGAGAAACGATAGGCATCAACGCCCATCCATTTCATCAGGTCAAGGTCTTCTAGATAGCGATGGTAGTGATCACAGGCCACATCGCCATTGTCGCCCTTTGCGACTTTGCCAGGAACTTTGCAGAACGTGTCCCAGATGGATAGACCACGTCCATCCTCATGTGCTGCACCTTCAATCTGATAAGAAGAAGTTGCAACTCCCCAGAGAAAGTCCTTCATTTAGAGCCTCTTTCCGACGACAACCTCATCGCCACGTCTCATCAATTCTTCATAACCGATAGCAGCATAAAACTTGAGGCCTCGATCATTAAAAGCTGAGACTCGGAGATGAAAACCGCTCGATCCAAGATCTGCAAGTTTTGATTCCATGGTCTGCATCATCTTTCTGCCCCAACCTTGACCCTGTAGATGAGGTAGTAAATCGATGTGTCCATGAGAGGGATATTCTTTCAATATTTCATTTGGCGATGGCGTGGGTCTGAAAATCTCCGCCAGCAGCCAATCTCGGGAAACTTCATCTTTTATGCCTTGATATTTGTCTTGCAAAATTGGCCACCACTCTTGATGGCACCGACGTTGAAATGCCAAAGTATCAAGCACACAAAGACCATATCCGGATGCATGGTTATCTTTACCCAGAACAAAACTTGTCTCAGTTGCCAGAGTTACATAGGGGCCAACAAATACTTCTCCCAAAAGGACGTCATTACGGAACATCCCCGTGGCATCATTGCCTGAATCGCCCGTCTTGAGAGCCACGTTATAGAGTGCGGGAAGATCCTCAAGTGTTGCAGGCCGGATTAATGTCGAACTCACTGGAAGATACTCTCGCTTCATTTTTGCTTTGCCTAGTGGAGACTGGTCTACTTTCAAAAGGCGATATTTCCCGCATTTACGCACGAAACCATCGAGCTCGACTCTAACTGGTCTAGTAATTCTCTTTGTAAAGCCTAGATTTCAGAGTCCCGGACCAATACTCTCTGGAACATGACCTCTGACCGCGCAGCAGTACGTGCGAAGGAGCATTTAGTTGGACTTTTATCAAAACTCCCTCAGGGCGAAAGGTTGCCGGGCGAAAGAATTCTCGCGGATGATTTTGGAGTTTGCCGCGTAACCCTGAGACGAGCTATCGAAGATTTGATTTCTGATGGCAAATTGGAACGTCGTGCACGATCTGGAACTTACGTTCGTCGGCCAATCATCTCATCTGAGATGCGCCTGAAGTCGTTTACGGAAGAAATTCGTGCTCGAGGCCAAAATCCTTCCACGCGAGTTATTTCACTAAAGCGAGTGAAGGCAAACAAGAGCATTGCTAAAACTCTAAAGATTAGACCTGGTGAAGAAATCTTCGCAGTCGTGAGACTTCGTTTTGCAGATGGTGTGCCAATTGCACTTGAAACACTAAAGATTGCTTGTCGGTCAATACCAATTCTCAAACCTGAAGATGTAGAGACTTCACTTTACGATGCTTTCGTCGAGAATTTTGGAATCAGGATCATGAATGCAAAGGCAGCAATTGCCGGATTCAATCCTTCTGAGAAGGAACGTTCACTACTTGAAATTCCCTCTAAGGTTCCATGTCTCATGATTAAGATGCTTGATCATGATCAAAATGGCGTACCTGTTATGACCGCAGAATGTATATACCGAAGTGATTTGTATGAATTACAAATTGATGTAAGTGCAACACTTAGTACGTTAACGAATAGGAGGGTGTCATGAGAGCGCAATTACGGTACATCCAGAATCTTGAGAAGTTACTGACGCAGTTAAAGCAAAACCCTGAAGAGATAGAAAAGACTGCTCAAGTGATGGCGATTTGCCTCGAAAATGACGGTTTAATACATGTTTTCGGTACTGGCCATTCACACATGCTTGCTGAAGAGATGTTCTATCGCGCTGGTGGCCTAGGTGCGGTGAACCCAATTCTCGAAGAAGACTTGATGCTCCACAAAAATGCGAGTCGAAGCACAGAACTAGAGCGAGATCCAACTCATGCAAAAGAGATTCTAGAAAAGCATAATCTTAAGAGCGGTGATGTATTCATCATTGCCTCCAATTCCGGAGGTAATGCACTTATTGAGGCAATTGCAGAGGAGATAAAGCTACGTGGATTGACACTCGTTGCAATCACTAGTTTGAAACATGCGAATTCCTCGGCAGCTCGAGCACAAGGTCGCAAACTTCATGAATTAGCAGATATAACACTGGACAACATGGGCGAAGTCGGTGATGCATCTATTTCGTACCCCGAGATTTCAGAGAAGACAGGTCCAACTTCTACTGTGATCGGCGCTGCAATTGTCAACGCTCTTGTTGCACGTGCAGTTGAAATAGTGCTTGAGCATGGATTTAAACCAAAAATCTTTAGCAGTAGCAACACAACTTCTGGCGATGTTCATAACACCGCCCTCATAGCGTCACTGAAAGAGCGAGTAGTTATCCTGTGAGCAACGAAAAGGAATTCATCGAAAGTTATTGCCTTGCGACAGGCCAGTCTCTTCATCTGGAGACACGGCAAGTTGAAGGCTTGCCCGAAGAAGCTTTCCGTATCGATGAAAATGTCCTGTCTTTTTCCTCCATGTCCGGTTTGCGTAACGGGATAAATCACAGCAATTCATCTGTTAGGAAATCCCAAGACATCAAACAGGGGACATGCGCTCCTTCATTTGGAATTCGTGGCGTCATCGAAGGTTTTTATGGAACGCCTTGGACTCACAAGCAACGCAAAAAAGGACTCACGCTTTTTGCTAAGAAGAACATGAATACATTCATCTTGGCCCCGAAAGATGATCCGTGGCAGAGATTTGATTGGCGTACGCCGTTCTCTGACACTTTTCTCACATCAACCCAAGAGCTCAATGAGCACTCAAAAGCGCTGCTTATTGAGCTTAGTGTTTGCGTTTCACCGGGCCTAACTGTCAGCTATAGCTCCCAAGCAGATGTTGATGCGTTGTTGGTCAGATACCGACAACTTCTGGGTATCGGGGTAAAACGCTTTGGATTGCTTTTGGATGATATTCCGGGCGAACTTCAATTCGAATCAGATAGAGCTGTATTTGCCACGATTGCAGAAGCTCATGCCGTCTTTGCCAACAAGGTTCTCGAATCATTGAAGAGAGAGGATTCAACGGCCAGTCTCTTTGTGTGTCCTCTGCAATACCATGGTCGAGGCAATGAACCATATATTTCTGAACTCGGAGCGAAGTTACTTCCAGAGATTGATTTGATGTGGACTGGAAGACAGATCTGTTCCGAGTATTTGGATGTCTTTGATGCTGAGAAGTTCCTCGCCGGAACTTCGAAGAAGCCTTTCTATTGGGATAACTTTCCAGTAAACGATGTCGCTATGGTTCATCAGCTTCATGTTGGCCCCATTCAAAAGCGTGAACAGAAATTGGGAAATCATGCAGTCGGTTTAGTCGCAAATCCCATGGATAGATTCGAATCTTCACTATTGCCACTCATCACAATTGCTGACTATCTTTGGGATTCAGAGAATTACGATGCAGAGAAGTCATGGGATCACGCACTTCAAGAATTAGTGCCTGTTGAAAGCGACCGCAGCGCCGTACGACACCTATTTCGGAATTGTTTTGAATCATGCCTAGCAGTTGACGCGGCGCCCGACTTTGGGGGTGTACTCGGCGGAGCAACACTGGCGTGGCGGACAGGACACTCAGATAAGGCGGCAGAATTGTTTGAGAGCTACTCCAACGAAGTTGCAAAAAACTATCTGACCATCAATAAATTGGAATTCTCTTGGCCAGAAATCCAGAACGAAATCACCCCTTGGCTGAAGAAGTACAAGGCAGTCGGGGAGGCTCTAAACGAGGTCGCTCAGATTCTCAGAAAAACACCATCAATCAATGGTCATCTTCAAGGAACGCCTGAAACGGCTGAGAAGGTAAGAAAAATCAGAATTTCTCTCGCACAAGATCCCACCAGAATCTTCGGTGACGGTCTGGATTTAGTGCTGGGAGAACTCGCAACAGAACTATCTGTTGTGTAACGGAGAAAGCTAGAGCAGAAGGAAGGACAAGTGATCTCAATTATGAGAGGTCGCAAAAAGATCATCGCGATCTTTGCAGCAGCTTTACTTGGAGCGACAGCTCTGAGCGGTTGCGGCGGAGGCGGCGATGAAACAGATAAGGTAATTCGAATTGGATTGCCATCACCAGGTGAAGCCGGACAAGCGGTTTGGGATGCAGCAATCGCAAAGTTCAAGGAAGCAAATCCTGATTGGGAAGTGGAGCTCATCATCCAAGATGACGACATCTACTCAACAGTTGGTTTACAAGGATTGCTCACCGGTGGAAATCCACCAGATGCCTATTTTGAATGGGCAGGAGCTCGTACCGCTCAGCGCGACAAGGATGGATATGCAGCAGATCTAACAGATTTGATTGCATCTTCTACTCTCAAGGACTTGTTCCCAGAAGCAGCTTTCAATAGTGGCAAATCAAATGGTAAGTCACTCTTGTTACCTACTGGATCTGATGTCACCAACGTTATGTGGTACGACGTAGATACATTCAATAAGTTGGGAATCACCGTTCCAACCACATGGGATGAATTATTGGCAGCTTGCGCAAAGATCAAAGCAGCAAAACAAGATTGCTTCTCTGTCGGAAACAAGGATTACTGGGTAGCAGGTAACCTCTTTGGTCACCTTTACTCAAGAGTCATTGGCGAAGAGACCTATCACAAGATCATGACTCGTGAACTCCCGATGAATTCACCTGAACTTGTGAAGGCTTACGGAGTTGTTGCTGATCTACAGAAGAACGCCTACATCAACGCATCAGCAAATAGCATCGCCGATAATGAGGGATACACACTGTTCTTCAAGGGCGGCGCTGCAATTTTGCCAATTGGCTCATGGCTTGTTGGTATCGCTGCTGATGAAGCACCTACCAAGAAGATTGACTGGTTCAACATGCCAGCATTCACTGATGGTGCAGGCGATCAGAACAGCGTTCTTGGCGTAACCACAGGTTATGTCATTAATGCGCAGTCAAAGAAGATTGATCAAACGATCAAATTCTTTGAAGCCTTCTTCTCTGAAGAAATCACAGCTCAGTGGGTTGCAGCAGGATCAGCTCCTCTTACCAAGGCAGCAGCATCAGGCGATCTCAATCCACTACAGAAGAGATTGATGGACTTGATGACTTCTGGTGGAACGATTGTTGCTCCACCTGATACCGGTTATGACCTCAAGGTAGCTGACGCGCTAAACGTCGCAACTTCTGAAGTCATGGGTGGAGTTAAGACACCACAACAAGCACTCGATGATGCTGAGGCAAAACTAGCTTCATCGTAATTGTGAGTCCTCGCAAGAGGATTCAAATGAACTAATTCGAAAGTAGTCCATAGCTAAAGAGAGGGAGTCCATTGAAAACAAACGTTCGATGGACTCCTTATCTCTTTATTCTTCCCGCTTTTGCCATCTATAGTTTTACGGTACTGATTCCGGTTATTGGAACTCTTGGCACAAGCTTCTTTAAGTGGAATGGTTACGGAACTCCCGAAGTTGTGGGATTCAACAATTATCTGAGAGCCTTGAGAGACACTATTTTTCTCAACTCATTCCAACATGTTTTCATCTACATCCTCGCAACAATCGTTCTTGAAGTCGTTATTGGTCTCATATTGGCCGGAATCCTTACTTCCCGTAAAACAACAGACGTTTATCGCATTGCGCTCTTTGTCCCAGTCATGTTGCCCATGGTTATCGTTGCAGTCTTGTGGCGCTTTGTATTTAACGCTGATTTTGGGCTTTTGAATGGTTTCTTTGAGGCAATCGGCAAGCCTGAATGGCAACAAATTTGGTTGGGAGATCAACGTTTTGCCCTGGCAGCAATTTGCATAGTGTCAGGTTGGGTTTATTCAGGTTTTTACCTTGCTATTTTCTATGCCGGACTACAACGCTTGCCGCGTGAAGTTATCGAATCTGCATCGTTAGATGGAGCAACTCAGAGACAAGTATTTTGGAAGATCAAAGTACCGATGATTAGAAGGCTTTGGGAAGTCGCTGTTCTAATCTGTATAACCGGAGGAATACAAGGGTTCGATCTCTTCTTCGTAATGACAAATGGTGGCCCTTACTATTCAACAGAAGTTCCGACGACCTACATGGTGCGTATGGTCTTTAGAGACCAGGAAATCGGGTACGGCTCGGCCCTTGCCATTATGGTCACCACTACAGTCCTTATTATCGGATTCATCTATAGCAAGATTCGCAAAGGTTCAGAGCAGGTGGAGTACTAATGAAGATTAGAAAGTTAGTTTTTCATCTACTTTTAACTTTATGTGCTCTCTTGTATGTCATTCCTCTTTTCTGGATGCTTATGTCATCATTCAAGGACAATGGAGCAATTTTTGACAATCCATTTTCAGTTCCCACAACTTGGGACTTTAGTGTCTTTGCTGATGCGTGGACCAAGGGCGGACTCGCAAAGTACATTCTCAATAGTGCAATCACAACGACTCTTGCTACAAGCTTGGCGCTCTTTGCAGCGTCCCTTGCAGCATTTGCGTTCAGTCGATATGAATTTAAATTTAAGAAACAACTCTTGCTCTTGTTTGTTCTCGGATTATTGCTTCCAATCCAGGCTTATTTCATCGCCCAGAATGAACTCTTCGAGTTTTTCGATCTCAAGGATCAACGCTTCACCCTCGTGCTGCCTTATGCCGGACTTGGAATCCCCTTAGCTACCTGGCTTTTGAAAGCATATTTGGACTCACTGCCCAAGGAGCTCTTTGAGGCAGCCCGGGTTGATGGTGCGAGCGACTTTGGAATGTATCGAATTATTGCGGTTCCGCTATTGAAACCGGGGCTAGCTACCGTCGCTATCTTTATCGCACTTGGTTCGTGGAATGAGTTCCTCCTTGCGAATATCTATGTGCAAGACGATGACTTCAAGACAATCCCTGCGGGCTTATTGGCATTCTCAACCAAGTATGTCACCGACTATCAACTGCTCTTTGCAGCGCTAACTGTCGTGACGATTCCCATGATTGCAGTTTATGTCGCGTTCAATAAGCAGGTTGTAGCCGGACTCACAGAAGGTTCACTAAAGTAGGCACTCGCTAATAGAGGAGTTGCCATGAATATTCGTCCCGCGCGCCGTGATGAGGTTGGCATTGTGTTGCAATTAATC
>CAYSGG010000023.1:0-15574 GCA_964430775.1 uncultured Clavibacter sp. | reverse complement strand
CAACATGGCAATATTGGCCTCCTGTTCAAGAGCCCTCTACCTCTTGACCGGCAACCATTAACTAGAACTTCCGGAAGTCGCCTGGCATCCCAACTCGGGCCGATTCCTAAAGTTCGATCGATTATGCAAGGAGAAAGCCCTCGTGGCCGTAAAGATTAGATTGGCACGTCTCGGAAAGATTCGTACCCCGCACTACCGCATCGTTGTTGCTGATTCACGTAAAGCGCGCAACGGTTTGAAGATCGAGGAGATTGGCCGTTACTCGCCAGCTTCCGAGCCTTCATTGATTCAGGTTGATTCAGAACGCGCACAACACTGGCTCAAGAATGGTGCCCAACCAACTCCCGCTGTAGAGGCGATTTTGAAGGTAACCGGAGATTGGCAGAAGTTCAAAGGTGTTGCTGGCGCAGAAGGAACTCTCAAGACTCTTCCTGTTCGTGCTGATAAGCGCGCAGCTTATGAAGCAGCTGTTAAAGCTGCCATGAACGAGCCAAAAGATGGCGCAACCACTATGAAGAAGCGCGCAGCAGAAAAGCTCGCCGCTAAGTCAGCTCCAGCAGAAGAAGTTGCTCACGCAGCAGCTCCTGAAGCGAGCGTTGCTGAGACTTCAGTAGAAGCTCCAGCAGAGGTAGTTGCAGAAACCCCAGCTGAAACTCCAGCAGAGGTAGTTGCAGAAACCCCAGCTGAAACTCCAGCCGAGTAATCATCGTGATGATTGATGAAGCTTTAGAACACCTTGTCAAAGGGATTGTTGATAATCCTGAAGAGGTTGTTATCTCTGAAAAAGATGGACGTCGTGGAACAACTCTTGAAGTTCGCGTACATCCAGAAGATATTGGCAAGGTTATTGGACGTAATGGACGTACTGCTAAGGCGCTTCGCACAGTTGTTTCTGCACTTGCAGGACGTAGCGTTCGCGTCGACCTCATTGAGGCGGATGAAGCGCGCTAATCGCGCTTAACGCAGTTGTTACTAGTCGTAGGACGTATCGGTCGCGCACATGGAGTGCGCGGCGATGCGACGATAGAAGTTCGTACTGATAACCCAGAATCTCGTTTCGTTGTAGGTGCAAAGCTCCAAACAGATCCTGCCGATAAAGGCCCGCTTGTCATACGCGATGCAAAAGTTCACAGCGGAACTCTGCTCCTCTCTTTTGAGGGCGTCGAAGACCGTACCGCCGTTGAAAAGCTACGTAACGTTCTACTTTTGGCTGAT
The DNA here is from genome assembly GCA_964430775.1 of uncultured Clavibacter sp. Taxonomy (GTDB): domain Bacteria; phylum Actinomycetota; class Actinomycetes; order Nanopelagicales; family Nanopelagicaceae; genus MAG-120802. Next base: position 14,359 of record CAYSGG010000023.1, on the reverse strand, counting down.
GTAAATCCAGCTGAATCAAATGTAAGTGAAGACGATTTCCATATTTCTCAGATTGTAGATTGCACTGTAGTGGATGAGCACGGTAAAGAATGGGGCACTGTGGTCGATGTATTGCAACTTCCCGCCCAAGACACTCTTGTTGTCAAGAGTGGCAATAGAGAAATTCTCGTTCCTTTCGTCCGCGCTTATGTACCGGAAATAGATCTTGCGAAGAAAGTTATGACAATTGTGAATTTTGAGAGCCTATTATGAAGATAACTGCTATCTCTATCTTCCCTGAGTACTTCTCACCGTTAGAACTTTCTCTGATTGGTAAAGCGCGCCAACAAAGTCTCATAGATTTCACTGCAGTAAATTTGCGAGACTTCACACACGATAATCACCACACAGTTGATGACACGCCTTACGGAGGTGGGGCTGGAATGGTGATGAAACCAGAACCTTGGGGTGAGGCTATAGATGCTGCGCTACAAGGCTTAGATCACGTCGTCGACTTGGTCATCCTGACACCTGCCGGCAAGAAATTTACCCAACGAATCGCAGAAGAATTCGCGACTTCACAGAAAATTATTTTCGCTTGTGGTCGCTATGAAGGTATTGATGCTCGCGTTGGTGATTACTATCGATCGATAAAAAATGTGCGAGTCCACGAAATCTCCATTGGTGACTATGTCCTCAATGGTGGAGAAGTTGCAGCCTTAGTTATGATCGAAGCTATTACTCGCTTAATTCCTGGCGTTATTGGTAATCCTGAATCTCTCGCAGAAGAGTCACATAATGAAATAGGTGAAGTGGAGTATCCGAACTACACAAAACCTGCACAATGGCGGGGACTCTCGGTTCCAGAAGTCTTAATGTCAGGAAATCACGGCCACATTGCTCAGTGGCGGCGCGAGGAAGCGCAACGTCGCTCAATTTCTCAGCAATAGAGCAGTAATAACCCCCACCTTAGGGAATATTCGCGACACGCCGCGTGTTGGTCAGGACACGGCGGTGAGATTTAGGCATTATCCGCCCCGTGTGCGCACTACTAGTGCGAGACGCTCGACGTAAGTTTCGAAGAATGAGTAGAGATAGGTGGTGAGAGATCTATGGCAACTGATTACGACACGCCCCGAAAAACGGATGAAGAGTTACACGAAGAGTCCCTTGAGGAGCTGAAAGCGCGTCGCGCAGAAGCGCAGTCCGGTCAAGTAGATCTTGATGAGGAAGAAGCGGAGAACGTTGAACTTCCTGGCGCAGACCTCTCAGGCGAGGAGCTGGCCGTCCGCGTTGTCCCAAAGCAAGAAAACGAATTCACCTGCTCGCGGTGCTTCCTGGTTCATCACATCACGCAGTTAGCAAAGGGCGAAGGAGCAAAAGCGGTCTGTAAGGATTGCGCTTAGCTCTTACCTCTGAATTGCGGCCTTGATTTTTTCGGGTTTCTTAGAACTTACCAACCAATACGGAGTCGGATCTCGTGGATCTGTAATTGCGAGTTTGATTCCGCCTTTTACCCAAAATCTGATTGCTAAGAACGCTGCAGGATCAAGACCTACCCCATAAGCGCGCTTCATCTGATCTGCGGTAAGAACCTCTATCTGCCCAATAAATTCTCTATCTATATGTGCGCGGGCAACATGTAGCTGATCACCGTCGACTCTAATATTCAACGCGGTAAAGAAGAAGAGTGCAATCGTGAGGGCGATAACTACAAAGACGCTAACCAGCGCTGCAGAGTTTCCTAGACCTGCCCAGATTGCAATCACAATTGAAATATCAAGAGCGATGATTAACCCCATCAACCACCATGGCCAATGAATCTTCTCGTTCGCCACAACTGCATCCATATTCCCAGCGTACATTGAGGTCAGAATTGTTGCTCTGATCAGAAGTTTGCGTGAGACAGGGTAACCTTGCGTCCATGTCCCGCGGTTTGAACATCACTGCACCCGCAAACGCAGAAGTTCCACCTCGCCATCCTCAAGCTCCGGTTCCAGGAACCCTTCTTGGTTCGCATAATCCTGATTGTTATGGATGCGGCGCATCTCATCCAGCCGGATTGCATCTCGTTGCCTACTCGGGTGAAGGAATGACAATCAATGCGAAATTTACCGTGACGGAGATGCATCAAGGAGCTCCCGGATTAGCGCACGGTGGATTGCTCTCCTGTGCATTTGATGAAGCTCTAGGTAAATTGATGTGGCTCGTGCGACAACCTGCAGTGACCGGAAAGCTTGAGACTGCGTTCATTGCTCCGGTTCCAGTCGGCACTACTCTCTTTATCCAAGCTGAAATCATTGGACAAGAAGGGCGGAAGATTTACTGCAGAGCGCAAGGTCGACTCAACTCTGATGACGGAGCGCTGGCTGTCGAAGCGGCTGCAATCTTCATCATCGTCCCGATGGAGCATTTCATCTCTAATGCACCAGAGGGTTTTAGAGATGTATTGGCGGGACGTACAGATCTCTCCATTGATACTGAATTTGAAATAAACCCATGAAAGTCTTAATCACCAGGCTTGATAAGGATATTCCGCTTCCTAACTTTGCCCGGGCAGGTGATGCAGGTGCAGATATCGTCTCTCGAATCGATATTGAAATTGCTCCTGGAGAGCGCGCCCTAGTGCCTACTGGGATTTCAATTGCACTACCTGATGGCTATGCAGCTTTCGCACACCCTCGTTCGGGTCTAGCAATCAAGTACGGAGTGGGTATGGTGAATGCGCCAGGAACTATTGATGCGGGATATCGCGGCGAACTGCAGATCATCCTCATCAATCATGATCTACATGAAACTTTTAGCATCAAGCGAGGAGATCGCATCGCCCAACTCGTCTTTCAGAAAGTGGAAAGAGCCGAGTTCATTGAAGTTGAAGAGCTACCAGGCTCTGGTCGTGGTGCGGATGGTTTTGGATCAACGGGGCGCTCATGAGTCACGAGGCAGATAAAGAGAAAATCATCTCCGCCATGGGCGGCAAAAAAGGCTTACTTGATTCTGGTCTTCCTGCGCTTGTGTTTTTAGTTGCTTTTAATTTCACTAAAGATGTTGCACAGTCCTCATACGCCGCTCTTGCTCTTTCACTTGTTCTTACTGCAATTAGATTAGCGCGACGCGAAACAATTCAACATACGATTTCAGGTGTTATTGGGGTTGCTATTTGCGCGTGGCTCTCAAATCGTTCTGGAAAAGCTGAAGACTTTTATCTGCCTGGATTATGGACGAACGCAATCTATGGAACTGCCTATCTAGTCTCAATTCTCGTTAAGTGGCCAGTTATTGGACTCTTCTTGGGTCCTCTGTTAGATGAGAACTTCAGGTGGCGTAAGGATCCGGCCAGAACCAAGGTGTATATCAAGGCAACATGGATCTGGGTTGCTCTCTTTACGGTTCGGATTATCGTTCAGTATCCGCTCTATCTCAGCGGTAATGTCAATGCGCTCGGAACAGCGCGACTCATCATGGGCTATCCACTATTTATCGCTGCTGCGTGGGCCACTTGGGTTGTGATTAAGAGTGGACCGAGATTGCGCGAAGATTTACGCGCAACGTCATAGTTACTGCGCAGCTATTTTTTCGCGACGAAGCATTCCTTCAGGTAATCCTCGGCTCTGGCAGAAGCAACAAAAATAAGCTCGTCTCCAGCAGAGAAGACATCATGCGCTGAAGGTGCGATCACATGACCGTCACGGATAATCGCAGCAAGAGAGGCATCCTCAGGAAGAGTGATTTCCTCTACCGATTTTCCGATACAAAGTGAGTCATCAGGGAGGGTTAATTCAACAAGGTTCGCTTCGCCGGCTTTGAGTGAGAAGAGGCGTACAACATCGCCGACCGAAACTGCCTCTTCAACAAGAGCCGCGATGATGCGCGGAGTAGATACAGCAACATCAACGCCCCATGAGGAATCAAATAGCCATTCGTTTTTCGGATGATTCACTCGGGCGACAACGCGTGGAACCCCGTATTCAGTCTTTGCTAGCAATGAGGCAACGAGATTTACTTTGTCATCACCGGTTGCTGCGACCATAACTTGGCAGGTATCAAGTTTGGCCTTATCGAGAGCGCTGATTTCACAGGCGTCAGCCAGCAGCCATTCAGCAGAAGGCACGCTCTGCATTTTCAGAGATTTTGGATTCTTATCAATCAAAAGAACTTGGTGACCGTTGGCGATCAATTCACGTGCAATTGCGCGACCAGCGTTACCGGCTCCAGCTATGGCGATTCTCATCTTTATTCGCCACCTGGTGGAAGTAGAAGAGATTTCTCAGTAGCAGCTAGATTTGAATCTTCGACCATAACGTGAACAACATCGCCTTCTTGCAACACGGTATGTTCATTTGGAATCAGACCTTCACCAAGTCGAGTCAGAAACGCAACTCGCGCCTCGGTATGCTGTTCAATCAGAGAAATTGGCTTGCCAAACCAATCACGATGAAGAGGAACTTCAGCTAGTTGCACTTTGCCCGAAGGATCCTGCCATTCAGAACGTGAGCCTTGCGGCAAGATTCGACGCATAATCTGATCTGTGGTCCAGAGTACGGTCGCAACTGTCGGGATCCCAAGACGTTGATAGATTTCAGCGCGCGCTGGGTCGTAGATGCGTGCAACAACGCTGACAACCCCGTACGTCTCACGAGCTACGCGAGCTGCCAAAATGTTGGAATTATCTCCATTTGAAACCGCAGCAAAAGCATCTGCCTTTTCAATTCCTGCTTCAAGCAGAGTATCGCGATCAAATCCAACACCGGTAACGGTCAGACCATTGAAGTCGGCGCCCAAGCGGCGAAATGCTTCACGATCTTGATCGATGACTGCGACAGAGTGTCCTAGTGATTGGAAGTCCTTGGCTAACGTTGAACCGACTCGTCCGCAACCCATGATGACGATATGCACAAAAGGAGAATTTACACCTTTAGGCTAGATACCCTGTAATCCACGCATGCGATTCAGGGCTGTAATGCAGATAAGTACTTCACCTCACAAAGCAGGGAGCGCTCATGGAGATTGGCGAGCAGATTGAAGTCGACATCAGCGCTATTGCTCACGGCGGACATTGCGTAGCGCGACATGACGGCCAAGTGATCTTTGTTCGACATGCAATTCCCGGCGAACGAGTTCTCGTAGAAATCACGGGAAAGAGTAAGAATTTCGCTCGTGCCAATTGTGTAAAGGTTGTTAAGGCATCACCACATAGAGTTTCACCTCCCTGTAAGTATGCCCACGCCGATGGTTGTGGTGGTTGCGATTTTCAACATATAGAACTTTCTTATCAAAGAGAATTAAAGTCGTCCATCATCCGCGAACAATTCAGTCGACTGGCGAAAATGGATATCGATGTTGTCGTAGAAGAAGTCCTGCCGACACTTCATTGGCGAAGTCGGATGGAATTCACAGTTTCGGAGGGAAAGAAGTTAGCTTTGTATTCAGCCCGAAGCAATCAACTCATCGAGATTGATCAATGCATGATTGCAAGCGAGAAGATTGATATCACTGAGATCAATCAGAGTAAGTTACCTTCGGGGAAGAAAGTCGATGTTGTCATTTCATCAGGCGGCCAAAAAGAAATTGTGATTGAAGGGCGCGAAAATCACGCACTTATCCACGAAAGTGTGGCGGGAAGAGATTTCTCACTCAATCCCATTTCGTTCTGGCAGAGCCATTCTCATGCCGCCCAAACTTTGGTCGATGTTGTCCAGAAATATGCCCAGGTTCGCACGGGTGACCATGTCTTTGATCTCTATGGGGGAGCAGGTCTATTTACCGGAGCGCTGCTTGATGCCGTAGGTCCAGGCGGACGCGTAACGTTGATCGAGTCAGATGAAAACGCGATCACAGATGCCAAGCGCAACTTCGCCACAGATGATTGCGTTGAAATCGTGCAGTCCCGAGTTGAAAGCGCGATGAAGAAATATGTGTCAGCCAATGTCGTAGTTCTCGATCCGCCGCGCGCCGGGGCAGGGGCGCAAGTCATCTCGGCGGTTACTCAACTCAAGCCCCGCACAATCGTCTACGTGGCCTGCGACCCAGCTGCTTTGGCCCGAGATGCCGGCTATCTGCGAGACCAGGGCTTCGTTCTCGATGAGATTCGAGCTTTCGACCTCTTCCCAATGACGGCGCATATGGAGTGTGTGGCGCGTTTCATCCCGCAGTCACAGTAGCCACAACTCGCGTGCGAGAAGCAATAAATCAGTGGCGGTTAGTATTCGCCCATGAGTAAGAATTCTTTTGACGCTAAGTCTTCCCTCGAGGTCTCAGGAAAAAATTACGAGATCTTCGACATCACTACATTGCCTGCTGCTGCCACTCTGCCTTTCTCGCTCAAGATTCTCCTTGAGAATCTGCTGCGTACAGAAGATGGTGCGAACATCACAGCAAAGCAGATCGAAGCCTTGGCATCATGGAACCCAGATTCTCAACCCGATACTGAAATCCAATTCACGCCTGCGCGTGTCATCATGCAGGACTTCACCGGAGTTCCTTGCGTAGTTGATTTAGCAACGATGCGCGAAGCAATCGCTGATTTGGGTGGAGATCCAACCCGCGTTAATCCTCTTGCTCCAGCTGAACTCGTAATCGACCACTCCGTCATCGCAGATACGTACGGCACGAAAGATTCTTTCCAACAGAACGTAGATATCGAGTACGAACGTAACCAAGAGCGTTATCGCTTCCTACGTTGGGGCCAGAGCGCATTTGATGAATTTAAAGTTGTGCCGCCCGGAACAGGAATCGTTCATCAGGTAAATATCGAATATTTGGCGCGCGTAGTGATGGTACGTAATGTTAACGGCGTTGAGCGTGCTTACCCTGACACAGTTGTTGGAACAGACTCACACACCACAATGGTCAACGGTCTTGGAGTTCTCGGTTGGGGAGTCGGTGGAATTGAGGCTGAAGCTGCGCTTCTGGGCCAGCCAGTGTCGATGTTGATTCCTCGCGTTGTTGGTTTCAAACTTAAAGGCTCACTTCCTGTTGGAACGACGGCCACGGATCTCGTTCTAACAATCACCGAGATGCTTCGCAAGCACGGCGTGGTTGGAAAGTTTGTGGAGTTCTACGGTCCAGGCGTGAGCGCATTACCTATGGCCAACCGCGCAACTATCGGCAATATGTCACCCGAGTACGGCTCAACCGTTGCCATTTTCCCAATCGATGAAGAGACCATCAAATATCTGGAATTAACGGGTAGATCGCGCGAGCAACTCGCTTTGGTCGAAAGTTATGCAAAGCGTCAGGGAATTTGGCACGACCCATCTGCAACACCACGATATTCAGAGAATTTGGAACTCGATCTCGCATCAATCGTCCCGTCAATTGCCGGACCGAAGCGACCACAAGATCGTGTTGCGCTAAGCGATGCCAAGAGCGCATTCGAAAAGAGTGTTCCTACATATCTCTCAGATAAAAGCGCAAAGAGCCCAGTTGCCATCACAGTGAATTCGCGTGAAGGCAGCGTCACCAACGGATCTGTCGTGATTGCTTCGATTACCTCATGCACCAACACCTCTAATCCGAGCGTCATGATTGGTGCCGGATTGCTGGCAAAGAAAGCGGTTGAAAAAGGACTGCAGAGCAAACCGTGGGTAAAGACCACTCTTGCACCTGGCTCAAAAGTTGTCACTAACTACTATGAAAAAGCCGGCTTGACTCCTTTCCTTGAGAAACTCGGATTCAACTTGGTGGGTTATGGATGCGTTACATGTATCGGAAACTCGGGCCCTCTTCCTATCGAAGTAAGCAAAGCGGTCAATGACAACGATCTTGCTGTTGCAGCGGTCTTGTCAGGTAATCGCAACTTTGAAGGTCGTATCAGCCCGGATGTAAAGATGAACTATCTGGCCTCGCCTCCACTCGTAGTTGCCTACTCCATTGCTGGAAGCATGGATCATGACTTTGAGAAGGATCCCCTCGGCACAGATTCCAATGGCAACGATGTCTTCCTGAAAGATATCTGGCCATCGCCTGCAGAGATTCAAGCAGTGATTGATAGCGTGGTCTCGTCAGAGATGTTTAAGAAAGATTATGCAAGTGTCTTTGCAGGAGATCATCGTTGGACTTCTCTTGCTACTCCGACCGGCAAAGTATTCGAGTGGGACGCCCAGTCCACCTATGTTCGCAAGCCGCCATACTTTGATGGCATGCCGCGAAATCCAGTTCCTGTCACTGATATCAAGGGAGCGCGAGTTCTCGCGAAGTTGGGTGACTCTGTCACAACCGATCACATCTCACCAGCAGGCTCAATCAAGGTTGATTCTCCAGCCGGCAAGTACCTTGCTGAACACGGTGTTGCTAAGGCAGATTTCAACTCCTACGGATCACGACGCGGAAATCATGAAGTAATGATCCGTGGAACATTTGCAAATATTCGATTGAAGAATCTTCTGCTTAATGGAGTTGAAGGTGGATTTACTCGCAACTTTATTGCTGGCGGAGAACAGAGCACTATCTATGATGCTTCAATGGCTTATCAAGCAGCAAAGATTCCGCTCGTTATTCTTGCTGGAAAAGAATATGGATCAGGTTCTTCACGCGACTGGGCTGCTAAAGGAACGGCGCTGCTAGGCGTTAAAGCTGTCATCGCAGAGTCATTCGAACGCATCCACCGCTCTAACTTGATTGGTATGGGAGTACTTCCATTGCAATTCTTGGATGGACAGAGCGCAGAGTCCCTTGGACTTACTGGTGAAGAAGTTTTCTCCATTGAAGGAGTCACTGCTCTCAACGATGGTGGAATCCCCTCGAGCGTCAAGGTAAGTGCGGGGGATAAGTCCTTCACAGCCAAGGTACGTATTGATACCCCGGGTGAGGCGGATTACTACCGCCACGGCGGCATCATGCAATACGTTCTTCGTTCATTGCTCGCCTAATTTCTTCATAACTGGCTATTGCCATAAACGCAGATACCATTGCAACATGAAGTTCTTGCCTCGCATCTCATCGCCGAGCGATCTGGCGCGTTTGGATGTTGCTGAACTCAATGAACTTGCTGCTGAGATCCGAAGCTTTCTGATTGAGAAAGTCTCCAAGTCAGGTGGCCATTTAGGTCCAAATCTGGGCATCGTCGAACTCACTATTGCGCTCCATCGAGTATTTGAATCACCGCGAGATGTTTTGGTCTTTGATACCGGTCACCAAACCTATGTTCATAAGATCCTCACGGGGCGCGCTGCAGGCTTTGACAAGTTGCGTCAACGAGGTGGCCTTGCGGGTTATCCAAGTCGTAGCGAAAGCGCGCATGATGTCATCGAGAATTCACATGCATCGACTGCGCTTTCATGGGCGGATGGAATTGCTCGTGGATTTATGATTCAAGGCGAAGATGAGCGAACTGTTGTTGCCGTTGTTGGAGATGGATCGCTGACTGGCGGTATGGCGTGGGAAGCCCTCAATAACATCGCCGCATCCGAGAACTTGCGATTAGTAATCGTTGTGAACGATAACGAACGTTCTTACTCGCCTACCATCGGGGGAGTCGCTACTTACTTATCAACGCTTCGCGCCACCAAGGGATATGAGAAGTTTCTTGATTGGGGTAAAGGAGTTCTCGAGCGCACTCCAGTGGTTGGACAACCGATTTATGAGACGCTCCATGGAATGAAGAAGGGGCTCAAAGATATTGTTGCTCCACAGGGAATGTTTGAAGATCTGGGACTTAAATATCTTGGACCTGTCGATGGACATGACATTGTGGCGCTCGAGAAAGCTCTTCAACAAGCAAAGAAATTTGAAGGTCCGGTCCTCGTTCATGCCATCACTGAAAAAGGTCGTGGTCATGCACCGGCTATTCAAGATGAAGCAGAGAAATTCCATGCAGTCGGCGTTGTTGATCCAGAAACTGGCGAGCCACTAAGTAAGGGCGGCCCATCCTGGACTAGTGTTTTTTCACAAGCGCTCGTGGATTTAGGGCGTCAGAGAGAAGAAGTTGTGGCTGTAACGGCCGCGATGCTCGGACCTACTGGACTTGATAAGTTCCAAAGAGAATTTCCTGACCGTACATTGGATGTTGGAATCGCAGAACAGCACGCCGCCACTTCTGCGGCCGGAATGGCTTTCACCGGACTTCATCCTGTTGTTGCTGTGTACTCGACATTCCTCAACCGCGCTTTCGATCAACTTCTTTTGGATGTCGCGCTACACAAAGCAGGCGTGACTTTTGTCCTCGATCGTTCAGGCATCACCGGTGATGATGGACCGTCACACCATGGAATCTGGGATCTGGCGCTCACCGGAATTGTTCCTAATGCTCATGTCGCCGCACCTCGTGATGGTGCGCAGCTACGAGAACTTCTCAGCGAATGCGTATCAATTAATGATGCACCATCCATTATCCGCTTCCCTAAAGGTGCAGTAGCGAAAGATTTGCCCGCATTCGAACGTCGTGATGGCATCGATATTCTCTATCGCGGCGAATCTGCCGATATCTTGCTCATCAGCGTTGGAGCAATGGCTTCAATCGCAGTCGATGCTGCCGCACAGGCATATCGTGAGGGAGTGGGCGTCACAGTTATTGATCCACGATGGGTGAAACCACTGCCTGTGAGCGCACTTCTTGCAATGTCACGCCGTTATAAGCGCGTTGTGGTGCTCGAAGATGGCATCAAGCATGGCGGAATCGCCAGCACGCTCTCTGAGATTTTCCGCGAGAGTTCGGTAGAGATGCCCATTCATTCAATCGGAGTCCCACTCGAATTCATCGAACATTCCAAGCGCAATGAGATCATGGAAGATCTAGGTCTCACTGTCCAGAACGTAACGCGCCAACTTGTAGGTTGGGCGTCCGATGGGGTTAAGCAGGAAGCGATGCAACTCCATGTGGATGAAAACGCTGACCGCAAACCGCTTCGCTAATTCCTTCTCGATCCAAGTACGGCAATATTCCGCCGAGATGCATCGGCCATCCTGCGCCGAGCAACATACATAGATCAATCTCGGCCGCAGTCGCAACAACGCCTTCATCGAGCATCATTCGCGCTTCTTCGGCGAGCGCCTTAAGAGCGCGCAGGCGTACTTCCTCAGACGTCGAAGGCTTATCTCCCTTTTCAACTAACTCGAGCGCAGCTGGATTTGGAGTGAGCTTGCCGGCATCATCTTTGACGTAGAAAGCCTTGACATTGTTATCAACTAAGCGCTGAACGGTTGGGGAGATTCGATAGCGCGGTCCGAGGTTGTTATGAAGAGTTTTGGAAACATGGAGCGCGACCCCAGGACCTACAAGACCGAAGAGTTCAAATGGAGACATAGGGAAGCCAAGCGGACGTAGCGCGTTATCGGCAACATCGGCTGGAGTTCCTTCATCCATCGCATCGGTAACTTCGCCCATGAAGCGGGTTAGTAGGCGATTAACGACAAAGCCTGGCGCATCCTTACAGATAATCATTGTCTTCTTCAGTTCTTTTCCGACATTGATTGCTGTGGCAGTAGTTGCATCATCAGTCTTGGATGTGCGCGCAACTTCAAGTAGTGGCATCACGGCAACAGGATTAAAGAAGTGGAAACCTACAACGCGCTCCGGATGAGCAAGTCCTTCGCCCATTTTCTCAACTGAAAGTGATGATGTATTTGTGGCCAGGATGCATTCAGGGGAGATGATCGCTTCGAGATCTTTGAACAATTTCTGCTTGATCGATAGCTCTTCGAATACCGCTTCGATGATGAAATCCGCCCCAGCAAAAACTGATTGATCGACTGAACCAGAGACGAGAAGTGAGAGTCTGCGACCAGCTTCTTCGCTCAACCTCTTCTTCTCGACTAACTTTGTAATTTCAGCATGTACCCATGCCACGCCTTTATCTACCCGTGCTTGATCCAAATCTGTCATGACGACTGGGACTTTGAGATTGCGAACGAGCAAAAGCGCGAGTTGTGATGCCATAAGTCCTGCACCTACAACGCCAACTTTGGTGACTTTGCGGGCAACAGCAGGCTTTGGTGCGCCTTCAACTTTCTTCCGCTTCTTCTGGATGAGATTAAATGCATAGAGAGATGCGCGGAGAGGATTTCCCATAACAAGATTTGCTAGAACTTCATCTTCTGCATCAAACCCTTGATCGAGGGTGTTGGTTCGTGCTGCATAGATCAATTCCAGTGCGCGGCGAGGAGCTTCGATATCTGCCCCGCCATACTTCTTGGCAATGGCTGCTTTTCCAGTCTCGATGGCTTTGTCCCAAGCCGCAACATCGCCGGTGTAATCAGTGCGTTCGATCTTGGATTTGCCCGAGATGATCTGAGCGGCGAATTGCATCGATTTTTCGAGGAAATCTGCTGGTTCATAGACTGCATCAACAACTCCAAGACCGTGGGCATCTTTAGCTTTCATCATGGTGTTGTTGTTGAGCGCATTGAGAATGATCACTTGAACGGCGCGCTCTGGGCCAATGAGTTTAGGCAGGATCGTCGCACCGCCCCATCCAGGAACGATTCCTAAGAAGCACTCAGGCAACGCGGTAAAAGCAGTACTCGCCATCGTTCGATAGTTGCAATGTAGACCGACTTCCAGTCCGCCTCCGAGGGCAAGTCCGTTGATGAATGCGAAGGTTGTCTTCTTGCTACGACCAAGGCGTTTGAAGACATCATGTCCGTACTTACCGATTGCTAGGGATTGGCTCTTCTCAGTGACGAAGGGAAGTCCAGAGAGATCTGCACCGGCTGCAAAAATAAATGGCTTTCCGGTAATTGCAATTGCAACCGAAGATGAGTTTTCAGCAGCAGTAATTGCAGCATCTAATCCCTGGAGTGACTTAGGTCCCAAAGTGTTGGGACGAGTGTGATCCATTCCGTTATCGATCGTGATGAGCGAGAGAGTGCCGGACGCGCCGAATGCCGCCAAGTCAATCTCGCGCACAAGGGATTTGGTTACTACTTCTTCAGGCGCGCCAGTAGGTGTTGTCATATCAGCCATGATTTACGCCGCCTTACCGTTGTAGTGAGGGTTCTCCCAGATAACTGTTCCACCCATTCCAAGTCCGATACACATTGTTGTGATTCCGTAACGAACATCTGGGCGCTCTTTGAAGCCTTCCGCAAGGTTGAGAATCAAGCGAATTCCTGATGATGCCAGAGGATGGCCAACTGCAATTGCGCCGCCATAAATATTCACGCGAGCGTCGTCATCAGCGATGCCGAAATAATCTAAGAAAGAGAGCACTTGAATAGCGAATGCTTCATTGATCTCAAATAGACCAATATCTTCAATGGAAAGGCCAGCTTTTGAGAGCGCTTTGAGAGTTGATGGAACTGGACCGTAGCCCATAATTTCTGGTTCAACACCTGCGAATGCGAATGTCACCATCTTTGCTTTGGGAGCAAGACCGAGTTCTTTAGCCTTTGACTCACTTGCAAGTAGCGCGGCTGTGGCACCATCGTTTAGTCCGGCTGCATTTCCTGCAGTGACGCGACCAGCTGGACGGAACGGAGTCTTGAGCGCAGTGAGGGCTTCAAGTGTTGTACCTGGACGAGGTGGTTCATCAACTGTTGCAACGCCCCAACCTAACTCCGCATTACGAACAGCAACAGGAATCAGATTCGGTTGAATCTTTCCAGCCGCATATGCAGCTGCAGTCTTTTGTTGTGAGGCAAGGGCATATTTATCGGCGCGCTCTTTTGTGAGATGAGGTAATTTGTCATGCAATCTCTCTGCAGTGTTACCCATTGATAGCGCATCAGTGTCAACAAGTTTCTCGGCAAGATAGCGAGGATTAGGGTCCATACCTTCACCCATCGGGTGGTTGCCCATATGTTCGACGCCGCCTGCGATTGCAAGATCATATGCGCCCATGCTGATGGAGCCAGCAAGAGTTGTGACAGATGTCAGCGCACCTGCGCACCAACGATCAATCGAATAGCCCGGGACAGTATTGGGAAGTCCTGCAAGTAGCGTGGCGCTTCGTCCAATGTTCATTCCTTGATCACCAAATTGCGTTGCTGCAGCAATCGCAACATCATCAATCTCAGATGGCTTGACTTGTGGGTTCCGCTCGAGGAGTCCGCGGATGCAACGCACGATAATGTCATCGGCGCGAGTGCCGGAATAAAGACTTCCCGCTTTTCCGAAAGGTGAGCGGACAGCGTCGACGAGAACTACATTGGTGGAGGTAGAGGCAGTATTCATGCCGCTAGGTTACTGGCGAGTAGCCTTTTCGGACACCCAACGAATCGGGCCCTGATGCTCGATAAAGACCTTCTGGCCAACCGCGAAATTCATAGGACCGGCGACTCGGGCGCGGACGGACTTTGAGAGACCAGAAAATTCCAGTTCGAGCAGGGCGTCATGTCCGTAGTAATTGATCCGGGAGATAGTCGCGGTGACCTGAGAGTTCAGGGGAGTCGAACTGACGTGAATCTCTTCGGGTCTGACCAAGAGCTCGCCCGAGGCTCCATC
>CAYSGG010000022.1:13660-15773 GCA_964430775.1 uncultured Clavibacter sp. | reverse complement strand
CAGCTCGCGGAACTTGGCAGCCTATGGTTCCGCAATCAGAAGTTGATAAAGCACATACTGTTGTAGAGCGCATGATGATTCGCTGGAGAGGCGAGCCAGATCCAAAACATGTTCGCGCTATCGATGCCTACTTTGTCTCCGCAGCAGAACACGGAATGAATGCATCAACATTTACTGCGCGCGTAATTGCTTCTACTGGAGCAGACGTTGCAGCTTCTATCTCTGGTGCAATTGGCGCGATGTCTGGCCCACTGCATGGTGGCGCACCTTCACGTGTTCTTCACATGATTGAAGAAGTTGAAAAGCGTGGCGATGCACGTGCTTACGTTAAAGATTTGTTGGATAAAGGTGAGCGTTTGATGGGCTTCGGTCATCGCGTCTATCGCGCACAAGATCCACGATCACGCACTTTGCGTCGCACCTGTGAAGAACTTGGTGCACCGCGTTATCAAGTTGCAAAGGCATTGGAAGAAGCAGCGCTTGCTGAATTGCGCGAACGTCGTCCAGATCGCGTTCTAGAAACGAATGTTGAATTCTGGGCCGCAGTTCTTCTTGATTTCGCAGAAGTTCCTGCACATATGTTTACGCCGATGTTTACATCAGCGCGTACTGCAGGTTGGTCTGCGCATATTCTCGAACAGAAGCGCACTGGTCGCTTGATTCGTCCATCTGCTCGCTACATCGGTAAGGCTCCTCGCAAGCCAGAAGATGTAAAGGGTTGGGACCAAACAGTGTCAGGTGTTCATAAGTAGTTCAGGGCTTCCTGCAAATTGGCGTGAAAAAAATCGCGTTTATAACAAATCTGTAAATGCCTAGTTAATAGGGCTGCGCGCTCGATCTGGCCTTGACTGTCCGATTTGTACGAGTTGAATGGGACTCCTCTGTAACCCCTCGTTACAGATACTTCCATGGAGGAACAATTAATGAAGAAGAAATTCTTTAGAGGGTTCGCTATCGCAGCTGCCGTCGCCCTTGGCGCCGGTCTCTCTGTGACACCTGCGCACGCCAACAAGACCATTGTTGTCTGGGCAGATGAAACACGCGGTCCAAACCTTAAGAAGACCCTAGATGTTAAGGGCGACTGGGTCCCTGGTTACACAATCACCATCAAGTCATTCGCAAACTTTGATGCACTCAAGGATGCGATTGATAAGGCGACTGCAACCACAGGTCCAGATATCGTGGTCGGTGCAAATGACTGGGTTGCAACTCTTGCTAAGAATGGCAAGTTAGCTCCACTCACTCTCACCGCATCACAACGTGCACGCTTCTCAGCGTCACAGTTCTACGATCTTTCATACAAGAAGAAGTTGTACGGAATCCCTGTCGACGTAAATAACGTCGCAATGATCTACAACACCAAGCTAGTAACAACAGCGCCAAAGACTTTCGGTGACATGGTTGATTACTACAAGGCAAACAAGACCTCAAAGAGCCTCAAGGCTGGTCTATGCGTTGCTGGTGGCGGTATGTCATGGGGCGCTCACTCTGTGTTCTCAGCGCTCGGAGCAGATGCTTACTACTTCAATCCAAACGGATCTATCAACAAGTCGAAGTCATTCAATCCAAACGAGTTCGGAAACAACGTCAAGAAGTTCCTTCTCGATGGAAAGAAGAGCAACGGTTTCTTCCCAGCAACAGATACCGGATGTAAGGACAACTTCCTTGCCGGAACTGTCCCATTCGCAATCATCGGAAACTGGGAGTGGGAAGATTACAAAGGCAAGGGCTTCACAATGAACCTCATGCCAGTCCCAGGCGTTTCAGCAAGTAAGTCAGGAAATGCATTCGGTTCAGTATCCGGTGCGCTCCTCACAACATTTGCTGCATCAAACGGCGTTGAAGCAGCTGCGAAGTCACTTCTCGTTGATTTCTTTGGCTCAACTGCCGGACAAGTTGCTTATCAGAAGAATGAGAAGCGACCACCAGCAGAAAAGGGCGCTGGAAATGATGCATCTGTAACAGATGGCCAGAAGGGCTTTGGCGCATCAGCTGCAGCAGCAAGCATTCCTCAGGTAGGAGCAATTCTTAATGGTGCATCCGGTAGCAAGAGCTACTGGGATTCAGCACCTGCTTACTGGACCGCAGTACTTGTCGATGGCAAGGATGCAGT
>CAYSGG010000022.1:0-13560 GCA_964430775.1 uncultured Clavibacter sp. | reverse complement strand
AAAGTTGCGACGGTCATCAAGATCGCCATCGTTGCTCTTGCTACGGCAGTTCTTGTTACTCTGACACAGAGCGCCTTCGCAAAAGGCGAATATGTCATTGCAGGATTCCTTGCGATTGTCATTATTCTGATTAATTTCACCTATTTTAGTAAGCGAACAGTTCCTTTGAAGTTCTTCCTTCCAGGAATCATCTTGTTGGCTGCCTTTGTTTTGACTCCAATTCTTTATACCTTGGTCATGTCAACCTTTAACTACAAGACTGGCAACTACATCAGCAAAGAAGAGGCCCTTGGCCGTATTCAAGCCTTAGCTCTAGAACCAGATGAGAACGGGACTGCCTTCGATATCGTTGTGGGCGAATACCAACAAAGTCCAGCGATTCTGGTCTCAGATATCGCTAATAAGACTTATTTCATCTCAACCCCAAAAGAGAAGATTCCTCTTGCCACAAGTGCTGTGCAACTTGATGAGTATGAGGTCGCCCAATCCACAAACGGATTCACCGCTCTTGAGTCACAAGACATTTCTGGTAGCCAGACAGTCAAAGAGCGCTTCTATTTTGACGGTGAATATTTCATTGCAGTCGAAAGCCTCAACGTGGGCGCAGTTTTCCGACAATCATTGGAGTATCTACCCGAACAAGATGTATTCCGAAGTCTGATCACCGGCGATATCTATCGAGATAACAACAACGGAAACTACGTAAACGAGAACGATACTTCTGACTTTCTTGAACCTGGTTGGCGCGATCCATCGTGGTTCTCCAACTACATCAGATTATTCAACGACGAGCGGGTCAGAGATCCTCTCATTCAAGTTTTCATCTGGACCGTAGTCTTTGCGACTCTCACCGTTCTCACGCAGTTCTCCTTCGGCCTTCTTCTTGCATTGGCACTCAATAAACCAATCCGTGGCCGTCGCATGTATCGCTCAATCTTGGTTCTGCCGTATGCGATGCCTAGCGTTATGTCGATCCTCATTTGGGGTGGAATGTTCAACACCGAATTTGGTGCAATCAATGAGATTCTCGGTCGAGATATTGCCTGGTTCCAAGATCCAACTTTTGCTCGAGTCGCCGTTATTTTGGTCAATCTCTGGCTTGGATTCCCTTACTTCTATTTAGTATCAAGTGGTTCGCTGCAAGCTATTCCAAGTGAATTACTGGAGGCGGCCGCTATTGATGGCGCTAATCCTCGTCAGATATTCCGTAAAGTAACTCTGCCTCTTTTGCTACAGATCCTCTCACCATTGCTCATCGCGTCATTTGCCTTTAATTTCAATAACTTTAATCTCATCTACCTCTTGACCGGAGGTGGCCCTCGTGAACAACTCGATGGAGAGATTGCAGGTTCTACCGATATTTTGATCAGTTATACCTATCAGATCGCATTTGGAAATAATCTGCAGGATCTTGGCCTGGCGAGTGCCATCTCGGTACTAATCTTCTTCATCGTGGCATCAATCTCGCTCTACGGCGTTAAGAAATCTAAAGTATTGGAGAGCTTCTCATGACCCGTTGGTTGAAAGAGAATCTATGGCGCCATATCACTGGACTTATCATGTGTGCATTTGCGCTCTTTCCGCTATACCTCGTCGTTCTCTCATCATTTAACGAGTCCGGAAGCTTGCAGGTCACATCCTTTATCCCACGCGATATCTCATTTGCTAACTATCGCGTGCTCTTTGAAGATGAGCGAATTCCTTATCTCACCTGGATGAAGAACTCGCTGATGATTGCAGGATTTGTTGCTATCGCCTCAGTATTTATCGGCGCATCTTCTGCTTTTGCTTTCAGCCGTTTGAAGTTCAAAGGCAAGAAGTTTGGTATCCAACTTCTCTTACTAATCCAGATGTTCCCAGCAATTCTCGCTCTCTCTGCTCTCTATGTGATTATGGAGCGCGTGTACAAGTTTGCTCCCGAACTTGGTATCGGTACCCAGATGGGTCTGATTTTGGTTTATCTCGGCGGAGCTATGGGCGTGAATATCTGGCTACTCAAAGGTTTCGTCGATTCCATTCCGGCAGAACTGGATGAGGCGGCCAAGATTGATGGCGCAAGTGCCATGCAGACTTATTGGCAGATCTTTGTCCCTCTTGCAGCGCCAGTCCTAGCGGTGGTTTCGCTATTGAGCTTTATCGGCACTTTTAACGAGTTCATCTTGGCCCGTCTCTTCTTGATTGAAGTAGAGAGCAGAACTGTCGCAGTGGGACTTCAACAGTTTATTGGCGGCCAGTTCTCGGAGAATTGGGGGCCATTTGCGGCTGGTTCAATCGTGGCTTCTATTCCAATTGTGATTATCTTCTTAAGTCTGCAGAAATACATCGTAAGTGGACTCACAGCCGGGTCTGTTAAAGGCTAATGAAGATTCGTAGCTGGCTGGCCATTGCTCTGGCTACCACGCTCGTACTTCCTCTGGCTTTTTCTGCTCATGCTCTAGAAACGAAAGATGTTCCGCGCACGGGATTAGATAAAGAAGTCATCTACTTTGTGATGCCTGATCGATATCGCAACGGTGATCGCACCAACGATGATCTACCTGGTTTTAATCCAACACATACGGCCTTCTTTCATGGCGGAGATCTCAAGGGGCTCACCGGTAATTGTGTTGATGACGATGGTCTAGCTCGCCTCAAGAAACTCGGATTCACTGCAATCTGGCTGACACCACTTGTTGTGCAACAACCGCCGACAGAAGGTGGCGCGGGTTATCACGGTTATTGGGGGGTCGATTTCCTTAATGTTGATCCTCATCTCGGCACTAACGCTGATCTGACCGCCCTTAAAGAGTGTGCTGACAAGTTGGGTTTGAAATTGATTCTTGATGTGGTCACCAATCACACCGGAGACATCATTTGGTATGACGAACGCAAGGCATACATCCCTGAGAAGTATCGAGATATCAAGAATCCAGCCTGGCTCAATGACATCAACAATTATCACAACACCGGAGATATGAATCGCTGTTGGAGCGATGGACCATGCACCAAAAATGGTGATTTCTTTGGTCTTGACGACATTGCCACGGAAAAACCTGTTGTCTATCAAGGTTGGGGAGATGTTTACGGATCATGGATTGAAAAATATGGTTTTGTCGGCTTCAGAGTTGATACTGCGCGACACGTTGATGATGAGTTTTTCAAGAACTGGAGCCCGCTCATAAACCAAAGGGCAGCTTCAGCTGGAATCAAGAACTTTACAATCTTTGGTGAAGTGTGGGAGCAGAACCCTATTGATCTGGTGACATATATTCGAATTCATAAGATGCAGACTGCACTTGATTTCCCATTCCAGAAGTTTGCAGTGGATTATGCTGCTGCGAGTTCAAATGCAAGTATTTTGAAGAATCTCTTTGATTACGATGATTACTACACAAGCTCCTTCTCATCGGCTTCAAATCTGGTGACCTTCTTGGGAAATCACGATATGGGTAGATCTGCCTTCCTCATCGAGCGAGTTAAGGTAAATCCGGCAGATCAGCTTCTTCCACGAGTTAAACTCGCCAACACTCTGCTCTATCTCAGTCGAGGAACTCCGGTGGTTTATTACGGCGATGAAGTTGGAATGCTGGGATCTGAGAGCGGCAATGATCAACGTGCAAGGCAAGATATGTTTCCAACCCAGGTTGAGATGTGGAAGACCGAGAAACGTCTCGGATCAAAACCTGTTGGCAACGCTGACTCCTTCGCAGGCACCTTTGCTAATCCCGTAGCGCAGCATCTTGTGGCGCTAGCAAAGCTACGTCAGCAACATCCTGCGCTTGCCAATGCACAGATGCAAGTCAGATACGCCAAGGGCTCAGTCTTTGCATTCTCCAAGCGAGACCTCAACAGTAAGCGCGAATACTTGGTAGTCCTGAACAATGGCGCCAAAGCTCAGAAAGTCACGATTCCGACTGCAACTCAAGGGGGATGGAAGCTCCTGTCAGGAAAGGCGAATTTCACTACTAAATCAACCTCAGTCACGGTCTCGATCGGTGGCTTAGAGACTGCAGTTCTTCAGGCAGATAAAGAGATCTCTGCACAGAAAATCAAGGTTGGCACCATCGCAGTAAAGGAAGATTTCCTTACCGGTTTCTATCGCCTGACAGCTGGTGTTCAGACTCTGGATCTAGCAACTGCTGAGTTCTTTATCCGCAACGCAGGTAGCAAAGAATGGGTCTCACTCGGTGTGGATCTCAATTCACCATATCGAGTGTACGTAGATCCGCGAGAACACTCTGGCAAAGTAGAAGTGAAAGCTATCGTCACTAGTTCTTCGGGGAGGAATTATGAGCTACCAACCGCCGCTCTTAACATTGCCACATCATGACGGCAGCGAGATTTATCTCAGCACCAATTCTCCAAAGCTAGGTCAACGAACCACCTTTCAATTTAGCGCTGGTGCAGATTTCCCAATTGAGAAAGCAATA
Organism: uncultured Clavibacter sp.; assembly: GCA_964430775.1. Lineage (GTDB taxonomy): Bacteria > Actinomycetota > Actinomycetes > Nanopelagicales > Nanopelagicaceae > MAG-120802. The sequence goes on along the minus strand of CAYSGG010000022.1, from coordinate 9,151 downwards.
CTGCGTCTCTATCATGATGGTGAACCACGATTCTTCGAGATGACAAAGACAGTCAAGCAGAGAGAACAGTGGTGGAAGGTAACCGTTCCGATACTCAACCCAAAAACACCATATCGATTCTTGATAGTCAACGGTGAGAGATACTCGTGGCTAAACTCCCAGGGGTTTCATAACAACGATGTGACAAGTACCCATGATTTTCAATTACTTGCAACGCCGGAATTCCCACGTTGGATCCGTAGCTCAGTTTTCTATCAGATCTTTCCGGATCGTTTTGCAACCTCAGGTAAGTATCGCAATCTCATGCCCAAACACTTTGTTCCACGTGATTGGAGTGATCTGCCCAAAGGTCGAGATAAGACAACTGGAATTGAATATTTCGGTGGCGATCTGGACGGAGTAAATGAGCGTCTAAGTCATATTGAAAAACTAGGCGCAAATGGCATCTATTTCACGCCTTTTTTCCCAGCTGGATCCACGCATCGTTATGACGCACGTTCCTTTGATGAAGTAGACCCACTATTGGGTGGTAATCCTGCACTTCTCCGTCTCCAGAAGAAGGCGAGGGCTAAAGGTATTCATCTGATGGGCGATCTCACCACCAATCATTGTGGAAGAGAGCATCCATGGATTCAGCGCGCTCTCAAGAGTAAAAGCGCAAAAGAACGTTCCTTCTTCTATTGGGATAAGTCAGTCAAACATGGTTATGAGGGTTGGTGGGGGCTAGCTTCGTTGCCAAAACTCAATTACAACTCAGCCAAACTTCGTGACTTGATGTATTCGGGAAAGAATTCGATTATCAAGAAATGGCTCCGTAAACCGTTTGCGCTTTCGGGATGGCGTATTGATGTCGGGAATATGACGGGGCGATATCGGGGCGAAGATATTAATCGTGAAGTTGTTTTAGGCATACGTTCTGCGCTTGACGAAATTAATCCTGATGCCTGGCTTGTGGCTGAGAATGCCGATCACTTCCCATCAGATCTTGATGGATTTGGCTGGCATGGCACCATGAACTACAACGGCTTTATGCGTCCCGTATGGGGTTGGCTCAAGAACAAACCAGATGTTGAGGCGGGATTCTTTGGAGTTCCGGTATCAGTTCCACGATTCACAGGCAAAGAGATGGTTGCATCAATGAAGGAGTTTTCTTCCACCATTCCTTGGCGTAACTTTGTCTCATCGATGCTTCTTTTGGATTCACATGACACAGCGCGATTTAGAAATGTTGTGGGCGGAGATTCCCAATTTCATCTAGCAGGCATGGGTCTACTACTTACCTACCCAGGCGTTCCTTCAATCTTTGCCGGGGATGAGATTGGCCTACGTGGGGCGTGGGGCGAAGATGCTCGCCGCACCATTGATTGGAGCGAATCCGATTGGGATCAACCATTCTTTGCCGAGCTGCAGAAACTAGTCAAAATCAGGCGAAAGTCGCATGCCCTAGCCCATGGGGGATTGCGCTGGGTTCTTGTCGAGGATGATCTGATTGCTTTTGTGCGCGAGTCCAAGCGAGAGAAATTGTTGGTTGTCATCGCTCGCAGCGCAGTTCAAACTTCTCTGCGCGGCATCTCGGATGTTACAGATGTTCTGTACGGTCCAGCACTTTCGCAGGGTGTATTTCGTAGCGCGGGTCCAGCGCTCGGGATCTATCGATTAACTTAGCCAGAACCGCAGCGCTTCATCAACGTAACTCGCCCACGAACGTTCATTGTGTCCTGTGCGGTGATATACCTTGGTTACAAAGTTGGTGCGCCAACCTAGGTTTCTCACCAATTCATCCGCTCTATCTTGGAACATTTCATAACTTGCATCAAGGCCCTTTGTTCCTCTACTCATCCAGAGCTTACGTTCGTGATGCTCTGGAAGTTGAGCGATGAGATAGTCAACAAGTGGCTCGCCACCGATAACCCAGTGCGGTGAGAATGCCAAGGCGGTATGAAACTTTTCAGAGTGCTCTGAAAAGGAATTAAGAGTTGATAGCCCTCCCATAGATGAACCGAGCATCGCGGTTTTCTTGGGAGAGTATTGCGAGTTCGTTGCCTTCACAATCTTTGGGATGATGTCGACGAAGATCTCGTCGAGGTAAGCATTGCCTCGTAATTCTGATATCTCAAATTGAATCTTCTTGCCTTGCGGACTTAGGGGTTGGATTCCTGAACGGAAAGCATTCTCGGGCGAGAGATCCTTGATGCGACCCCACGGATCGCTTTTAGTAGAGCTATGAAAGACTCCAATCACAAGTGGTGCTCTGACTCTAAATTCTTCGGCGATGCGAGTCGCTGTCTGAGCCAATTTCCATGTTTGTCGTAGATGCGTTGAGGTGCGAGGATCGAAAATATTCTGCCCATCGTGTGCGATCAGGAGATGATCACTTCCGCCTTCGGGAGCCCAAAAATCAACGGTTCGGCCCTTGAAATCAGCCCGGGTTACTTCACCGGAGATGCCTCGCACTTGGAAGCGCCTAATCTCCTTCATAATGGTTGAATCATGCCATGGGTACACGGGCTATCTTCTGGTTCAGACGTGACTTACGTTTAGCAGATAACCCCGCGCTATTGGCTGCGTTAGATGAAGCAGAAGAAGTCATCCCACTTTTCATCATGGATGATGCCATCGCAGAAAGAGCTGGAGAGCATCGACGGGCATACCTTGCCGATTCTTTAAAAGCACTCAATGAATCGCTGGGTGGAAACCTTCTCGTGATTAGTGGTAACCCAGTTGAGGTGCTCACAGATGTCATGACGCGATACAAAGCTAGCTCTGTTCATTCCGCTCTTCCTTTTGCACCTTATGGCGAAGCTCGTGACACAGAAGTCAAGAGCGCTGGGATTGCTCTGCACCAACTCGGCAGTGGATACGCAGTTGCTCCCGGAAGAGTTCGTAAAGATGATGGAACTCCTTATCGCGTTTACACGCCTTTCTATCGCGCATGGTTAGCTCACGGTTGGCGTGCGCCAGTTGGTGCGCCAAAAAATCCAAACTGGGTTGCTCCGAAGAAGGGCGATCAGAATCTGCCAAATTGGAGATTGAGTAATGGAATAACTAGACAAGATGCCGGAGAGAAAGCAGCACTGGCACGTTTCAAGAACTTCTTAAAGAACTCAGCGGATGACTACGGTGATGCCCGCAATATTCCTGGAATTGAAGGAACAAGTCGATTGAGTCCGCATCTGCGCTGGGGCGAGATTCATCCGCGCACGATACTTGCAGCTCTTGGTCAATCAGCGGGCCACGAGGTTTATCGAAAAGAGATTGCATGGCGTGAGTTCTATGCTGATGTGCTCCACCATAATCCTCATACTTCACGTGACTATTACGATAAGAAGTTTGCCAAGATGCGTTATGACAAGCCGGGCAAGCAATTCCAAGCTTGGTGTGAAGGCAAGACGGGCTATCCCTTTGTTGATGCGGCGATGCGTCAGTTAGTTACTGAAGGCTGGATGCACAATCGCGCGCGTATGGTGGTTGCCTCCTTCTTGGTGAAAGACCTACACATCGAGTGGCAACATGGTGCGAATTTCTTCATGAAGTACCTCATCGATAACGATGTGGCCTCAAATTCGCATGGTTGGCAATGGACCGCAGGTTGTGGCACTGATGCCTCACCGTATTACCGAGTCTTCAATCCGATTGAGCAAGGACGACGTTTTGATCCTGAGGGCACATACATTAAGAGATATGTAACCGAACTCGCTCACTTAAGTGGAGATGATATTCACGAGCCTTGGGAAGCCGAGTCGGGTTATAAGAATGGATACACCAAGCGAATTGTTGATCATGCAGCAGAAAGGCTTGAGTCGCTTGCTCGCCTTGAAGAGATCAAGGTTGCAAAACCACCCAAGCCTTAGCTACTAGATTTTTAGACTAAGAAATTAGTGAACTGCCACGCATCGCTGCGATCGACCTTCTTATCATTCCAACCTTCGAAGAGATCTTTGCGATTAACAAGTGGATCCCAATCAGCAGCCTGCGAGTGGATTCCACCCCAGTACTTCTCTGCATAAGCGAGAACTTCACGCCAGGGAAGCTCATCTGGAACAAGAAGACCTTTATCAGGATTCTTCATCGCCCATGCAACTGCAGCATAGACAGCAGACGAAACTTGAACTGTTGTGGCAGATTGTCCTGGAATGAGCTTGCGTGAATCATGAATGTTGAGCAATGAACCCGTCCACCAAGATTTGTATGGGTGTCCCATCAAGAGAACTCCGAGGCGATCATCGCCCTCGGTGATTTCATCGTTCATGATGCGCTGATTCTTATGAAGATCCCACGAACGCATCTCTAGCTCTTTGAGCGATGAAATAGCCTCATTTGTGGGGCAATATGCATAGTGAACAGTTGGGCGATAGAGAGCCTTATCTCCATTCCAAACCGTGAGGTGATCGGAGATTGTGAAAGCTTCACCGTGTCTAATAACCATGCCATGAATTTCAAAGTTTGGAACCCATGAGCGAACCCAGGTAGTTGCACCAGGTTGAGCGATCGCAATTTGATTTCGTGGTCCTACCTGATGTTCATAGGCATTGGCGGGCAGGGTCTTTTCGTGCGTACCCCAACCCAGCTCGGCAGGCGCGACACCTTCTTCATAGAGGCCCTCGACCGACCATGTATTAACGAATTCGCCCCACTGCTTTGGCTTATTCGTTACTTGAGTATCGCGTTCTGAGATGTGAATGACTTTAACGCCGAGAAGTTGAGCTAATTCGTTATAGCTCTCAGAGGTCAACGCACCTTCAACTCCGTTTGCAGCCTTACCATCTTTAAGTGCTTGAGTTGCGATATCTACGAGAGACTTCTTAACAAGGTGGGATACCAAACCTGGGTTTGCTCCATGTTCGACAATGGCGGTTGGTCCAGTCTTGGTCCATTGTGATTTCATTTCACGCATACGCATATGGCGGTAGTACAAAGTGCGCTCTAGTGGATGTTTATTTGATCCACCCTCGTACGGATCCCATTCTTCAACGGATGTGTTGAGATACAGAACTCCATGATCATGACACCAGGTCAGAATTGTGTTGGCATCAATGTTCCATGCTAAATCGAGGAGAAAATCGCCAGCTTTCAAATACTTTGATAGCTGAGAATCGAGATTCTCTCGGGTAATCGAATCTTGAACGTAGGTTGCGCCTTGTTTGATGGCATCTGCAACACGTGAGCGATTATCTCGCTGATCCATGATTGTGATGTGCTGTGCATCTACTAGATGCTCGATAAGTAGCGGTAGAACTGATTGTGAAACGGAGCCTGCGCCGAGAATTAGTACTCGATTAGCGAACTTTTCTGCCAATTAGGGAACCTCCTTAAGGGGTTGTAACTCTCACCTCATATGCGGAGTCTGCACGAGACTCATTGGTTGAATGGGACAGCGGAAATTTACAACCTCAAGCCCCGCGCACCTAATTGGTCATGCCAGGCAACAACGCCACGTTTAGAGCGCTTTGCCTCGTACATCGCTTCATCAGCTCGACGCATGAGTTGGTCGGCCAAGTTCTCGCCCGGCGTATTTGTGGCCTCCCCAATCGAGACGTCGAGATTTATCTCAGCGCCCGCAATATGAAATGGGTAAGAGAGAGTGGCTCTTAATGCGCGAGCAATCTCAAGACCATCGTTGCCACGAATCAGCGCTCCAAACTCATCACCGCCCAGTCTGGCCAGAAGAGAGCCATGCGGGATGACGCGTTCGAAGCGTCGTGCTACCTGGCCTAGTAGTTGATCACCCACATCATGCCCACGAGTGTCATTTACAGGTTTAAATCCGTCGAGATCCAGAATCAGAACAGAGCCAGGGTAATTGAGGAACTCCTCAAATTCGACAATAAACCTCCTGCGATTAGCAAGACCGGTGAGTTCATCGGTACGCGCCAGAATCTGCTCATTACTCATATTGCGAGCATCGTTGATTGCCACTCCCATCCGCAGAAAAGAGAGCGCAATCGTCGCGAAGGCTGGAACGATGAGAAAGCGTGGGAAGTATTCTGGCTGGAGCACAGCAATTGCGAGAATCGCAGAGCTTCCCAAGAGTGCAATAGTTGCAACAGCAGGATTAAAGGTTCGCGGAGTCTGACTCTCATCTGCGTTATGCCAGAACGCCTCGGAAATGAGTATGAAGCCGATCAACCATCCGATATCTGTTAAAGAGCCGAATTGATACGAACCAGATTGAGTTGAATATAGAAAATAGAAGTCCGAAATTGCATAACTGCTGATTCCAGCGATCATGAGGAGATTTCGAATGGAGAACCTCTGCATGGCAGCCAAAGTCAGAACTGTTACAAAGAGAACGATGTCGCCAACCGGGTAGAGAATCGATAGAAAGACTTCAAAACTTGATCCAGCGATACTGGTCATTGCGGGACGAATCAGAAAAGCAGCAGCAATGGTGGTGCAGCCCAGTGTGATAATCAGAGTATCGAGAATTTCGAGTGATCGACTAGCCAGCTTGTATCGAATAGCGCGACTCAATCCGAATAGGGCAAGTGGATAGAAGAGCGCATATGCAACTTGTGCAATCACTTCAAGATCCAAAGTTGTCTCAGGAGCAAAGAAGGTATCGATTGATGAGATGACCGAACCAATCGTCCAACTCAATATGGCAAGAGATACGCCAACCCTTCCGAATTGATCATCAGGAATTGGTGAGGCCATGAGTGAGAAAAGAGCGATGATGGCCACCATATTGAATATGAGTAAGTCGATTACCCATGAAGGTTCCGAGTAATTTCTGAGAATCACGTAGATTGCTAGCGTCGCCGTAGCCAGAGTCCGCAAAAGCAGATAAATTCTCATCCTTGAATCGTAATAAAGGGGTTGCAATGCAGAATGAAAAAGAAGTATCTCGCCGAGCAGTTCTCTGTGGACTTGCAGTCCTCACGCTTGGATTAGTACCTGATACTGCTATTGCGGCAACTGCGGTCAAAGTGCTACCGGATGGACGAGTCGAAGTTGCGCTATCGGGTAATCCTGCTTTGAAAAAAGTTGGTGGAGTTGTGCAATTCCAGAACGGTGCAGGTCAAGAAATAGCTCTCGTGAGAACTGGAAAAGCAGCCAATGCTTATCGCGCTTTAAACCTCTCATGTACGCACGAGGGAGTTACGGTAAGGCGAAGCGGAACTAAGTGGGTTTGCCCTGAGCACCGTGCAGAATTCGCTGTGAACGGTAACGTCAAAATCGGACCAGCAAAGAGAAATCTTGCTACCCTGCCAATCAAAGTTGCAAAAACTAAAGTAACGGTTGGTTAAGCGTTACTTTAGTTTCTACTCAATAGTCTTATAAACCAGAATCTTATAAGCCAGGTCGGCAGGCGTTTTTACGGTTCTGCAATGTCGATTGCACTTCAACCTTTGAATTCTCGACAGTCTGCTGAACATTCAACTTCTGCTTCTCTTTCTTGGCGACCTCATTGATCTTGTCACGCAAGCTTGCAGCAGATCGCTCGAAATTCTTGGCTGCTAACTCGTAGCTTCGAGCAGCTTTTGTCCAAGTCGAGGCATTGGTTGTGTATTGCTTTCCTGCCGTTGTGGTTGCACCAACCTTCGTTGCGTTATCGGTGTTGGTTTTAGCCTCAACGAGGGCTGCAGCCTGCTTGGTCTTGGCATCGGCAGCTTTCTGATCAAAGACTTTTGCGGCAGCTTCATCTGCAGGAGCTTCGGCTTTAAGAGCAGCAATTTCGGTATCAAGCATGGTGATTGCTTTTGCTGCAGAATCAGTGATGGTCTTCAACCGTGTGTTGGACTCGAGATAAAGCTTGTTGGAATCGATACAACCGACCCAGACCCATGTGCGCTTGGCATTCTTCACTGTTGGGTTCTTGGTGCAAACGTAGTTGTCGCCACCGATCTTGGTTTTGGCGTTGGCCTTGGTACAACGCGCGCCGGCCTTATTGGCTGCTTCAGCAGGGATTACCGCAGTCATCGCCATCAATAGCGATGTGGCAGCGACGAGAGTTGCACTCTTGCCCATGAGCTTGAATGAATTACGCACAAAATCCTCCTGTTGAAACCGATTATGCAATGGCCCAATACTAAAGGGGGAGCGCTCACAATTAGGTGAGGGAAACTCCACAAGGGTCACAGAGTTTGCTGAGAGTCAGATTATTTCTTTCTCTGCCGGACACGAACGTTCATGCCCATCTTCCTGACTATTGGTCGAGGCCCGAAACGTGAGATAAAAGAGAGAGTTTTATAGATGCGACCGGGGACTGATATGACTTTGCCAGCCTTGGCCGATTTCCAAGCGTGTGCAACAACCTCTTCTGCGCTCATCCAGAGCCAGTTCGGTAATCCACCCATCTTCATCCCACCTCGTTGATGGAATTCTGTTCTAGTAAAACCAGGACAGAGAGCATGAACGGTGATGTTGGTCTGTGAAAGTTCAGTATGGAGCGACTCGGTCAGAACAGTGAGATAGGACTTCGCTGCACTGTATGTGCCTCCAGCAATCCAGCCTGCAACGCTTGAAACATTGATGATTGTGCCGCTATCTCGCTCTTTCATTGCAGGAAGAGCAGCATGCATCAAGCGCATTGGTGCCGTCACCAAGACATCAAGGAGGGCAATCTCCTCTGAGGTTTCGCTGGCAAGAAAACTCTTGTTAATTCCAAAGCCAGCGTTATTGATGAGCACATCAATAGGTCGACTGAGATTTTGTAGCCGAAGCACAATACGTCGGATATCTTCATCGCGCGTGAGATCGGCTTGAATAACTTCAACTTCAATACCAAATGAACTACGCCATTGTTCAGCGCGCTGGTTGAGACGGTTGAGGTCGCGCGCTACGAGAACGAGATCGTGGCTCTCACGTGCCAATAACTCAGCAAAAGCTGCGCCAATGCCGACGGTTGCGCCAGTGATGAGCGCGATCGGTCGTTGCTGTGTTGCAGGTGTAGGCACTACTGAAGAATATCGCTAGCGTCCTCATCACGGATATGCCATGAGGTGCCATATTCCTGCAGTAAATCAAGGAATGGTTTTGGTTCGAACCACTCTGGTCCGTTTACGCCCAATGGCTTCCATAATCCTTTATGGATGAGCTCCATCGCAACAACTGGGTTGACGGCGGTCTGCCACACAACGGCCTGATCGCCATATTCCTTCATCGACCATTCGTTATCAATAACGTTATAGATATAGACAGCCTTTGGCTT
>CAYSGG010000021.1:0-16211 GCA_964430775.1 uncultured Clavibacter sp. | reverse complement strand
AGCAGCTCCAGAAGTTGTTGCCGAGGTTGTCGAAGAGACACCAGCCGCGCAAGAAGCTGCAGTCGAAGAAACAACTCCAGAAGCTGCTTCAGACGAAACCAAGGCATAAAGTCGACCTTCGCGTCGTCTAGTTATGTCACCTAAAGCGAAAGGCACAAGCCTTCGCGAGCTTCCGATACTTCTCGTTTCGGCGCTAGTTCTATCCATCATCGTTAAGACTTTTCTTGTTCAGTTCTTCTATATTCCATCAGGATCTATGGAGAACACTCTTCTTGTCAATGACAGAGTTGGCGTCAACAAGTTCGGTGCGCTCTTCAGTGATATTAAACGTGGGGAAGTTGTTGTATTCCGAGATCCAGCTAATTGGTTATCTGCTCCCTATGACGAAACCACAGGACTTTCGAAAGTGGTCCGAGATTCGCTGGTCTTTGTCGGAGTCCTACCTGATCCTTCGAAGCAATACTTGATTAAGCGTGTGATTGGCGTGGGCGGCGATCGTGTTGTGTGTTGTGACGCTGATGGAAAGATTGAAGTCAATGGCGTTGCCATAACGGAGCCCTACATTTATCCCGGAGATAAAGCATCTGATTCAAATTTCGATGTCACTGTTCCGCAAGACTTTATCTGGGTTATGGGAGATCATCGTGGCGCTAGCGCAGATTCTCGTTTCCATACAGATGACCCCAATAAAGGGATGGTCCCGCTCGACAAAGTTACGGGACGAGCAGTCTTTGTTATCTGGCCCTTGAAGAACGCTGGAGTCCTTGAGGTCGGCGAAGACCTCTCCAAGATTCCGGTGAAAAAATCTCCGTAAGGCTCGTCCATGATTGAATCACGCCTTCTTGCTGCAGGATTAAGCAACATTGCAGGCGTCGATGAGGCAGGTAGGGGTGCATGCGCTGGCCCACTGGTAGTTGCTGCAGTCATTCTCAGAGATATCAATTCTCCAGAATTAGTTGAGGTACGTGATTCAAAAGAGTTATCGCCGAAGAAAAGAGATAGCCTCTTTCAACTGATTATCAATCAGTCACATAGCTACTCGATTATTGAAATCACACCACAAGAGATTGATGAAATCGGCCTCCATAAATCAAATCTGGAGGGTATGCGACGTGCCATCAATGCGTTACAGCACAATCCAGAATATGTACTGACGGATGGATATGCGATTGATGGGTTGCCGTGTCCTTCGTTGGCGGTCTGGAAAGGTGATCAAGTAGCAATTTCTATTTCTGCGGCTTCAATTCTTGCAAAAGTGCATCGTGATCGGATCATGACTGAGCTAGACCTGCGCTATCCGGGCTATGGACTTAGCGCACATAAGGGATATGTCACTCGCTCGCATGAGGCGGCGCTGCAATCAATGGGAGTGACTGAAATTCATCGTCGCTCATATGCCAACATCGCTGCCCTCATCAACAGCTAGCTTTACACACAGTTTGTTTAAGAGCGAGTCCAGCTCGATGTGGCTCACTCTATTTTCCAGCAATGGCTTTGAATGAACGTGCATCGGTCACAGGAAAAACAGGAGAGAACTTCACTGCCACATATCTCATAGAACGTGGCTATCAGATCCTCGATCGAAACTGGCGAATCAAAGAGGGAGAATTAGATTTAGTAGCTCTCTCACCTGATAAAGAAATTGTATTTGTTGAAGTAAAAACACGATCTTCTGCAGCGTATGGAGATCCATTGGAATCTATCTCTGCCACAAAATTACATCGAATTCAACGGCTTGCACTGGCGTGGCTAGCCATGCATCAAAGACTGGGATGGCCATATCGCATTGATGTCGCAGGCATTCTGCTAGGTCGCTCGGGGGAAATCACCCTCGACTATCGGATTGGAATTTCATGAGCGTTGCAGTCACGCGAGCAGTTAGCCTGCTTGGCTTAGAGGGCGAGATAGTTGAGATCGAGGTAGATGTTTCCCAAGGTTTGCCGAGTTATCAACTGCTGGGTCTGCCTGATGCGACCCTCAATGAATCTCGAGATCGTATTCGCTCTGCCATTACTAATTCAGGTAAGCAATGGCCTCAACACAAGGTCACAGTGTCGATGTCACCCGCTTGGCTCCCTAAGAGTGGTTCGGGATTTGATCTCCCGATCAGCGTGGCGATTCTGGCAGCCTCATCACAGGTTTCATTAGGAAATTCCGAGAACACAATTTTGATTGGCGAACTTTCACTTGAGGGATTACTACGTCCCATTCGTGGAATCCTTCCGATGTTAATTGCTGCTTCACGACATGGAATCACTCGCGCAATTGTTCCGGCGGCCAATTTTGCTGAAGCAAACTTGTTAGATGAGATTGAGATTTTTCCTGCCTCAACTCTTGGGCAAGTTCTGAGCATTCTTGGTGGCGACCCAGTCGCACACGATTCACCTCTGATTGACATCGCCATGGAAGCAAGCGCAATTGATATGTCACAAGTCGCCGGACAAGAAGAAGCAAAGTTCGGTCTCGAAGTTTCAGCGACCGGGGGACATCATCTACTGATGATTGGACCTCCCGGAACAGGCAAGACCATGTTGGCTGAACGAATACCCACAATTCTTCCTCGACTCAGTAATGCACAGATAAGAGAAGTTGCAGCCATTCATTCGATTGCTGGTAATTTCTCGAGCACCGCTTTCATCAGTAAGACGCCGCCATTTATCTCGCCGCATCACACGACTACAACTGTTGCGATGGTTGGAGGAGGAGCGCGAAATATTAAGCCTGGTGCATGTTCTCTTGCTCACCAAGGAGTTCTCTTCATTGATGAAGCACCTGAATGCGCTACTGGAATTCTTGATTCACTTCGCCAGCCCTTAGAGTCAGGAGTAGTTGAGATAACGCGCTCTATAGGAACCTTACGTTTCCCGGCTCGATTTATCTTGGTTCTTGCCGCGAACCCATGTCCCTGTGGTCGATTCTCCGGAAAGGGGAGAGGCTGCCAATGCTCCTCACTCCAAGTTCGTCGCTATCTCAATCGAATTTCTGGACCGCTCTTGGATCGGATAGACCTTCGATTGCGAGTTGAAACACCGACTCGAGCTGCTCTTGCTGACTCCGCTGCGCGTGAAAGTAGCGCTGATATTCGCTCCCGCGTCGAGCAGTCACGATCAGCAGCCAAAGTACGTTTTCAGGAGGAAGGCTTCGAACTTAATTCGCAAATTCCCTCTGAGTTACTACGAGGAAAGTATCGAGCACACCAAAAAGCGATGAGCACTCTTCACACACTCATTGATCGCGAAGAGATAACCGCTCGAGGATTTCACAAACTTTTGCGCCTAGCGTGGACCATCACAGATCTTCGGGGACTAAGTTCGCCTGGAGTAGACGAAGTAGATGTTGCCTTGACGCTTCGCTCTGATTTGGAGCGGGCGGCATGAGTATCGAATCACGACTCAGACTCTTCAGCGCAATAGAGGGCGGCTCACCTTTTTGGACTCACGAGCTAGCTATCTACGGATCAGAAGATCTCATCAATCGGATAGTGCAAGGAGAATATGCCAGCACGCGCAAATCTTCGGAAAGGATTCGACAGAACCTGATTGATGGAGATACTCGGGCTCTCCAGCAAGAGATTGATGATGCAGGTGCACGATTCATAACTCCGGAGTCAATGGAGTGGCCGACATCCATGGGAGATCTCTTGGCTCCACCTATTGGACTAGTAATTAAGGGCAGAGAGATTCGAGAACGGAGCGTTGCAATCGTTGGAACACGTAATCCAAGTACTTATGGAGCACGTGTTGCCAGCGAATTTGCTTCCGGTTTTGCAGACCGTGAATGGGCGGTTGTTAGTGGTGGCGCCTACGGAATTGATACTCATGCACATCGCGGAGCTATAGCTGCCGAAGGCGTGACATATGCAGTCCTCGCTTCAGGTGTATCAGTGAACTATCCAGCTGGAAATGAAAAACTCTTCAACGAGATCGCAGAATCTGGAGCACTAGTATCTGAAGTGATGCCCAAGGAGCGTGCTCGTCCTGAGCGTTTTCTGACCCGAAATCGAATCATTGCAGCCCTTGCGCACGGAACTGTTGTAGTTGAAGCAGCTTTCCGTAGCGGTTCACTGCGTACGGCGCGTGATGCCGCTGAGATTCTTCGAACTGTTATGGCAGTTCCTGGTCCTATTAACTCTCCAACAAGTGAGGGGTGCCATCGTCTTATCGGCGAGAGATGTGCCGAAATTGTGACATCAGTTGCTGATGCTCTCGAACTCATGATGCCTCTTGCTCATCAGACTGAAGTGAGTAATCAAAAAACCTAACTACTAGTACTCTTGGCCTCAATGACACATAAATCAGCGTTTGTTGCGATTGTCGGACGGCCAAATACCGGCAAGTCCACTCTTGTCAATGCGCTCGTCGGTGAGAAAGTTGTCATCACTTCACACCATCCCAACACGACTCGTAATGCGATCCGTGGCATCGTTACACGTCCTGATTATCAACTCGTCGTGGTAGATACCCCAGGAGTCCACAAACCAAAAACGCTTCTCGGTGGCGCACTCAACACTATGGTGACTGAGAGCATGGACTCAGTTGATTCGATTGTGCTCTGTATTCCTGCAGTAGAGGCGATAGGCGCTGGCGATCTCTTTATTGCGCAAGAAGTTGCCACCCATAAGAGCGCCAAGAAGATTTGTGCAATCACTATGACAGATATGGCAAAACAAACTGAAGTTCTCGCTCAACTAATGGCCGCAAGCAAATTAGCCGAACAAGCCGGATTCCAGTGGGATGACGTAGTTCCAATCTCTGCAAAGACAGATGACCAAATTCAGCTGTTGATGGATCTACTTGCAAAATATGCACCTGAGTCTCCACCCTTCTATCCGGCCGATATGACCTCAGATCAAGAGCTTGAAACTCAGATTGCGGATTTAATTCGTGAGGCGGCCATAGAAGATGTCTTTGAAGAAGTTCCTCATTCAATTGCAGTTCTCATTGATGAGATGTCAGAGCGAGAGAAGCGGACTGCGGATGAGCGTCCATTCTTCGATATCCATGCATCCATAGTTGTCGAGAGAGATAGCCAGAAAGCGATCATCATCGGAGCAAAAGGAGCGCGGCTCAAGACAGTGGGAACAGCCGCACGCGCAGAGATTGAGAAGAAGTTAAAAGCCAAAGTCTTTCTTGGATTGCACGTCAAAGTACTTCCCAATTGGCAGAGCGATGCCAAAGCTTTAACAAAACTAGGTTTTATCCAGCGATAATCGGTGTTGTGGGACGACGGCTGGCAAAGTAAGAGCCGATTAATACCAAAGGCAATCCAATCATGATGGCTAGCGTGATTTCTTCGTTGAGCAAGACAATTCCTAAAAGAACTGCAACCGCAGTATTGGGATAGACCACAAGGGATGCTCGTGCCGCGCCAATCTCATCAAGCACGATAAAGAACACCCAGAATGCAATGGCAGTGCAAATCACACCTAGTCCTATTGTTGACCAGATTGCTTCAGTTGAAGGTGCTTCTTCTGGAAGATGGGTGAATGCAAAAGGAGCAAAAATTACACTCGAGATAGCGAGCGCAATCCCATTGATTGCAACGCCTGATGCGTCGGGAGCTTTGCGAGAAATCATATTTACTGCCCATGCATAGGAGAATGCTGCAACTAAGACTTGAAGTAAGGCAATCATGCTGTTTACATCATTGAGGGATTCAATTCCTACTAGGAAAGCAATTCCAATCAAACCGATAGCGATTCCGAAGACTCTGGTGCGATGAGCTGCGGTGGTATCGCCAGAATGATGAGCAAAAAGAGTGGCCCAAATAGGGACTGTTGCGACAAGTAGTGCAACTACACCTGACGACAGATCGCGCTGTGCGTTGGTGATCAGAGTCCATGGAATAACCATCTCAAGCACGGCATAAAGCGCAATGTACTTCCAATATTTCAAGGCATGCTTGATTGATTTCTGGTACATCGCCAAGGGAACGAGTACCGCGGCGCCAATAATGAGACGCGAAAAGACGATTACAGGCGTCGCAAGTTCTTCAACTGCAACTTTCATGAATAGATAGGGCACACCCCATAGAAGTCCCACGAGGGCAAAGAGCGCCCAACCTTTACGCGACATTTATTTGATTACGCTCCGATACAACTCAATGGTTTGAGCCGCAACCTTATCCCAGCCAAACTCTTCAATTGCTCGCTTTCTACCTGATTTACCGAGCGATTTCGCCAGTGATGTATCTGACATCACTCGCATAATTGCCTGCGCGAATTCACCTTCGAATGTTGAGGAATCAAGTGTGTAATCAACGAGCAGGCCTGTGGTTTCATCTGCGACAACTTCTGGGATTCCACCAACTCGAGAAGCTACAACGGCAGTCTCGCAAGCCATCGCTTCAAGATTGACGATACCGAGAGGTTCATAGATTGAGGGACATAGAAACACTTGGGCGTGAGTAAGTAACCCAGTCAATTCTTCATGAGGCAGCATCTCCTTGATCCAGGTGATGTTTTTTCGCTCCATTGAAAGTTCGGTAATTAACGATTCAACTTCGTCTCCGATAGCCGGCTCATCAGGGCTACCCGCCGCGAGTACTAAAGAATATTCCGAAGAAACCTGACGCCAAGAGCGAAGAAGATGTGCCAAGCCTTTTTGGCGAGTGATTCGACCAACGAATAGAGCATATGGAGTTTTGATTCCATGTTTTGCAAGAACACTTACGTCATAATTTGGGGCGAATTTCTCGGTATTGATCCCATTTCGAATAGTGTGCACTTTCGTAGAATCAATCTTTGGATAAGCCTGAAGTACATCGGAACGCATTCCATCGCTGACAGCAATGATTGCTGCAGCGCTTTCAAATGCTGATTTCTCTACCCATGAGGAAATCTGATATCCGCCCCCTAATTGCTCTGCCTTCCATGGACGAAGCGGCTCGAGAGAATGTGCTGTTGCAATGTGTGGGATATCAAACATTCGCGATGCTAAATAGCCGGCGAAATTTGCATACCAAGTATGAGAGTGAGCGATATCGATATCCTTCAGATTTCTTGCGATATCGAAGTCGAGCATCAACGCTTGAAGTGCAGGATTGATACCTGAAAAGTCACTATCGATTTCATAACCCTGAGCGTCGGAGCGTTCGGGGCCAAAGCAATGGACTTGGCAATCGACGCGGTAAGCAATTCCAGAGCGCTGTTCGGCAGTCTGAGTGAGAGCTGAAACCAAATTGGTCACATGAACGCCGGCGCCACCGTAAATCTGAGGAGGCCATTCCTTAGTAATCATGCCGACTTTGACCTGTTTATTGCTCACAACCTAAGAGTATCGTTAGGGCATGGCGCGCTTAGATCTTCCGTTAGGAATAGTTCTTGCTGGTGGTGAAGGAAAGCGTCTGATGCCACTTACTGCAGATCGCGCAAAACCCGCTGTTCCCTTTGGCGGTTCTTATCGGCTTGTGGATTTCGTGCTATCTAATCTCGTAAATGCTGGCTTTTTGCGAATTGCCGTACTCACTCAATACAAATCGCATTCACTCGATCGACACATAACCACGACTTGGAGAATGTCCAACCTTCTAGGAAATTACGTCACTCCAGTCCCGGCGCAACAGAGACTTGGTCCACGTTGGTATACCGGAAGTGCAGATGCCATTTTGCAGAACTTCAATTTAATTCATGATGAGAATCCCAAACATGTAATTGTTTTTGGTGCCGATCACGTATATCGCATGGACCCAGATCAGATGTACCAGCAACATCTTCAGACCGGAGCGGGTGTCACAGTTGCCGCAATCCGCGTCAAGAGAAGTGAAGCATCCGAGTTTGGTGTTATTGAACTTGCTGATGATGGAATTACTATTAAAGCCTTCCATGAGAAGCCAGAAAATCCACCTGCGATGCCAGGACATCCTGACCTTGCTCTAGTCTCGATGGGTAATTACATATTCCGAAGAGATGCTATGGAAGAAGCGCTGATTCTTGATTCGGAAGATGTTGATAGTCGCCATGACATTGGTGGAAACATCATCCCAGCGATGACTAAAGCTGGATTAGCCAAGGTCTATGACTTTGCAAACAATGTGGTTCCAGGTGAGACTGATCGCGATAAAGGATATTGGCGCGATGTAGGTTCGATTGATTCCTATTTTGAAGCGCATATGGATTTAGTTTCGCCATTACCAATCTTTAACCTCTATAACCGTCAATGGCCGATTCTTACTAATCCGCCATCCTTGCCACCAGCCAAATTCTCAGAGCGCGGCATTGCTTTTGACTCAGTTGTAGGTGCAGGCTCGATCATTTCTGGCGGTGAATTACGCAGAACTGTTGCTTCCTATGATGTTCTGGTTGGACGTGATGCGGCCGTAGATAGTTCGGTATTAATGCCTGCCGTTCGAATCGGTGAAGGAGCGCGCATCAAGAATGCCATTTTGGATAAGAGCGTTGTCGTTGAAGCAGGCGCCACTATCGGATACGACTTGGATCGAGATCGAGAGCGCTTCACCGTGTCTGCTGGTGGAATCGTTGTTGTTGGAAAAGGCATCACGGTAGGACGCTAGAACGTGCGAAAAATGGCATGCGGTAGACTGCGCTCGCGGTCAATGTAGACCGCATTCCATAACTTTAATCGGAGATATATTCATATGCGTTTCGGTGTGCTCACAGGTGGCGGAGATTGCCCAGGACTCAATGCAGTAATTCGTGCAGTAGTTCGCAAAGGTGAAAAAGAATACGGTTATGAATTCATCGGTTTTCGCGATGGATGGAAGGGTCCGCTTGAGGGCTTAACCATGCCGCTCAATATTGCAGCGACTCGTGGAATTCTGCCACGAGGCGGAACGATTCTTGGTTCATCGCGCACCAATCCATTTAAGATTGAAAATGGCGTCGAGCGCATCAAAGAGAATCTTGCCAAGATGAATATTGACGCTCTCATTGCAATTGGTGGCGAAGATACTCTTGGCGTTGCAACCAAACTTGATGCTCTGGGTGTAAAAGTTATCGGCGTACCTAAAACTATCGACAACGACCTGAACAACACCGATTACACATTTGGATTTGATACTGCAGTCAACATTGCTGTTGAGGCTATCGACCGACTTCACACCACCGCTGAGTCCCATCACCGCGCTCTCATCGTTGAAGTCATGGGTCGCCATGCAGGTTGGATCGCGCTTCACTCTGGTCTTGCGGGTGGCGCTTCATGCATTCTCATCCCAGAAGTACCTTTTGATATTGAGAAAGTCTGCAAGTATGTCGAGTCTCGCTTCGAGCAGTCATACGCACCCATCATTGTTGTTGCAGAAGGCGCGCTACCAAAAGATGGCGACCTCATCACCAAGGATTCGACCTTGGATGCCTTTGGCCACGTGAAGCTCTCCGGTATTGGCGAATGGCTCGCCAAGGAGATTGAGAAGCGCACTGGAACAGAGGCTCGAACCTCCATCCTCGGACATATTCAACGCGGAGGTACTCCGACTGCATTTGATCGCGTACTAGCTACCCGTTTCGGTCTTCACGCCATAACTGCCGCACACGAAGGTGATTGGGGCAAGATGGTTGCACTGCACGGAACCTCGATTGCGCGAGTTCCTCTTGCATCGGCTACCGAGAAGCTCAAGACTGTTGATCCAGCCCTCTTGGCTGAAGCAGAAGTCTTCTTCGGCTAATTGGTCTGCGCCAACCGCGAATAGTTATCTACCCTTAGCCCATGTCAATCGACGCGTTATTTGATGCATCACGCAAGGCTGCCCAACAGCCGGCATGGCCTGATCAGAGCGCGCTTGAAAAAGCGGTTGCTGAACTTAAGTCACTTCCTCCGCTGGTCTTTGCTGGAGAGTGTGACAACCTCAAGGCTCGCATCGCAGAAGCGGCTGATGGAAAAGCATTCTGGTTGCAAGGTGGAGATTGTGCTGAAACCTTTGCCGCGGCGACAGCTGATTCGATTCGCAATCGAATCAAGACAATCCTTCAAATGGCCGCAGTTCTGCAATACGGTGCAAGTCTTCCCGTCATCAAAGTTGGTCGTATGGCAGGACAATTTGCAAAACCACGTAGCAATGATTTTGAGAAGCGAGGAGATGTCACGCTTCCTGCCTATCGCGGAGATGCAGTCAATGATCTTGAGTTCACTCCCGAGGCGCGCCAACCAAATCCAGAGCGACTAGTGAAGGTCTATAACACTTCATCTGCGACACTCAATCTTGTTCGGGCATTCACGCAAGGCGGGTTTGCTGATCTTCGTCTGGTCCACGAATGGAACAAAGGTTTTATTAAAGACTCACGTATTGGCGCGCGATACGAAGCGATGGCCAATGAGATTGGTCGAGCCCTTGATTTCATGCGCTCTGCGGGAATCAACCCTGAAGAGTTCAAGACAGTCGACTTCTACTCTAGTCATGAAGCATTGATTCTTGAGTACGAGAAGGCGCTTACCAGAATTGATTCGCGCACTGGGCTGCCATATGACGTCTCAGCACACTTTGTTTGGATCGGTGAACGCACCCGTCAGATTGATGGAGCGCACATGGATTTTGCAAAGAAAATTAAGAATCCGATTGGCGTCAAGATTGGTCCGAAGACAACGGTTGACGATGCGCTCGCTTTAATCAAGGAACTCAACCCTGACAACGAACCGGGACGTTTGACCTTCATCACTCGCATGGGTGCAGGAAATATCAGAACTGTCTTGCCAGGAATTGTCGATGCTGTCACAAAGTCAGGTGCAAAGATTCTCTGGGTCTGTGACCCGATGCATGGCAATACCTATGAAGCGCCCAGTGGATATAAGACCCGAAAGTTTGACGACGTGCTTGATGAGGTTAAGGGCTTCTTCGAGGTTCACCAGAAATTGGGAACACATCCAGGCGGAATACATATTGAACTCACCGGCGATGATGTAACCGAATGCGTTGGAGGCGGAGAAGAGATCTCCCATGAGGACCTAGCTACCCGCTATGAGACAGCCTGCGACCCACGCCTCAACCACACCCAGTCTCTTGAGCTTGCTTTCTTGGTTGCCGAGATGCTGCGCGATCGAAAGTAAGTCCCTCAACAATATTTCCAAAGCGCTTCGTGAGTAATAGTCTTCAAGGGTGCTCTTGCGAACCACCCAGAAGACTCCTATAGGAGCCTTATCCATCATCTCTCGCGAACACATTCTCTTGGCGGCAGGATTCACATCAATTGAAGCACTTGTTGATGGACTATCGTCGACTGACCAATCCCTAGAAATAAAAAAAGTAAACAATATTCCCATTATCTCTGATCTGATTGATGATTATTTTGATGGCGATCTTCAAGCAATAGATGGCATTAAGGTGGACCAACCTGGTGAGAAATTCTCACAAGCGGCCTGGAAATCGATGCGCAAGATAGCCCCTGGAAAAACGCTGAGCTATGCAGATCTTGCAAAGCGATCAGGTTCTCCGGATGCGGTCCGTGCAGCAGGCAGCGCTTGCGCAAGAAATCTCATCGCACTTGTCGTACCGTGTCATAGAGTTGTAAAAACCGGCGGAGCCTTGGGAAATTATGCTTACGGTTTGAAATACAAGGAGTGGCTACTTCGCCACGAAGGCGCTCTGCAATAATTTCTGGAGAATTTCACACGCTCTTTCAATATCAGAATCTGTGATATCCATATGTGTAACGAGCCTGACATACATCGGGCCAAGGGCGCTGAGCCAGAGTCCATTTTCACGAGCAAGAGCTGCGAATTGTGCTGCGTCAATCTTTGAGCCAGTGAGATCTAGTCCAACAATATTGGTCTCCACTGTTGAGGGATCAATGGATGAAGGTGCGCTCTGATGGCAGGCGGATGCAAGTTTCTTGGCACGCAGGTGATCTTGAGCCAAGAGTGGAATGTTGTGATCAAGAGCGTAATGACCCGCAGCTGCCAATAATCCGATCTGTCTCATACCTGCGCCATAACGCTTACGCCAAACTCGAGCACGAGCGACGCGTTCTTTTGTAGAGATCATCAACGAACCAACGGGAGCGCCAAGTCCCTTCGAAAGACAGACGCTGATGGTGTCAAAGTGTGAGCCATATTCTTGTAATGAAATTCCGCTTGCTACATGTGCATTCCATAAGCGAGCTCCATCGAGATGCATCGCGATTCCATGGGGCTGACTAGCGCTGCGAAGTGCAGCAATTTCGGAAATTGGCTGGACCGTGCCACCACCAAAGTTATGGGTGTTTTCTACGGCGATTGCAGTTGTGGAGACTAAGTAAGGACCTGAGTTCGGACGAGCGAGGCTCATGGCGTTTTGAGCGCTGAGTAATCCACGTTCATCGCTCCAGGTTCGAGTTGTTATGCCGCTAAAGACGGCAGCTGCTCCTAGTTCAGCACGTGCGATATGTGAATTAGATTCACAAATTAGCTCTTCACCGGGTGATACCAACATTCGAATTGCAAGTTGATTCGCGAGTGATCCTGTTGGAGTAAAGACTGCTGCCTCTTTTCCAAAGAGTTCAGCAACACGTTCTTCTAGGGAATTAACAGTTGGATCATCGCTGTAGACATCATCACCCACGGCAGCATTAGCTATTGCGCTGCGCATCTCGCGAGTCGGCTTGGTCACCGTATCTGAGCGAAGGTCAATCACTGGCGAAGTTTCAGTCATGACGTAATAGTGTCAGGAATTAACCGTGGGGGAAACCCTTGGTTGGACGATTGCAAGCATTGCTATCAATACCAAAGTTCCACCAATCGCCAAACGGAGAGTGAATGGCTCCATCCCGTACATAAAGGAGAAGAGCGCGGCAAAAACGACCTCCATTGTCAAAATCACCGCCACTTTCGTGGTTGAAATTCTCGCCTGTGACCAGGTTTGGATTACAAAGGCGAAAGCGGTCGCGAAGATTGCAGTAAAGATGATGACTGACCAGACCTGCATATCAGGAGGAGCAACGAAGCCGTTGATAGAAGCGGGGATAGCAGAAAGGATTGCGCATCCGATTAACTGCATTACGGTCAGCGCATACGCATCAAATTTCTTACTCCATAACCCTAGCAAGATAATATGAATTGCGAAGAGTACGGCGGAGATAAGAACGAAGGCTTCTCCGAGGCCAATGCTCCAACCATCAACCGAAAGAACTGCTAACCCGATTACTGCAAGAGCGATATATCCCCACATTAATAGGGTTAATTTCTCTTTGAGAAAGACAGAGGCAATCAACGGGGTGAAAACAACGTACAGGCCAGTGATAAATCCTGTGATAGCAGGCGTAGTTCTCTCAAGGCCAAGTGTTTGGAAGATGTATCCCGAACCCAGTGCCATTCCGATGATTAGACCTTTAAAGACCAGTTCTTTTGTGAAGTGGCGTAGGACTTTGGGATTAATGGCAATCATGGCAAGAGCTGCGACCACAAAACGTGAAGTTAAGAAGCTATAAACATCTTGCTGATCGAGGATATCTTTCATCCAGACGAAAGAGATTCCCCACATTGCAGCGACAGCAAGGAGCGCCCATGGGGCGAGTTTCATCTGCATTACTTATCCCGCATCTTGCGAAGCAAGGCAACTTCACGTCCATGTTCTGGTTCTTCGCCCGGTGTCTCCAAAATCAAGGGAGCGTTTGCGATAGCAGGATGTGCGAGAAGTTCCTCAAAAGGTTTTACACCAATTTCTCCGTCACCCAGGTTTTGATGTCTATCCTTGAGAGAACCGAGGACATCCATCGAATCATTGGCATGAATCAGTTGAATTCGCTCTGCACCCGCTACTTCGACCAGTAAATCTATGGTCTTTGTCATGCCACCTATTGTTTTGATGTCATGGCCGGCGGCGAATACATGGCAGGTATCAAGACAGACTCCCACTTTGGGATGCCACTCCAGTGCATCGAAGTAATTCTTAAGGTCATCTAGTTTCTTAACTAGTGATTGGCCTTGCCCAGCAGTCGGTTCGAGTAGTAACCAAGGATCTTCATCAGTGAGCTTTTCAAGAATCGGCATCATGCCATCATGAATCTGCTTCCACGCTTGCTTTACATGCCCTTCATCGACTGCAGATCCGGTGTGAATCACAACGCCCAGTGCGCCGATTTCGCGACCGCGACGAAGCGAATATTGCGTTGATGCCAGTGAATTTTTATAGGTGCCCTCGGTCGGCGAACCAAGATTGATGAGAAAAGGAGCATGAACATAGGTTTCGATATCAAGTGCTCGCGCTTTTTCAACAAAGGCTAGATCTGCATCTTTGTTTGCATCTGGCATAGCCCAGCCCCGCGGATTTGAGGCAAAGACTTGAATTGCCTCGGCTTTGATGGCCTCGGCGTACTCAATTGATCGCTTCGCCATGCCGCCGGATGTTGGAACATGGGCGCCGAGACGAGGTCGACCTGGAAGTGAAACTTTCTGCTTTGGCACCGCGTTACCCTACAGTGATAGTCACCGTAGAGCCACGTTTGACCTTCGCTCCAACTTTTGGCGCCACATTGGTGACAACCTTGACCTTCTTATTTCCGACTTTCTTTACAACAACCTTGAGATCAAGGTCTTTGAGCGCAGCAATTGCCTTCTCCTCAGTGAGAGAAAAGATATTAGGGATAAAGACGTATTCGGAACCCTTCGAAACGAGCAAAGTGACTTTGCTTCCTTTATCCATCTCGCCTGCGCCAGGTGTCTGACTGATCACAGCTCCGATTGGCAAGTCCTCACTGAAGACATACTTTGTCTCGACTTCAAAACCGGCCTCTGTGAGTTCGTTGAGGGCTTGTTCGCCGCTCTTACCCTTGTAATTTGCAACACCGATTTGTTCGATTCCTTTAGATACAAATATCTCCACTTGGCTATCACGCTTAATTCGTTCACCCGCAGCAGGGGCAGAGCGCATGATGAACCCTTTTGGAATCTCACTAGAGAATTCTTCAATGACTTTACCAACTACGAGTTTGTTCTCTTTGATTAACCCTTCGGCAACATCAAGTTTTAATCCTTGGAGATTAGGCACCGCATAACGCTCTTTGCCACGGGAGATTGTGACTTCAACTGTGCCAGCCGGACTTACCCGCCCACCACCTGCAGGATTTGAGGAAATGACTTTGCCTTCCGGAATATCTTCACTGAATTCCTCTTCTGCAATATCAAGATTGAGTCCAAGATCCTCTAACTCTGCCTTGGCTTCTTTGGTAGTCATTCCCGCAAGTGAAGGAACTACAACTCGCGAGCCAGGTCCGATGAACACGTACCAAAGAGTTATTCCCAAAACTACTGCGAGAAGTGCAGCAATGCGACGGTTACGTTGGACGCGAGAGGAAACCTTCTTCTTTGTAGGAACTGTCTTTTCCTTCTTCACGGGAGTGTCCTCTTTCTTGGCGGTCTTGGAGATCTTCTCTCGTTTGGCTCGCTCGCGCACAGCTTCTTTGATGGGCAGGGGAGGGAGGTCCAACTCAAGACTGAGTTGGCGCTTCCTTGGATCAAGTTTCTCTGAGAGCACTCGCAATTGCTCCAGAAAATCTCCAGCATCTTTCGGGCGTTTATCTGGGTCAATATTGGTGGCACGTAGAACTAAGTCATCAACATCTGCTGTGATTGCTGGATTAAGCGTGGAAGGTGCGGGAACTCTGTCATTAACATGACGAATCGCAATCTGAACCGGATCTTCTCCTTGATACGGTTTCTGACCTGTGAGGACTTCGAAGAGAACGATGCCAAGTGAATACACATCGCTCCGAGCATCAGCAACGCCACGTTGTACCTGTTCAGGAGATAAATAGGAAACGCTTCCCAGAATGACGCTGGATTCCGCGGTCATCGTGCTGCCGAGCAGAGCACCTCGAGCCAGGCCAAAGTCAGCAATCTTTATCCGACCTTCTTTCGATACCAGAATATTTTCAGGTTTGATATCGCGATGAACTATTCCTAATTTGTGCGCAGCAGCAAGAGCGCTTGCTACCGGCGAAATGATCTGAAGTGCTCGCTCGACAGAGAGTGAACCTTGCTCATGCAAGTAATCTCGCAACGTTGCGCCCTCAACAAGTTCCATCACAATAAAGACACAAGGAACGCCGCCTTGATTCCACCCCTGGTCCAATACAGAGACGATGTTGGGATGGGAGAGTGATGCAGCTGCCTTTGCTTCGCGTATGAAACGAGAGACGAACTGTTCGTCTTGTGCAAGATGCGGATGCATAACTTTGACCGCGACTTGACGATCTAGACGAAGATCTAGCGCAGCATAGATTGTGGCCATTCCGCCGGATGCGACTATACGAGTGAGTTGATAGCGACCATCAATTACTTCACCCGATA
>CAYSGG010000020.1:4125-16931 GCA_964430775.1 uncultured Clavibacter sp. | reverse complement strand
ATCGCCAGAAACAATCCGAAGAGTTAATGAAGCTTTACAAAGAACATAAGACCAACCCCATGGCTTCATGTTTTCCAATTCTTGCTCAAGCACCAATCTTCTTCGCGCTTTTTACAGTTCTTAACGGAATTGGAAAGAATCCACCACAAGCGCGCGGAGTTCTCACAACTGAATTAGCAGCACAAGCAGCAAAAGCAGAATTCTTTGGTGCGCCAATCTCACAAACATTTTTAGGTTCATCAAATACCACTGTAAAAATTGTGACCGTACTTCTTATTGCATTGATGTCGCTCACAACTTTCACAACACAACGTCAATTGATGGTCAAAGGAATGCCAAAACTTGATTCATCAAACAATATGATGTTGCAGCAGCAGAAAATCATGTTGTATTTATTCCCCGTTATTTTTGCTGTCTCTGGAGTTAACTTTCCAATTGGAGTTTTGATTTACTGGTCGACCACCAACCTCTGGACATGGGGTCAGCAGTTCTATGTGATCAAGCGGAATCCAACCCCTGGCTCACCAGCCTGGGAGGAGCTCCAAGCCAAAAAGGCGAAAAAATCAGGAATTACCCCTGAATCTGAAGAGCAGGGCGGTGGGGTCGCAACTGAGGAGCCAAAACCGACTGGCCAGCGCGAACAACCAAAAAAGAAGAAGAAAAAGAAGAACAAATAGGTTTAAAAGCCCCAAATCGGGGCAAAACGTACAGGAGATGAGATGACAGAAGAGAAGAGCGCAGTTTCCCGCCTTGAAGAAGAGGGCGATATCGCTGCTGACTACCTAGAAGGCCTACTGGATATCGCCGATCTCGATGGCGATATTGAAATCGGTGTAGAGAACGAGCGCGCCTCATTGGTAATCGAGGGTGGAGAGCTCTCCCACTTGGTCGGCCGTGATGGCGAAGTTCTCGATGCGATTCAAGAACTCACCCGCCTTGCCGTTCAAACCTCAACCGGCGAACGCTCACGTTTAATGCTCGATATCGATGGCTACCGCGCTGATAAAAAGAGCGCCCTAGCCAAGCTTGCCGAAGAGACAGCCGATGAGGTCAAATCCAGCGGAAAGCCAATCAAACTCGCCCCCATGAACGCCTTTGAGCGGAAAATCGTCCACGACACCATTCAAAAAATCGGCCTTACCAGCGAATCTGAAGGCGAAGATCCAGATCGTTGCGTTGTGGTGATGCCCGCCTGAGCGTTTCACGTGAAACCAGCTCAGCTCGCTACTTCCCTTTAAAGACCAGCGAGGCCCTGGCCTACGCCGAACTCCTTGCTACCACCGCAATTGAGCGCGGTTTGATCGGCCCGAAAGAAGGGGAGCGGATCTGGGAGCGCCATATTGAAAACTGCATTCCCCTCACCACCCTCTTACCTGACAGAGATGCAAGCGTGGCCGATATCGGCTCCGGGGCAGGACTTCCTGGAATCGTCATCGCCCTAGCTAAACCTGAGCTCACAGTGACCCTCATCGAACCCCTCCAGAGACGTGTGGAGTTCCTCCATGAGGTCATCGACTCCCTCAAACTCACCAATGTTGAAGTCATCCGTGCGAAATCTGAAGCTATCAAAGGGTCCTATACCTATGTTGTGGCCCGAGCAGTTGCCCCTCTTCCACGCTTGATTGCCACAACCTGGCACCTGGTAGCCCCAGGTGGCTCCCTCCTTGCCATGAAAGGGGAGTCTGCGGCCGAAGAAATCGCCCAGAGCGACCTCTCCAAGGCGAAAAAACATCACCTTCATGAGATTAAAGTTGATGACTTGCCGCTAGCGCGCGTTGTAGAGCTCGTTAAGGCTGGTTAACTATCCCGCGTGACTGATTCACGTGAAACATCCCCAGTTCAATCAAGCGCCCCGCGTCGGATCGTCGGCACCAAGCGCTTCCGTGAGCCCATGCCCAAACCCATCTCCACTCGGATTTTTACTGTCGCCAACCAGAAGGGCGGGGTAGGAAAGACCACCTCCGCCGTCAATATCGCTGCCGCCCTATCTATGGGTGGCCTTCGAACCCTGGTTATCGACCTAGATCCTCAAGGCAATGCGAGTACCGCATTTGGAATTTCCCGCGACGAAGTCAATGGAATGTATGAAGTAATTACTAAAGATCTTCCAATTCACGACGCATCACTCAAGATTCCTGGCTACCCACATCTTGAAGTTGTTCCTGCAACTCAATCTCTTGCAAATGCAGAAGTGGAATTAGTTCCCATGGTTGCACGTGAATTGCGTTTGAAGAAAGCGCTTACAAATTATCTTAATGATGCAACGCAACGCGGTGAGAGATTTGATTATGTCATCATTGATTGCCCACCAAGTTTAGGTTTACTTACCATCAACGCACTCGTTGCAGCAGATGAATTACTTATCCCAATTCAATGTGAGTATTACTCTTTAGAAGGTCTCACACTTTTACTACATACTGTTTCTTTAATTCAAGAACATCTCAATCAAAACATCAAACTCTCAACAATTGTCTTAACAATGTTTGATGGTAGAACGCGTCTTGCTAACGATGTTGCAGATGAAGTTCGTAAACATTATGCAGAACAACTTATTGATATTCCTATTCCGCGCGCTGTTCGTGTCTCAGAAGCTCCCTCATATGGACAGACTGTTATGACATATGACCCAAGCTCGAATGGTGCAGAAGCATATGGACTTGTTGCGCGCGAGATTGCGCGACGTGGCGCGCCAACTATTAACTCAGTTACTGAAGTTGGTGTTGGTTAATGACAACAAAGAAAGGCGGCCTTGGTCGCAACCTTGATTCATTAATTCCCACCCCGATTAAATTAGCGGGACGTACAGAGACAATCGCTGATCGGATGGAAGTTCCATTAA
This sequence comes from uncultured Clavibacter sp., assembly GCA_964430775.1. Classification (GTDB taxonomy): domain Bacteria; phylum Actinomycetota; class Actinomycetes; order Nanopelagicales; family Nanopelagicaceae; genus MAG-120802. Next base: position 14,092 of record CAYSGG010000020.1, on the reverse strand, counting down.
GTTCCATTACTCCAAACCCGCGTCAACCTCGCACCATCTTTGATAGCGATGCACTTCATGAACTTGCTGCATCTATCAAAGAGATCGGAATTCTCCAACCACCAGTAGTCCGTAAAACTGGCGAAAACACCTATGAATTAATCATGGGAGAGCGCCGTTTCCGCGCAGCAAAACTAGCGGGGCTTACCTCGATTCCAGTTATCGTCCGTGAAACCAACGACAACGAATTACTCCGTGAAGCACTCGTTGAAAATATTCATCGCAGCAACCTCAACTCACTTGAAGAAGCCGCTGCCTACAACCAGATGCTCACAGACTTTGGATTTACTCATGACGAACTGGCTGACAAGTTAGGTAAATCTCGTCCTGTTATTACCAACACTTTACGATTACTTAATCTGCCACCAGCAGTACAGAAAAGAGTCGCCGCCGGAACTCTCAGCGCTGGACATGCACGTGCACTTCTTGGACTTGCAAATACTGATGAGATGGAACGTCTGGCAAATAAGATCATTAATGAAGGCCTGAGTGTTCGCGCCACAGAAGAACTCATCGCGCTTGGTAGCGCTGGTACTAAAGTGTCAACCAAGAAGAGCAAAGCTAAAAGCTCAGGCAAATATCAAGAACTCGTCGAACGTTTGGAAGATGCTCTGGATACGAGAGTTCAAATTAAGTCTGGAAAGATTGTTATCGAATATGCCGACGGTCAAGATTTACAACGAATCGTGGGAGAGATCGCGAAGAATAATTAGTTGATCTGCGGAATTCCGCGGCGTTCCATCTCTTGCTCGACAACCTTACCTAGCGATGCAATTCCTTCGCGGATTCGTTCTGGGGTTGGGTAGCAATACGAAAGTCGCATCGACCAACTTCCAAATCCATCTGCATAAAACGCTGTGCCTGGAACATAAGCAACCTTGGCAACAATCGCTCGCGGCATCATTGCTTTGGTATCAATCTCAGGTGGCAGCGTCACCCAGACATAGAAACCGCCTTGTGGCTTGGTCCATGTTGCAGCCTTAGGGAAGTGCGCATCGAGGGATTCGAGCATCGCATCACGACGCTCCTTATAAAGCTTGCAAAATGAGGCGATTTGATCGCGCCAAGGCTGATTGGCTAGATAACTAGAGATCGCCATCTGGGAGAAGTTAGATGGGCAGAGAATCGAGGATTCAGAGGCAATCACGAGCTTTTCGCGAAGCGCCTGAGGCACAAGAGCCCAACCGATGCGGAATCCCGGCACGATCGTCTTGGAGAACGAACCCAAGTAGATGACATTTTCGGAATCTTGAGCGCGCATCGCGTTGGGCGATGGTTTATCAAAGCCAAGTAAGCCGTAAGGGTTATCTTCCACAATAAAAATTTTCTCGGCACGGCAGATATCAAGAATTTCGGTGCGGCGATCTGGTGAGAGTAAAACACCGGCAGGGTTCTGGTAATTCGGAATCAAATACAAGAACTTGATACGTCGACCTTGATAACGCAGAGTTTTAATCGCCTGTCTCAACGCTTCTGGAATCAATCCATCGTTATCCATCTCGACATGAACCACACTTGCTTCGTATTGCGAAAATGTTCCGAGCGCTCCGACATATGAAGGCGCTTCAACCAAAACAACATCACCTGGATCAATAAAGATTCGAGAAATTAAATCCAACGCTTGTTGTGAACCAGTCGTGACAAGAACATCGTTGGGGTTAGCACGAATTCCTTCCAACGCCATAACATCGCAGATCTGTTCACGTAATTGCGGATGTCCTTGTCCGCTGCCGTATTGGAGCGCTTCTTGTCCATGATCACGGATTAACTTTTCAACTATCCCAGCCATCATCTCCATAGGGATTGCGGTGAGGTTAGGCATTCCACCAGCAAGTGAAACAATTTCAGGACGCGATGCAACAGCAAATAATGAACGAATCTCGCTGGGTTTCATATGAGCGGCGCGATGTGCAAAACGCTCTTGAAGATTTTCTGGCGCGTGAGTTCGGAAGCGCTCTACATCGTCAGAAGTCATTGGGGAATTGTGCCATAGCGCAACGTAAAGGCGGCGCTAATTTCTAACGTCGAATACCGGCCTTACGGAGGTCTTCAATCCGCAGAGTTCCAGTCTTTGCATCTTCTTCGGCAGATAAATACATCCGCTGAATTGCAACAACTAATCCTTCTGCGACAACATCACGGAAGTGCGCATCTGCAAGTCGTGAGGCATCTTTCGGGTGAGAGATATAACCAATTTCAAGAAGCACGGTTGGCGCTTTTGTTAGACGCAACAAATTCCATGTTTTTGCATGGGTGCGAGTATTGAGTAAATCCGTGCGGGCAATAAGTTCTCGTTGGACAATGGTCGCAAACTTCTCTCCGACCAAGGAGTGAATTCCATGGAGATCGTTGCCGTAGAAATAAGTAGAAAGCCCATGAGCTTTTTCATTGGGGTAGGAATCAACACTGAGTGAAATCACCAGGTCAGCTTCAGTGTTATTTGCAAAAGAAATTCGCTCTGATTCAGATGGAGTTGAAGAAGCGCTACGAGTGAGAAATACCGAAACCCCAAGTGCAATTAAGCGACCTTCGATTTTCTGGGCCAGATCAAAAGTTATATCTGCAATGTCGCTGCGCGAACTTGGGTCAAGCACAATTACTTTATCTGCCAGAGCAGGTCCGCGTTTTTCTCGGATCGCTTGATCACGTAATTGTGTAGGAGCGCCACCAGTGACGGTACGCATCAAGCGCATCAGTGCAATGACTGTTCCGGGCCCACAAATTCCATCAATCTTCACTCCAACACTTTTTTGAAATTCTTGAACTGCTTTTTCGGTAACTGGTCCATAAAAGCCATCAACACGACCTGGGTTAAATCCCATATCAATTAACCGCGCTTGTAGGGCTGCGACGTCGTCACCGCGCATGAGAGGAGATTCAACTTTGAGAGAGCGATCCCCTAATTTCCAACGCGCTTCTTCAATCGCGGCATGAGTACCAGAATCAATCTCGCCAGTAACGCTTAATCCGCGCTCTTGTTGGAAAGCCCTGACCGCTTGTGAAACTTCAGGGGTAAAAGTGTCGGTAGGTGAAGAAATGAGCCCAAGGCGATGCAAGGTGTTGGTAACAGCAGTTACAACATCCCCGCGATCGCCGGGCTTAATCATTTAGTTGATGTATTCAGCGAGCTCTTTAAGTAGAGCAGGCTTTGGACGTGCGCCGACGATGCTCTTAACAACCTGGCCACCAACAAATACATTCATAGTAGGAATTGAGTTAATGCCATATTTCATGGCGATCGAACCCTCTTCATCGGTATTGAGCTTCACAATCTTGATTTTCTGACCATGTTCATTGGAGATCTCTTCCAAGATTGGACCGACTGCGCGGCATGGCCCACACCATTCTGCCCAGAAATCCACCAATACCGGTGTTGAGCTCTTGAGCACTACATCTGCGAAATTCGCTGCAGTTACTTTCTCGGTTGCCATCTTCTCTCCTTTATTTATTCTTTAGATTAATGAACTTTAGTGCCCTACAAGGAATCTCTCAGCATCAAGGGCTGCTTGGCAGCCTGAACCGGCTGCAGTAATTGCTTGGCGGTATGTGTGATCAACCAAGTCTCCACAAGCAAAAACGCCTGTGAGATTGGTACGAGTCGAACGACCTTCAACCTCGACATAGCCCTCGCTGTTGGTGGTCACTTGTCCACGAACGAGTTCGCTACGTGGCAGGTGGCCGATTGCAACAAATAGACCAGTGAAATCACGGACTGATTCTTCGCCCGAAACTGTGTTACGCAATTTCAGGGCAGAAACTTTCTCTTCGCCCAATACATCTATAACTTCAGTGTTGAGCAAGAACTCAATCTTGGGGTTTGCTTTCGCACGTTCTGCCATAATTTTTGAAGCACGCAATTCATCACGGCGATGAATAAGTACGACTTTACTTGCAAATTTAGTGAGGAAGTTAGCTTCTTCCATTGCAGAATCTCCACCACCGACAACAGCGATCACTTGATCTCTAAAGAAGAAACCATCACATGTGGCACACCATGAAACGCCACGGCCAGATAAACGCTTCTCGTTGGTGAGACCAATCTCTTTATAAGCAGATCCCATTGCAAGGATGACAGCGCGCGCCTTGATGGTGTTACCAGAGCCATCAGTTAACACTTTTACATCACCATCAAGTTTCATTTCAGTGATGTCATCAGTAACAAGTTGTGAACCAAAACGAAGCGCTTGTTTACGCATTTGATCCATCAAATCTGGGCCCATGATGCCGTGTTCAAATCCCGGGAAGTTTTCTACTTCAGTGGTGTTCATCAACGCGCCACCAGCAGTGACAGAGCCTTCATAGAGCACAGGTGCGAGTTGGGCGCGTGCGGCATAAACACCCGCGGTGTATCCGGCAGGGCCTGATCCCACAATCACTAATTCATGGACTTTGTTGTAATCGACGCTCACAAGCGCACCTTACCTTCGCAATATGACTTTGATGGTCTGCCCCACTTCTTCCACCTTCATGGCGCGGGCGAAGAGAAGATAGAGCAGAGAGGTAGTAGCCAGAACGCCGATGAGATCAACGATATTCCCTGACAATGCGAGCTCTTGAGCAATGAATGCGACAGAGACCACAGAAAGCGCTGATATCAAAGCCAATCGGAGATAGAAGAACACAATCGCCTTGAGATTGAGGGCGCCGGTGTAACGCTTCAACAATAGATATGTCACAAAGATCCCAATCCAATAACTTGCTGTGAAAGCAATACCAAGCCCAACTGTGACAGAGCGCGCCTCTAAGTTGAGGGCAGCTGCAAGCGAGATGCCAAATGCAATGAGATTAATAACAAGGTTAGAGAGCACTTGATATTTAGTGTTTTCAAAGGCATTTAGTCCACGAATCAAGACCAGATTTATTGATAGCGGTACTAGACCTAAAGCCATTGCCGACAGAACACGACCAATATAGATCGCGCTCTCCTCTGAAATTCCAAAGAAGATTGCTTCTGCTACCCGTTCGCCAAAGAGTAAGAAGAATGCAGAAGCAGGAACGGTAACAATTCCCACCAACCGAATCGCATCATGGAGTTTGCTCCGTAACTCATCTAACTTCTGATCCAGAACTAACGCTGACAACTTGGGCAACAATGCAGTCACAATCGAAATTGTCACGATCGAATGCGGCAAGAGAAGCACAAGATACGCATTGGCATATGGCGTGTAACCAACACCGTAAGAAATTCCAGCGGCATCTGCTTCAACCGCAGCGCGCGTTGCAATGTTTACTGTGGCTAAGAAGCCAAGTTGTGAGATCAAAACAAAGAGAAACATCCAACTCGCAAGTTTGAGCGCCTTATCAAGGCCGACTCCACGCCAATCAAAACGGAGACGTAGTGATAGACCAGATGCTTTGATGGTCGGGATCAAAATCAAAGCTTGAAGCGCAATACCAAGGGTTGTTCCAATGCCCAATAGTTGAATCTGTGAGTCAGAGATTGTTTGCAGCGAGATCTCATCGGTGACCGATAAGAAGTAGCTAAAAAGCGCAATAACTAAGAGGTTATTGGCGATCGGGGCCCACATCATTGGCCCGAAGCGCTCTTTTGCGTTAGCTACCTGACCCAAGATTCCAAATAACCCATAGAAGAGAATCTGTGGCAGGCAATACAGTGCAAATGCAATCGTTACATCACGTGAGCGACCAGTAAATGTTGGGGCATAAATCGAAATGAATAGCGGCGCCAAAATCATCGCCAGAACAGTGATGAATAACAACGCGGTGCTAATCAGTGAAACTAAGCGGCTGACATATGCACTTCCACCATCGGAATCACGTAACGAACGGACAATCTGTGGCACAAACACAGCTGAGAGCGCTCCACCAATAAGTAAGTTATAGAGAATATTTGGCGTTGTGTTAGCGACGTTATAAGCATCACCCAGAATTCCAGTACCAAGAGTTGCAACCAATAAGAGATTTCGAACCAGTCCCGTAACGCGAGAGATGATGGTGCCAAGTCCCATCACTGACGATGAGCGAATCAGACGAGCATCATCGTCATTCATCATGCTTCCTCCGCCGCACTCGTCGCACGCTCTGGATGACCGCTGCGAGTAAAAGAATTATCGCCATTCCGGTTGTAAACCAGGTGGTAATCGGGGAAATAACTGCGAGTCGTAGCGGAATTCGCTCAATCTCACCGATTGCGCTGCCTTTTGTGGTGCGCAGCTGCAAACGTAAAGCAGTCTCCCCTGATGCAATCACATCTATTGGCGCTTTGATCTGTAATTGTGAATTTGCATCGATAGTGATGCGTGGAATCTCGCCTACAACCACGCGGCTATTAGTTGTGGTGATCTCAAGATCGACGGTGACTTGTTGATCGAAATCATTAATAACAGTGACGGGCAGGTCGTACTGCGATGCAGTAATCGTGTAATTACCGGGTGAGACTCGGAGGCGATTTGCGAATTCACTTACCTTCTCTCGGTAACTTTCAGTTAGCGCTAGAGCGCTCTCCTTAGACAGCCTTGGATTGAGGGTCTTTGCGATTCCCAACCGGAGATTTTCAACATCAATGGTTGTTACTACGGTATTGATGGTGCGCATTGTTTTGCGCATTAGAGCGTAAGAATTACGTGCGACAAGCGCGGCAGTCTCGGACCCATTAACACCAACACCAGGTGCAACCACATCTCGGCCCATCAAAAGCGCAAGTCTGCTCTGTGAGAGTTGGTTGTAGAGCGATAGTTCACCAGGGGCATAACGCTGCAAATACGCGCTTGAGGGGCCTCCATAGGTAATCGCAACAACTCTGTCGTTACGAGATAGAAACTTCAATAATTCCAACCACTCTTGCGCAACAACAAATTCTTCAACCGCAACCTCTTCGCCATTGGGGTCTAGGTACACATAGCCATCAACGAGATCAGCTACCTCTTCAAGCACGGCTGGATCAATCACCCACGTACGCGTACCTCGCGCCACATTGACTAACGAATTAGCAAGTTCACCACCTGGTGAAATCGAAATAGCAAGGTTGTTGCTCAGATAGCGACCATCAGCTAATTGTTCTGAAGGTCCAGCAATTGTTATCAAGGTATCTGCCTGAACCGGTGTAACACCAGTCAACATAAGTGTTAGTGATACTAAGACTGCAGAGAAAATACGCTTCATGGCAGCAACTCTTTAGATCGCGCAATAAGTTTCTTCTCATCAGGATAAGCAAGTTTCTCGACTACTTGATCGAGCGGAAACCACTGGACATCATCGACTTCACTCACTTGCGGCGCAATCACGCCACCAGTTTCTTTGAAGAGAAAATGATGTACGGTCTTGTGAATTCGTTTCCCGCCCGCCATAAACCAGAAATCAATAATGCCCAGTGACTTATCAATCTGACTTTCAATACCGGTTTCTTCACGAACCTCTCGGACTGCAGCTTGTTCTGGAGTTTCACCTGGTTCGATATGGCCTTTAGGAAGAGACCAGAGCAAACGTTCGCGCTTTGCATCTTTAATATCGATTCGACCAATTAATAAACCTTTAGTGCCGGTGCTATCAATAACAAGTCCACCAGCGCTGACTTCATCAACTCTGCGCGCATAAGGTCGCTTTTGAGCAGGCTTTTTCTGCGCTGGATTATTGGGATTGGAATTTTGTGAGTGTGAGCGTTGTGAAGACTTGGAACGAGAGCGCTTACGCTTTCGTTTCTTCTTAACTTCTTCGCCGCCCGCACCAGGTGCCGGGGTCATAGAGCAAGCCTACTCGGCGCTGCTTCGTCGGTAACCTTGGACACATATGGAAACGCCACTTTCAGCAGCGAGCGAGATTTCGATAGCCACACTTCGAGAGCGCGCACCGTTGGCCTTCGATCTTGCAGAGCGTTTCAAAGCTGCAGGTTTTCGCCTTGCTCTCGTTGGCGGCCCAGTCCGTGATTCATTATTGGGCAGATTAGGAAATGATTTAGATTTCACGACTGATGCGCGCCCAGATGACTCGAAGAAAATTCTCAAGAAGTGGGGCGAAGAAACGTGGGATATCGGCGCTAAATTCGGAACGATTGGCGCGAAGAAATCTGGTGTGACATTTGAAGTCACAACCTATAGATCTGATAGTTACGAAAGTGATTCTCGTAAACCCGACGTTGATTTCGGGGACAATATTGCGGGCGATCTTGCGCGTCGCGATTTCACCGTCAATGCAATGGCGATTGAGCTAACAACCGATACTCCAGAATTTATCGATCCACATAATGGTGTTACTGACTTACTTCATAAAACGCTACGGACACCAATCTCTCCAGAAATTTCTTTCTCTGATGATCCACTACGTATGTTGCGTGCGGCGCGTTTTGCAGCGCAATTAGGTTTTACAATCGAAGAGAGCGTTCTCAACGCCATGAAAGAAATGGCAGATCGCCTCTCAATCATCTCTGCCGAACGTATCCGTGATGAATTCACTAAGACTCTTATGTCAGAAAACCCACGAATCGGAATCACCCTCTTGGTTGATACTGGACTCTGTGAGAAGTTCTTACCTGAAATCCCAAAACTTCGTTTAGAGATTGATGAACACCATCACCATAAAGATGTCTATGAACATAGCCTGACAGTTCTCGAGCAATCCATTACCCATGAAGATCGCTTAGGTGGCCCCAATCTTGTTGCCCGTTTAGCAGCGCTCTTACATGACATTGGTAAACCTAAGACCCGTGCGTTAATCCCGGGTGGTGGAGTTTCTTTCCATCATCATGAGGTGGTCGGCGCTCGCATGACGAAAGAACGGCTGAAAAAGCTCCGTTTTGACCATGATTTAGTGGAATCTGTATCGCAATTGGTCTTCCTCCACCTTCGTTTCCATGGTTATGGCGATGGAGCATGGACCGACTCTGCTGTACGACGTTATGTCCGTGATGCTGGCGATCTACTTACGCACTTACATGTATTAACGCGCGCAGACTGCACAACGCGCAATCAGAAGAAAGCTGAACGTCTCGCCGCTCATTACGACAATCTGGAATCAAGAATTGCGGCTTTGATGGAGGAAGAAGAGCTTCTTAAAATCAGACCCGATCTTGATGGACATGCCATCATGAAACTACTGGGAATTTCTGGTGGTCCTATTGTTGGTAAAGCCTACGAATATCTTCTAGAGCTACGACTAGAGCATGGACCTTTGGGTGAAGAGCGCGCAGAGCAAGAACTGCGCGATTGGTGGGCTAAGAACCAGAGTTGAAATCTGAATTGAACTGTTGTGGACGCAACAACACAAGCGCCACAAGAACATAGATCAGAGCAATCAGCGCTGGCAACACAGCCGATACTCCATCAGCCGGCAAAATAAATGCCGCAATGATTGCACCCGAGACAATTCCTGCATTTACCATCACGTCATAAACTGCGAATACTCGGCCGCGATATTCATCGACAATCTTTGATTGCACAAGTGCATCGTTAGTGACCTTCACGCCTTGGCCTGCCATACCAGCAAAGAATCCGGTAGCAACAAGGAAGAACTGGTTCTGTTCAAAAGCTAAAGCAATCGGTAGAACCGCGCTGGCATAAAGTGAATACCTAATCCAGGCATGACGACCGAAGCGCTGGACGCCAAAAGGCGCGATGATTGCACCAATCGTTATTCCAATCCCAGCGACGGTGATTGCAAAAGCAAAACCCGCAAGGCCGGCTTCGGGGTCAGAGGGATCATTGAAAGTATTGCGATTGAGCAGTAAAGCCATCAAAACCAAGGCAGTTAAACCACCACGCTGTACCGCCGTCGCAGTGATTCCTCGGAAGCAATCACGGATCCGATAGAGAAAGCGCGCACCTTCAATCATCTCTTGATAAGCCGCAGCAACGCTCTGCTTCTTCACTTCATGTGGCAGAGGACCAAGTTGTTCCCGCTTTATCCGCAGCGCCAATAAACCTGCAATCAAGAATGTTGTCGCAGAGACCAGAATCAAGATTCCATCAGCTTGATT
>CAYSGG010000020.1:0-4025 GCA_964430775.1 uncultured Clavibacter sp. | reverse complement strand
ATAAAGATAAGTGTGAATGCGCGGAAGAGATTGGCAAAGAGAATGACGCGTTGGCGTGAAACTCGATCCAGAATTGTGCCAACAAAAGGTCCCACTAAAGAATATGGAAGTAGAACTACCGCAAATGCAACCGCAGCAGATTTCGCATCAGGTTGGCGCTCTGGCGAGAAGAGCACAAAGGATGCCAACGCTGATTGGAAGATTCCGTCAGTGAGTTGTCCCATCCAACGGACTGCGAGGAGTTTTCCCACAGCAGTTTGACGGATAGCTTCACGGAATCTCACAGAGAAAGCGTAGTTAAGTATTTGGCTTTATCCTTGCTCTATGTGGTCCAAACGCGCATATGTTGACTTCGCTCTCAAGAAGCGAGCAACAATCGCCAGCATCTATCGTGGTCTTAACACCACATCCGATGCTTGCGACGCTGACCCATACCTTCGTCGCGCCGCTAAACATCATGGCGAACAAACTGACCGCGATTGCCCGATGTGCCGTAAAGATAAAGTCATCGAACTGCAATACACATTTGGCGACCAACTCGGTCAATATTCAGGCCGTATTAAGAACAATGCAGAGTTAGAAGAGATGCAATCCGAATTCGGTGAGTTCCGCGTTTATGTCGTTGAAGTCTGTCTTGGTTGCGGCTGGAATCACCTCTCTGCCTCATATTTATTGGGTGATGGACGCGATCGAAAACCGCCTCGCAAAGTCAAGACCCTCTAACGAGCGCATAGCTAGAGATACCCTTTACACATGGAGTGGTTGAAGAAGAGAGGCGCTCGCCTGATTCTCAAGATCGGCGGTTTCTTCTTTCTCATCGGCGCAACCGCGTTCGCAATCGCCTACTTCACCACCGATATCCCAGATCCCAACGAGTATGTAAATTCTCAAGCCACGGTTATCGAATATGCCAACGGTGATGAAGTTGGTCGCATCGGCGCACAGAACCGCACCATCATTCCTTTAGCGCGCATTCCGCAAGACTTACGTCGCGCAGTTCTTGCCGCAGAAGATAAGGGCTTCTATTCGCAAGGCGCTTTTAATCCCATTGCAATTTTACGTGGAGCAATCAACACCGCCCTTGGTCGCGGATTACAAGGTGGCTCAACAATCACTCAGCAATATGCGAAAACTGCTTTCTTAACGCCAGATCGCACCATTCAGCGCAAGATCATCGAATTGATTATTGCAATCAAGTTAGAGAACCAACTCTCTAAAGATGAGATCTTCGAAAACTATCTCAACACCATCTATTTTGGCCGCGGCGCTTATGGCGTTGAAACTGGCGCCCAGGTTTACTTTGGTCGTAGCGCAGATCAACTCACTATTCCACAAGCGGCGGTATTAGCTTCAATTCTGCGCTCACCTGGTTATTACGATCCGGATTATCGCGAAGGTAATAAAGAGCGTCTTGAGGCCCGTTACAAATATGTCCTGAACAATATGGAGGGCGAAGGCTGGCTCTCGAAAGAAGATGCCGAGAGATATAAGAAGAAAGTCCCAACTATTCGTCCGCGACTTTCGACCGGACAACTTGCTGGCAATAAGGGACACCTGATTGAAGCGGTCCGTAAAGAACTCAACGCGCTCGGATTTGCAGACGAACAGTTGATGATCGGTGGCCTGACGGTACGCACCACACTTGAAAAAGATGCTCAAGTCGCTGCCGAAGCTGCGGTCTTTAGCCAAGCCCCGAAAAAAGCTCCTGACAATCTTCATATTGGTTTGGTCTCGATCAGACCTGGTACTGGTGAAATCGTTGCAATGTATGGCGGAAAGGATTACCTCGAGCGCCAACTAAACGATGCGACCCAAGGAATCACACAAGCAGGATCAACCTTTAAACCTTTCGCGCTTATTGCAGCGTTAGAGCAAGGAATTTCACTTGCCACAGTATGGAATGGCGATGGACCAAAGATCTTTGATGATTTCAATGGCCGGCCTTATGAAGTTTCAAACTACGGTAATAAATCATTCGGAGATGTCAGCCTGCTGCGCGCCAGCGCTACATCAGTCAACACAATTTACGTACCACTTGGAATCAAAGTCGGCGTAGATAAAGTAATCGAAGCTGCGCGCCGTGCAGGAATTCCAGAGAACGTTGCGATGGTTGCATCCCCTTCTGTAGTACTTGGCGTTGCTAGCCCACGCGTTATTGATGTCGCTAATTCTTTTGCTACTTTTGCCGCAAACGGTGTTCGCGCAAAGCCATTTCTAGTGAAAGAAGTTCTCGGTTCTAATAAGGGAATTCTCTATCAATCTCGGATTGAAACAGAACAAGTCTTTGACGAAGCTGTCATGGCAGATCTGAATTACGCACTTGGTGAAGTTGTCCGTGCCGGAACTGCATCATCAGCGCTCCGTGGATTTGGCCGTCCTGCCGCCGGTAAGACCGGAACATCACAATCCAATGCATCAGCCTGGTTTACGGGATACACGCCACAACTTGCAACATCAATCGCCTTTTATCGCGACGATGCAACTCAATCCCTCAACGGTATTGGTGGACTCAACTCTGTTACAGGTGGAAGCTTCCCAGCTCGTATCTGGAACGCGTATATGAAAGTCGCGCTCAAAGGTCAACCAAAGTTAGATTTCACTCCACCTACTTATATCGGTGGCTCTGAACCAACTCCAATTCCAAATCCGATTCCCACCATTGCACCTGCCGATGCTGCAAATTGGTGTAGCACCGCAGATCTTGAAGGCACAAATAAAGATCTCCGTGATTTCTGCACTAAAGCTCTGAAGAAGTATCTCGTTCCAACTCCATGATTAATAGAAGATGACAAAGAGCGCCCGAATCGTCGCTGTTGTAGCGCTGATTGCAGCCCTACTTTCCTTCGCAAAGTTCAATCATTGCCGTGAATCCGGTTGGGGCAGCCCGGATGTCTATGTCCACATGTGTTATTCCGATATTTCAGCGCTCTATGGCGCGCGAGATATCAGCGCCGACAAATGGCCATATGCCTCAGCTGAAAATTCTGTGGAGTATCCCGTGATTACTGGCCTTGTTATGTGGGCCACCGGAAAGTTAATCGATGACCCCAACGGTTATCGCCCATATTTTGATCTCAATATCCTGCTCATCACACTACTTCTATTTCTTTCGGTATTCATTCTCTGGCGATTAAAACCGGAGTTTGTTGCGCTCTTTCCGATTGCTCCCGCAGTCATCGGTTCACTCTTCATCAACTGGGATATTTACGCCGTTCTCTTTGCGCTTCTCTCTATTTATTTCTATAAAGATCGAAAGATGGATTTATCCGCACTCTTTATGGGAATTGCGATCGCAACGAAGTTCTATCCCGGAGTCATCCTCTTTGGAATTGCTCTCGTTTTCTGGAAGCAGAGAGAGATTATTTCTCTGGTTCGATACCTAGCAGTCACGATTGTGACATGGTCAGTCATCAACCTTCCAGTAGCGATGAATAACTTCGATGGTTGGTGGCGATTCTTCAAACTTAATATCGAGCGCGATAGCGACCTTGGTTCGATCTGGTATGCAGCCGCGCTTCTTGATTTACCTCAAGGCAATACCAACAACCTTACGATTATCGCTTTCCTTCTTGCACTCGGCGCAATCGGCGTCTTCTACTTCGCAGTTGCACAATCGCGCGATGATTTTGCAAACTTGATGACAATCGCATTCTTAACCGTTGCTGCATTTGTCACCATCAGCAAGGTGTACTCCCCGCAATACATTCTCTGGTTGACCCCACTTGCCATCCTTGCGATGACCAAGAAAGAAGAACGAAACGCATTCTGGATCTGGCAAGGAAGCGAAGCGCTCTATCACTTTGCAATCTGGCAATATCTGGCGAGCTACACCGGCGCGAAGTTCGGCATCCCTGAAACCTTCTACGCCCTCACAATCTTGATCCGTATCGCAGGGCTTACCTGGTTCTCCACCACCCTGATTCGTACGGCTTTAGCGGCCCGTTCAACAGCCCAGCGTGATGCACAGGGCAACCTGCTCGAATTTCTCCCTGACAGTACCCACGGCTAGGCTTACCCTCCTTCAC
>CAYSGG010000019.1:9363-17083 GCA_964430775.1 uncultured Clavibacter sp. | reverse complement strand
CCTGCCGGTTAACAGCCGGCTGCTCTGCCGATTGAGCTATCAGGGATCGGCTAGCGACGAACTCTAGCGCGCAACTCTAGGTCAAGCCCTCGCCTAAAGCCAATTCGCGCAAGGCCCGCCTCTTCGTTTCCATCCCTACAAGTTCACCGAAGATTCGGTTGTATTCCGCTTCATTTTCGACGGGATTGAGTCTCTGTAAGGTCGATTTCACTTCTGCGATTGAGCGGCTCAGGGCTACTTCATTGAGTCGAGCCGTAACGCTCGTAACGTACTTATCGGAGATTTCACCGTCGGTGCGAATCGGCTCGACAGTTAATTCAGTGATGAAAGATTTCAACTCCTCAGATTCAACAGCGTCAAGGTCAACTGCGGTGAATTCTTTCTGGGTGTCTACAAATTCGCGCAATTTGATATATGCCGGATGCGAAAAAGCATTCGGTTCAAGTTCTTTCCAATTACGCATTAAGGCAGGCATCTGTAATCGAACTTTGAGAACTTCGCGCTCGAGCATCAACTTTGGTTCGCTTGGATCAGGGCGCCAATTCGTGGCCTGAGGTTGATCTGTCACTGTTCTTGCCGATGTAGAACTGTTCTTCTTCACAGCCGACATCACTACTTCAACTTCCATACCGAGCCATCCTGCAAGACTTCGTGCATATTCTGGTCGCAAAGATGTATCTCGAATCTTTCCAATCAGTGGCGCAGCAGCATTCAAAGCAGAAACTCGTCCATCGGCATTTGTCAGATCAAACTGCTTGATGGAACTCTTAATAGCAAATTCAAAAAGCGGCACACGCCTGGCGATGAGATCTCTAACAGCAGCATCTCCTTGGTTCTGTCGCAATTCGCAAGGATCAAGTCCTGTTGGCTCCACAGCTACAAATGTCTGAGTTACAAATTTCTGGTCATCACCAAAAGCACGCAAAGCCGCCTTCTGGCCCGCAGCATCTCCATCGAAGGTAAAGATCACTTCACCGCGGAAGGCGTCGTCATCCATAAGAAGTCGACGCAAGATGCGAATGTGTTCGTCGCCAAATGCAGTTCCACACGTTGCAACAGCTGTCGTAATGCCAGCAAGATGAGCAGCCATCACATCGGTATAACCCTCAACTATGACAGCCTGGCGCTTCTTTGCGATCTCTTTCTTGGCTCGATCAAGTCCATAAAGGACCTGACTCTTCTTATATATAGGAGTCTCCGGGGTATTGAGATATTTCGGACCTTGATCCTCTTCGTCGCTCGCGAGTTTGCGTGCACCAAATCCGACTACATCACCTGAGATATCTCGAATCGGCCACATCAATCGATTTCGAAATCTATCGATGGGGCCTTTCTGTCCTTCTTTGGCAAGTCCTGCGAGCATCAACTCTTCAATCGTGAAACCTTTACCGCGCAGATATTTTGTTAGCGCATCCCATTGATCCGGGGAATAACCGACTTCAAAGGATTCGCACGCCGCTCGATCAAAACCGCGTTTCATCAAGAGGTCCCGCCCATGCGCCGCTTCCGGAAGTTGGAGCTGTTCCTGATAGAAAGTGACAGCTGCAGCGTGCGCGGCAATTAAACGTGATCGTTGTCCAGCAGGCGCTTTTGTTCCACCACTTCCCTGCTCGTAGGTAAGTTGATATCCGATGCGTTCTGCTAGTCGCTCAATAGTTTCAGTAAAAGTCAGATGATCTATCTTCATAATGAAGGCAATGACATCGCCTCCAACCTGACAACCAAAGCAATGAAAATAACCGCGGCTTGGGGTTACATGGAAGGACGGTGACTTCTCATCATGAAATGGACAGAGTCCCTTTTTCTGTCCTCCACCAGCGCCCTTGAGTTGAACATACTCGCCTACGACATCATCGATCGGTGAATGGTCACGAACATAGGTGACATCAACATCGCGAATACGTCCAGACATATTAGTAATCCTAGGCCCCAATCAATTTCTCGTGGAGCGCGTAGGCCCCCACATCTGTCAAGGATGAGACTTGATCAATCACAACGCGAAGTTTCTCTTTTTCCGTATTTGCACGGTTCCACTCTTGCAGGAAGAAGCTCTCAAGGCTCGATGGTGCGCTCTCCAATACCGCTTCCACAAGATCTGAAATCACACGCTGTTGCTTGGCATATCGCTCCTGCGACTTCTCAGCCCGGATGATGTAATAACCAGCCATTGATTTCAAGAGCGCTACTTCTACTCTTTGGGCCCGTGGAACAAGCAAGTTCGCGGAATATCTCACGAGATCACCATCGCCAAAGTGTTGACGCGTTTCTCGCTCAGCGGCAAGTGCAAATCTTCCAATCAATTGACTGGTGAGATCTTTAAGTTGGGCAAGATGGCGATGACTACGATCAAAGTCTTTTGGCCAACATGAGAGATTCATCAGTGAATCAAGCGCTGTCTCGGCCTCATCCGTCGTCATATCTGCCAAATAATCATTGACGGCGGTTTCATGAAGTTGTGACAGGTCTTTACGTAAATGTGCAATATCGATCTGTCCCGTCACAAGCGCATCTTCCAAATCATGAACCGAGTAGGCCACGTCATCTGACCAGTCCATGATTTGAGCTTCCATACATGTTTTACCTTCTGGAGCAGATTCGCGGACCCAATTGAAAATAACCTGGTCATCTTCGTAGACGCCATACTTGCGTGGATTTTCTAGCGAACTCCATGGGTACTTTGTGGCAGCATCAAGAGTTGCGCGTGTGAGATTTAATCCAACTGATAAACCATCGCTATCAACTGTCTTTGCTTCAATTCGGGTTAGTAATCTAAAACTCTGTGCATTACCTTCAAATCCGCCAAGCCCTTCGGCAATTTTTGCCAGAGCTTCTTCACCATTGTGACCAAAGGGTGGATGGCCTAAATCATGTGCCAGACATGCACTTTCCATTAAATCCGGATCAGCGCCAAGTGCTGCACCTAATTCCCTACCCACTTGTGCGCACTCCAATGAATGCGAAAGTCGAGTTCGAGGGAAGTCACTTGCCCAAGGGACTGCGACTTGGGTCTTGGCAGCTAGTCGCCTCAGTGCAAATGAATGAATAATGCGGGCGCGATCTCGGGCAAATTCTGTGCGCCCTTTGCGCTTTGCGGGTTCGTCGAGAAAGCGCTCGCGATCAACGCTGGAATACGCGTGATTTTCATGAGCGGGTCGCAGAACCATAGTGTTCTTAGGCTACGTGGTCGCTGATGTGAATGCCACGCCGACCAAGCGTTACATAGGCTAAATATGCCCCGGCCTCACGCATCAAATAGCGGAAGCCAACTTCTTGCAGACTTGCGATTCCGACTCTGGTGGGAGAACACGTCGCAACAAATCCTTGATCGTTTGCCATCGTCATCGAACGCAGACAGTGATAGGGATCTGTAACGATGATGATATCTACGATTTTCTGATTCTCATCTCCTGCATTAACTTCTTTTGCAAATGCTCTGATACTTCGAAATGTATCTCGCCCCTTTGGAACTTCAGTAACCGCGCTTCGAGGAACCCCTTGTGAGATCAGCCAATTGCGACCAGCTCGCGCTTCGGTAAAACGATCGCCAGGAGCGCCAGCTCCTAAGGTGTAGATCTTGGGAGCAAAATTGTTTTCATAGATTCGCGCAGTTTCTTTGAGGCGGGCCTTGAGAACTTCACCTGGTCGTCCATCGAGTTGAGCAGCTCCCATCACAATGATTGCATCTGCCTTACGAACGGTTTCGTTATTGGCTGTGTACCACGTCTTAGCAAGAGCCCACGATGGAATCACAAGCGCCACCAAGAGAAGAAAGCCGACAAACTTCCAAGCAAATTTAAAGAGAAACATCAGCCACCAGATCCAGAATCAGATCCATCTACGCTGACTAACTCTTCAGGATCATCAAGCCATCCTTGAGGAAGCGTGACTGCCCGACCATGACTTGTACGTCCACGTGGTGCATCGCCAATAGCTTCTGGATAAGGCTGATCGACTAACTGGTCAAGGAGTGCACGTAATTCATGGAGTGACGAGACCATCCCAAATTGGGAACGGAGTCCACCTTCAACGCGAAAGCCTTTGAGATACCAAGCCATGTGTTTACGTAAATCTCGACAAGCGCGATGTTCATCCTGGAAATAATCCACGAGTAATTGGGCATGACGCCACATGACTTCTCGCACCTCAAATAACCTCGGCAGCGGACGCTGACCTTCGCCATTAAAAGCCCTTACCAAATCAGCAAATAGCCATGGTCGTCCTAAGCATCCACGACCCACAACAACTCCAGCGCAGCCAGTTTCGGTCACCATTGTGACTCCATCATTTCCCGACCAGATATCGCCATTTCCCAGCACGGGAACACCAGTCGGCGCTAGATGCTCAACCAGATTTTTGATCTTCGACCAATCTGATTTTCCCTCGTAGAACTGAGCGGCTGTGCGTGCATGCAGCGCAACCCATGCAACACCCAGATCTGCTGCGATCTTTCCAGCGTCCAAATAAGTTTCGTGTTCGCTATCAATGCCGACGCGCATTTTCACAGTAACTGGAATTTGATACTTAGTTGCAGTTGTAACCGCTGCAGAGACCAGTGAGGCAAAGAGTCTTCTCTTATAAGGAAGTGCAGAGCCGCCACCCTTGCGCGTAACTTTCGGTACCGGGCAACCGAAGTTCAGATCGATATGGTCGGCAAGATCTTCACGACCAATCATGTCGACAGCTCTCTCGAGATCAACAGGATCGGTTGCGTAAAGTTGCACCGAACGAGGAGTCTCGCCTTCACCCGGAATGATCATGCGCATCGTCTCTTCATTGCGCTCAGTAAGCGCTCGCGCAGTTACCATTTCGGAGACAAAGAGCCCTGCGCCTTGTTCACGGCATAGAAGTCTGAAGGCAGAGTTTGTGATTCCTGCCATCGGCGCTAAGACGACAGGAACTGCGAGATCTAGACCGCCATCACGAACTGGTAGATGAAGCGGCTTGCGATTTAACAACCCAGAAGCCGTGGTGCTAACCATGACTCGACCTGATCAATACTGATGCGCTCTTGCTTCATCGAGTCACGTTCGCGGATAGTGACCGCGTTGTCATTGAGTGAATCGAAATCTACCGTGATGCAATATGGCGTACCGATCTCATCCTGCCTGCGATAGCGACGACCGATTGCTCCAGCATCATCAAAATCAACGCTCCAGTTCTTACGGAGCTGGGTTGCGAGGTCTCGGGCTTTCGGAGAGAGATCTGCATTTCGCGAAAGCGGAAGGACAGCCACCTTGATTGGAGAGAGGCGGTAATCAAGTTTCAGTACGGCGCGCTTCTCCATCTCGCCCTTGGAGTTCGGAGCTTCATCCTCTGTGAAGGCATCCATCAAGAAGGTCAGAGTGCAGCGATCCACGCCGGCCGCTGGTTCTATGACGTACGGGAACCAACGCTCATTTTTCTCTTGATCGAACCACGAGAGATCCTTGCCAGACTTCTCGGAGTGAGCCCTCAAATCAAAATCTGTGCGATTAGCAATGCCTTCTAGCTCGCCCCATTCAGTGCCAGCAAATTCAAACTTATACTCAATATCAACGGTGCGCTTGGAATAATGCGAGAGTTTCTCTTTAGGATGTTCGAACAATCTCAAGCGATCTGGATTAATTCCTAGATCGATGTACCACGCAAGACGGGTATCAATCCATGTCTGGTGCCACTCTTCATCTGTGCCTGGAACGACGAAGAATTCCATCTCCATCTGTTCAAACTCACGAGTGCGGAAAATGAAATTTCCGGGAGTGATTTCATTGCGGAAAGACTTTCCAATCTGTCCAATTCCAAAAGGTGGTTTCTTGCGTGCTGTCGTTGCGACGTTATCAAAATTAATGAAGATTCCTTGCGCGGTCTCAGGTCGCATGTAAGCAAGGCCTGATTCATCTTCGACCGGGCCAAGATAGGTTTTGAGTAGACCGGAGAATTGCTTGGGAGCGGTGAACTTGCCTTTATTGCCGCAATGAGGACAGTTGACTTCCTCTAGTGATTGAGGTTTGCGGCCATGCTTTGCTTCAAACGAATCTTCTAAGTGATCGGCGCGATAACGCTTATGACACTCAGTACATTCTGTGAGCGGATCGGTGAATGTCTCGACATGTCCTGATGCTTCCCATACTTCGCGCGCCAAGATGACACATGAATCAAGGCCAACAACATCTTCTCGGCCCATGACCATGGACTTCCACCATTGACGCTTTACATTGTTCTTTAATTCAACGCCGAGGGGGCCGTAGTCCCACGAAGCACGGAGGCCTCCGTAGATTTCTGATGAGGGGTAAACAAATCCGCGTCGCTTTGCGAGGCTGACGATTGTTTCAAGACGATCTTGGGCCATGGTGTTCTCCATCCGGCTGGCTGTCGGCGGTGCGCACCGGTCGCAGCTCTCCGTGAGGGAACTGGGCGCAGGCCGTAATTTTACCCCTGCGACACGCTCAGAATCTGGCTTTCCATGGAAATGAAAATCATTTTCATTTTTGCTACTCTCCCGCCATGAACCTAGCCATCATCCTTGCTGCTGCTACCGCAGTAGCCACCGCCGCTGGCGGACTCCTCGCCCTTCGAGCTCGCGATCGCCTCCATCTTGTCTTGGGACTCGCAGCCGGTCTCTTACTCGGACTTGTCGCCTTTGATCTGCTCCCTGAAGTCTTTGAGATGTCAAAAGCCGAATTTCTAGGCGCGCCAGCAGTCTCGGTCGCACTCGTTGCAGGATTTCTCCTGCTTCACATCTATGAGCGCACTTTTGGTTCACACGAACCAGCAGAATCAGATTACGGTCACGATCACAAACACTCTGTCAATGTAGCTGGCGGACTTGGCGCGCTGGCAATGGGCGGCCATGTGTTTCTCGACGGTCTAGCACTTGGCGTTGCATTCTCCATCGATGAGAAATTAGGAATCGCAGTTTTCGTAGCGCTCCTTGTTCATGCCTTCAGTGATGGTCTCAATACTGTTTCGCTTCTTATCAAGAGTGGAAAGTGGACACGAAAAGGTATCTGGCTATTGGGCGTCGACTCCATTGCACGTATCAGCGGTGCAGTCATCGGATCCAGTCTCGCGTTGAGCGCAGATTTCACAGCGCTCTATTTGGCCGCTTTCTCAGGAATTTTGATTTATCTCGCAACCGGCCACATTTTGCCTGAGGCTCATGCTCGCCACGCAACAAGGTGGACCCTGGTTTCAACAATTGCAGGTGTTGCAATCATGTGGCTCTTGGTAAGTCAACTCCATTCAGTCCATGTGCACTCACATGATGAAGCTGGCATCGAACATAATCATGAGTCAGATAAACCCGCGGGCGATGACCATAGCGATGATCACGGCGATGACCATTCTGAAGACCACGAACACGACCACGAAGAGTAAATAGTTACATGAATAAATCTGAGGTCAAAGTAATCGGTATCTTGGAGCGCGTTGGTGGATTTGCCAGCGCACAAGAGCTCTACCAATTACTGCAGAGAAATGGTGAATCTATTGGCCTCACTACCGTCTATCGCGCGCTGCAGTCTCTGGTCAGCGACAAGATTGTTGACCAACTGCGGCGCGACGACGGTGAAGCTATCTATCGCCTCTGCGGAGATAGCCATCATCATCATTTAGTCTGCAAACAGTGCGGTTCTACGGTAGAAATCGAAGGTAGCGCAATCGAACGATGGACCAAAGCTATGGCTGAAGAACATGGATTTCGCGAAGTTGGCCACACTGCTGAGATCTTTGGAATCTGTCC
>CAYSGG010000019.1:0-9263 GCA_964430775.1 uncultured Clavibacter sp. | reverse complement strand
GGGATAACCCATCGCTTGTATTTCTCATTTTCAAATTCCAGAATCAAAACTGGGCGCCGTTTGTAAACCACACAGAAGTCTCGACCTTTGCGATGCCACATAGTGCCCAACATGATCACATAAGGAAATCCAGTTCCCGGAGCACGGATTCCTCGTAGCACTTGAGTAGTCCAAGGTTTTTCATCTCTTGTGACTGACTTCAAATGAGAGATATCGGCAGATGGAGAATTGCCAAACGCACCTAGCTTTTCAAGAAAGGAAAGTTGATAGGTAATGCGCGTTCCATTGATTTCTAACATAGCGCTAGTTAATCAAAGATTGGACCAACGGTGCGACTACGTTTAATCTCAAAGAATCCTGGGTAGCTGGCAACACCTACGACACCGTCCCAAAGTTTTCCAGCCTCTTCACCTTTAGGTGCGGGCGAAATCACAGGTCCAAAAAATGCAGCTCCACCAACAGAAATAATCGGAGTTCCGACATCATTTCCGACGAGTGCAATGCCTCGCTCGTGGCTCTCAATAATCGCTGCATTGAGGCTCTCGTCATCCATAGCTTGAGCAAGCGCTGGATCTAGGCCAACTTCCGCCAGGGCTTCTTCGAAAAGGGCAACGCCAACGTCCATCTTCTTGAGGTGAATTCGTGAAGAAATAGCGGTGTAGAGCGGCAGGGTGATGCTCGAACCTTTCTCTTTTTGAGCGGCTGCGATGACACGTGTGCTCTGCCATGATCGAATCAAGCGACTCTTGTACTCCTCGGGTAACTCTTTATCTCGGTTCAAGTGCGCTAGCGAGAAAAGATTCCATTGCACAGAGATATCGCGGACCTTTTCAACCTCAAGAATCCATCGAGAGGTCATCCATGCCCAAGGACATACGGGATCGAACCAAAACTCAGCGCTGGTTTTTGTCATTTTCAAGCCTTTCCAAATCGTCGATCGCGTTCTGCATACATCTCTATCGCCTTCCAGAGCGTACGTCTGGTGACGTCAGGCCAGAGTACATCCATAAACACCATCTCCGCATAAGCTGACTGCCAGATCAAGAAGTTAGAAGTTCGCTGCTCGCCAGAGGAACGTAGAAAGAGATCTACATCGCTCATTTTGGGTTCGTCGAGATACTTTGCAAAGACTCGTTCATTGATCTGTTCAGGTTTCAAACGTTTGCGAAGCACGTCCTGAGCAAGTGCTTGTGCGGCATCAGCAATCTCGGCGCGCCCACCGTAGTTGACGCACATATTCAACGTTAGAACTTTGTTCTTAGCTGTCATCTCTTCTGCGATTTCTAACTCTTCAATAACAGACTTCCAGAGTCGTTGTGGCCTACCAACCCAGCGAATCCGAACTCCCATGCGATGCATTTCATCGCGCCGACGTCGAATCACATCTCGATTGAAACCCATCAAAAACTTCACTTCATCAGGAGAGCGGCGCCAATTCTCAGTCGAAAAAGCAAAGGCTGATAGCTCTTTCACGCCAATTTGAATTGCGCCTTCAACCACATCAAAAAGCGCACTTTCGCCTTTTTCATGGCCCTTAGTGCGCGGCAAGCCACGCTGTTTTGCCCAACGTCCGTTTCCATCCATCACAAGCGCGACGTGATGAGGGACTTTATCTCGGGAGATTTTCGGCGGTTTCACGAACTTACTCTCTCAACCATCGGCAACGAACGTAAACCTCTCTCGAGATGCCACTGCAGATATGCCGCAACCAAACCTGATGCTTCGCGGCGATGGCGAACGTCACTTGAGTCGGCGCTCTCCCAATCTCCCGTCAGTAAATCTGACATAAGTTTCAAGGTCTCAACAGATGGAGTGGCAGAGGCTGATGGTTTGCAATTGATACAGACCGATCCGCCGCCAACAAGAGAGAAGTACTTATGTGGCCCGGCAGCTTCACAACGTGAACAGATCGTCATGGATGGCGCATACCCTGCGATTGATAATGAGCGGAGAAGATAGGCATCAAGAATTAAGGAAGGATCATGTGATTCGTGGGCAAGCGCTTTAAGAGCGCCAGTGAGAAGAAGGAATTGTTGAAGCGCAGGTTCGCCTTCATTGGAGGTAAATCGTTCTGCAGCTTCCAAAATGGCAGAGGCGATAGTCCATTTCTGATAATCATGAGAGATTGCATCACCGAAGTTCTCCAAACTCTCAACCTGTGTGACAACATCGAAAGTCTTGCCGGTGTAGAGCTGGATATCTACATAGCTTCCGGGTTCGAGACGCGCACCAAATTTCGACTTAGTACGGCGAACTCCTTTTGCAACGGCACGAATCCGTCCATGCTCGCGACTAAAGAGTGTGACAATGCGATCAGCCTCGCCCAGTTTCTGGGTTCGTATTACGACCGCTTGATCTCGATACAACGCCACGGGTACACGGTAGTCAAGATGACTAACGAAGTGCGCGATTGACCGCTGAAATCACCGCTTTAAGTGAGGCTGTCGTGGTTGATGGGTCGATGCCCACGCCCCAATAAGTCCCACCGTTGATTGTGCACTCGAGATATGCAGCAGCATTCGCATCTCCACCGGCGCTCATCGCATGTTCAAAGTAATCAGCAACTTGGACATCAATACCGTGTGCCTGCAGCACGTGACAGAAAGCAGAGATAGGTCCGTTGCCCTGGCCAGAAAGCGTCACAGCCTTCTTTCCGTCCAACAGATCAACGCTCAAGGTCACGCCTTTATCAGAGGAACTTGATTGTGTAAGACCTTCAAATCTAAACCGTCCCCACTGATTATCTTCTGATGGAAGATACTCATCAACAAAGATTCGCCACATCTGCTCTGGAAATACTTCGCCGCCCTGATCATCGGTATGAGATTGAATCACTTGGCTAAATTCAATTTGCAGACGACGTGGTAATTCAAGTTGATGCTCTGTCTTCATAATGTAGGCAACTCCACCCTTGCCGGATTGAGAGTTAACGCGAATGACAGCTTCATAAGAGCGACCGATGTCCTTGGGATCAATCGGAAGATATGGAACAGCCCAGGTGAATTCATCTACTTCTTTACCTGCAGCTTGTGCATCCCGCTCTAGATGTTCGAAACCTTTCTTGATTGCATCTTGGTGTGAACCGCTGAAAGCGGTGAATACCAAGTCACCGCCATAAGGATGACGCTCAGGAACTCGAAGTTGATTGGCGTACTCCACTGTCCTTCTAATCTCCGGGATATCACTGAAATCAATCATCGGATCGATGCCATGGCTCAAGAGATTGAGGCCAAGAGTCACTAAGCAAACATTTCCCGTGCGCTCACCATTGCCGAAGAGCGTTCCCTCAATGCGATCTGCGCCTGCAAGGTATCCAAGTTCTGCTGCGGCAACACCAGTTCCGCGATCATTATGTGGGTGAAGACTCAAGACGATGCCCTCGCGGTACTTGAGATTGCGATGCATCCATTCGATGGAATCGGCATAAACATTCGGTGTAGCCATCTCGACCGTGGCAGGAAGGTTGATGATTGTCTTCCATTCTGGAGTGGGTTGCCACACATCATTGACCGCATTGCACACCTCGAGCGCGAATTCGAGTTCTGTTCCGGTGTAAGACTCAGGTGAATACTCAAATGAAATCTTGGTTCCGGGAACAGTCGACACTAACTCTTTGCATAGCTTTGCGCCTTCGACAGCAATCTGCTTGATGCCTGCTTTATCCAAGCCAAATACAACGCGGCGCTGCAAAGTAGAGGTCGAGTTATATAGGTGCACAACCGCTTGCTTGGCGCCCACTAAAGATTCATAGGTACGACGGATGAGGTTTTCACGTGCCTGAGTCAAAACTTGAATTGTCACATCGTCAGGAATCAATCCATCTTCAATGATTTTGCGGACAAAGTCGAAATCAGTCTGGCTAGCGCTAGGGAATCCAACTTCGATCTCTTTGTAACCCATTTTTACCAAGAGATTGAACATCGCTAATTTACGTGGAACATCCATCGGATCGATCAACGCTTGATTCCCATCACGAAGATCAACAGAGCACCATTGGGGCGCCTTAGTCATCTGCTTTGTGGGCCAGGTGCGATCATCCAAAACAACGGGGACAAAAGATGAATAACGATGCTTGGGCATCGGAGAGCTTTTCTGACTTGGGAAGTTCACTGGTCTTTACTCCTTAAAATTTGGCGGGATTGACTGTCCGGATTTGTTAACCGGTTGAGTCAAACCCCGCAGCGAGGAGACCGGTTAGTTGGCCTCGCCACGGCAGCGAAGAAGGAGTGTGTTGAGTGATAGCAATTCGCTGCGGAACATGTCGTTAGGCTACCTAAACGTTTATAGAACTGGCAAGTAACGATCGAGTTCAAAGGCAGTGACTTGCTTGCGATATTCCTGCCACTCCGCTCGCTTATTGCGCAGGAAGTACTCAAATACATGCTCGCCCAGCGTCTCACGCACGAGATCGCTCTTCTCCATTGCAAGAATCGCTTCATTGAGATTGGCGGGAAGAGTCTTAGGATCTGAGATTTTCTCCAGCGAATATTTCTCCTCGACGCCCTTAAGGCCTGCAGCAATCGTGACGGCAAAAGCCAGATAAGGATTACATGCGGAGTCTGGAGCTCTAAATTCGATACGTGTCGAGTTCTCTTTCTTCGGTTTGTACATCGGAATTCTGATCATCGCATCGCGATTCTCTTTGCCCCATGAGATCTTCGCAGGCGCTTCTCCCCCACCATGGAGTCGCTTATAGGAATTCACCCATTGATTGGTAACCGCTATGAATTCAGGGGCGTGCTTGATGATTCCGGCGATAAAGGAGCGACCAATGTCTGAGAGTTGAGATTCCTTTCCTTCTTCATAAAACGCATTCTTCTCACCTTGGAATAGAGAGAAGTGTGTATGCATTCCAGAACCAGGATGCTCGGTAAATGGTTTGGGCATGAAGGAAGCATGGAAACCTTGGTCTAGCGCTACTTCCTTGATGATGTGACGGAAAGTCATGATGTTATCTGCAGTACTTAATGCATCGGCATAACGCAGATCAATTTCTTGCTGGCCAGGTGCGCTCTCATGATGGCTAAATTCAACGGAGACTCCCATGGCTTCCAAGAGAGTAATCGCTTGACGGCGGAAATCATGGCCCACGGTTGTTGGCGTGTGATCGAAGTATCCACCGGAATCAACTGGCGTTGGCTTGACTCCTTCAACTGGCGCATCTTTGAAAAGGAAAAATTCAATCTCTGGATGTGTGTAACAAGTAAAGCCCATCTTGGCGGCCTTATCTAGCGCGCGCTTGAGAACATTGCGCGGATCAACAGGTGATGCAGTTCCGTCCGGCAGAGTGATGTCACAGAAGATGCGCGCTGCTCCTGGTTTTTCGGTGCGCCATGGAAGCACGGAGAAAGTAGATGGATCTGGTTTTACCAACATGTCAGATTCAGTACCGCGTGCAAAACCTTCAATTGCCGAACCATCAAATCCAATACCTTCAGCAAAAGCATTTTCAAGCTCTGGTGGAGCAATTGCAACAGACTTCAAAAAGCCTAGAACGTCGGTAAACCAGAGTCGAACAAATCTAATGTCGCGCTCTTCTAGAGTGCGCAGGACAAACTCCTGTTGCTTGGCGATATCAGCCGCGCCAGTACCGTGGGAAGACATGAACGGCAGTCTGCCCTGTTCGAGTTACAGCAATGTTACAAAGTTGGTTACAAAGTGGGTAAAAGCCGATTGGAAAGCCAGCCAAAATCAACCTTATGCGGCTTAGATAACGAACTGTTCGGAGGCATCAAGATCGGTGCGCGCCGGAACATCCCGGGTCACAACAGTATTAGCGCTGATGCGAGCCCCTGTCCCCACGGAGACATTTCCGAGGATTCTCGCACCAGCACCAATGATCACGTTATCGCCGATGGTTGGGTGCCTTTTCCCATTCTCAAAAGTACGGGCACCCAGAGTGACATCGTGATAAATCATTACGTCATCACCCACCACCGTTGTCTCGCCAATAACGACACCCATTCCGTGATCGATAAAGAACCGTCGTCCGATTCTTGCTCCCGGATGGATCTCGACACCAGTTGCTGTGCGCACCCAGTTCGCATGAATTCGCGCTAACAATTTCAAACCGCGTCGCCAATAGAAGTGAGCGATGCGATGTCCCCAGATCGCGTGAACGCCTGGGTAAGTCAACGCAACTTCAAGTCGATGTCGCGCAGCTGGATCACGCCGCAACGCGGTATCGAGGTCTTCAATGATGCGCTTGAACACTTAAGCATCCATCAAATCTTGGTAAAGAATGGTTGAGAGATATCGCTCGCCGAATGATGGAATGATGACGACAATATTCTTTCCATCGAATTCACTTCGTTGGGCAACTTGTGATGCTGCCCAAAGCGCGGCTCCCGATGAGATACCAGCAAGGATTCCTTCTTCTGCCGCAGCTCGGCGGGCATACTTCACAGCATCTTCTGCTGCGACATCAATGACCTCGTCATAGACGTTGCGATCAAGAATTGGTGGAACGAAGTTAGGTCCGATTCCTTGAATCGGGTGTCCGCCTGGTTTGCCACCATTCAGAATCGGTGATGCAGCTGGTTCGACTGCGAAAACCTTGAGCCCTGGTTTGCGTGACTTAAGAACTTGCCCGATTCCAGTAATCGTTCCGCCCGTTCCGATTCCGGCGACTACTGCATCGACAGTGCCATCAGTATCGCGCCAGATCTCTTCTGCAGTGGTCTTGCGGTGAATCTCTGGGTTGGCTTCGTTCTCAAATTGGCGGACCATGACAGCGCCATTTGCACCCAGCTCTTCTGCCTTTGCGACCGCACCCTTCATGCCTTCAGCGGCTGGTGTCAATACGAGTTCGGCGCCGAATGCACGCAACAGTGCGCGACGTTCTTTCGACATCGATTCTGGCATCGTAAGAATTGTCTTGTAACCGCGAGCAGCCCCAACCATCGCAAGTGCGATTCCGGTATTGCCTGATGTTGCCTCAACGATGGTGCCACCTGGCTTGAGTTGACCGCTCTTCTCGGCCGCATCAACCATCGCAATTCCAATGCGATCTTTAACGGTACTGGTTGGGTTATAAAACTCGAGCTTTGCATAAACGTTGGCTTTTGAGCCATCCATCATGCGATTGAGCTGAACCAATGGAGTGTTGCCAAAAACCTCTGTGATGTCCTTATAGACCTTCATTACTAATTCCTTTTCTTCTTTCAGTTCTCAATAATCTCTCGTTAATCTGATGAATTTTGCAGTGTAGAAATAGGCGCACAAGGGCGCCACAAAACATTTGCTGAGGGCTTCAGCGGATTTAGTTACAGCAGCCGCAAGAATTCGCGCGGCCAAAATCGATTACGCGACGGCGAGTGAAGAACCAGAGACGCATCGATGTCATGGGGTAATTTTATTGAACTTTACTAATTTCGCTAATTGCGAATAACTTGCAGGATCAGCGCTCTTTCCAACGTGAGGTCATTGGGAGACGACGGTCTTTACCAAATGCAATAGCTGAGACTTTTGGTCCTGGCGGGTACTGCCGTCTCTTATATTCCGCGCGATCGACCATTGTGATGACTCGGTCCACAAGGGCTTTCTCAAAACCCGCAGCTATCAGGGCCGTGGCATCACCATTCTTCTCAACATAGAGATCAAGAAGACGATCAAGAATCGGATACTCAGGAAGCGAATCGGAATCCTTCTGTCCAGGACGAAGCTCGGCACTCGGTTCTTTGGTTATCGAATTCACCGGAATTGGAGCAACTTCTCCACGTTCGAGCGCGACTCGATTTCGCCATTTCGCCAGAGCCCATACATCGACCTTGAAGATATCTTTGATGGGAGCAAATCCACCGACCGCATCTCCATAGAGAGTGGAGTACCCAACAGCGAGTTCTGATTTATTGCCGGTCGCCAGAATCAGATGTCCCTCTTGATTTGAAAGCCCCATCAGCAATGAACCTCGGACTCGGGCCTGAACATTTTCTTCCGCGATTCCCGTCAAAGTCGTCGCTGATAAATAGCTCTGAACTACTGGTTCGATTTCAATGAGTCGATAATCAATCCCGAGGTTCTCAGCAAGCTGCTTGGCATCGCTCAAAGAGTGAGCCGAGGAGTATTTGCTAGGAAGTGAGACGCCAACAACATTGGCTTTACCCAACGCATCAACGGCAATAGTTGCAACAAGGGCCGAATCAATCCCACCCGAAAGTCCAAGTGCCACAGATGTAAAGCCATTCTTGCGAACATAATCCCCCAGCCCCATCGTTAGGGCAGACCAGACCTCTTCTTCATCAGATAAACGCGTCGCAATGTGAGAGACAGCGGGAACTTCATCGCTCATGATGGATTGAGAATCATCATCAATCAGAAGATCAGCAGTAGCGCTTCTCAAAGCAACCGGGACTTCCACAATGCAGAGAGCCTCGCGGAATTGCTCGCAGCGGGCTATTACTTTTCCATCTTTTCCAACGGCAAGAGAGTCACCATCAAAGACCAGATCATCTTGCGCGCCGGTCATATTGACGTAGACCATGGGCGCACCGATTTGTGCAACGCGACGTTGAACTAGCGAGAGGCGCAGATCGTTCTTATCGCGTTCATAAGGACTGCCATTTGGAACCAGAACGATTCCTGGGCTCCGTTTCTGTAGTTCGGCCATAGGTCCCTGGTCCTGCCAGATATCTTCACAAATGACAACAGCGATATCGACTCCACGAAAGCGCGCGATGAGTGATCCTTCACCTTGGCCAAAGTTTCGAAATTCATCGAATACTCCGTAATTAGGCAGATGGTGCTTGATGTATTTTGCTTTCACGATGCCGTCGTGAATCAGCGCCACCGCATTATGGGGTTTTTCTTTCTCATCGAGATATCCCACCAAAGCAAGTAAATCTCCTGCCCCCAATTCCTTTATCTCTCGAGCCAATATCTGGATGGCATCGATCGATGCTCGACGGAAGGCCGGACGGAGCGCAAGGTCCTCAACGGGGTAGCCGGTAAGAACCATCTCTGGGAAGACAATGACGTCGGCGCCAGCATCACGAGCTTGCACGACAGAGCTCTTAATCAATTCGGCGTTGCCGGAGATATCGCCTACGACAGGATTTATCTGAGCCATTGCGATGCGCAATCTGGCGCTCATACTTGCTCCCATCCCCTGAAAAAACTTATAGGCAGAGTTCAAGAGTACCGATAGACTTCATCCACTCGTCCCGGGGACCAAGATCTGGCTACAGATCGGCCTCGAGGAAAGGAAAATATGGCTCGCTTTACTATCGCAGATCTTGCTGCCTGGAAGAAGGCTGGCAAGAAAT
>CAYSGG010000018.1:16025-17523 GCA_964430775.1 uncultured Clavibacter sp. | reverse complement strand
GCTGGAACAAAGATCTCTTTCCCAACTGGCGAAGTCCATGTGCACGAACCATCGTCGTGACTCTGTAGTTTCCACCCATCATGAGTCTTCATACGATGGTGACGTCGGCAGAGTAAGCCGAGATTTGCTGCAGAAGTTTTGCCGCCTTCTTCCCAGGGTTGAGCATGATCAATGTCGGTGACACGGGCAGGCTGACTACAGCTTGGAAATCGACAAGTTCGGTCTCGCGCCGTCAAGAAATCGACCAGGTGTTGGGGAGGTAAATATGTCTCGCGACCATAGTCCAAGAGGTTTCCAGAGACGGGATCAGTTACAAATCTCCTCCACTTTGCATCAGATGAAAGAACCCGCGCTACTGAGGCGGGAATTGGTCCATATCCTGCAAGCTGCGCTGGATTTTCAGCCAAACCCAGCGCAGTGGGTAAGTCCATAGTGATGTTTATTGAAACGGGTCGTCGATGCGGTTGGTAGTCAGTAGCTATACGAGCAAGTAAATCTCCACAGATCTCAGTGAGAGCATCTGCGCGCTTTGCTTCGATAGTACGACCATCAGAATTGAAGTCACGGGTTACATAGTTGTCTCCATCAATATTTGCGTGATGATGGCTACCTTGTCCTACAGAGTGATTGAGGAATGAATTGGATGTTGATCCAATGAGGCTTCTTTCATTCTGGCAGGAAATCAGTGAATTAATCGCCAGCATTACGGTTTGGGCATCTTCGGCGGGCAATAGCGCTATGACGGTGGCCATGCCGTCACTTTCAGGATACATACGAACGCTGCGGGTATCTCGCGCAATAGCGACAGTCTCTTCAAAGCTCTCGGGCGAAACCTGTGCAATCAACGTCCGAAGTTTTCGACCTACTTGAGCAGGGGTATGAAATTCTGCGTGAGAGAGGGCTTTGCTTTCGATTCGGAGAAGATCTTCCGTTGGAATTCCGCGCTTGATGGCCTCAGAGGTCTCTCGAGCAATCAATGTGGCATGACTTGGTGAGATATCGCCGTTGGCTAGCGCCTCACAAGTAGCAGGCAAGTGATTCGTGAGTATGCGCGCTACATCGATTCGGGACTGTGCGGTATTGGCAGAGAGACGTAACGCAGTGGCGACATCCTCTCGTTCGGATTCGTCGACGCCCTCCCACATGTTTGCACTCTCTGAAGGCTCAGATCCCGCAATTGCAAGAGTAGCTTGTTGGATTATTGAAGTAAGCCAAGAATTCTGTTTCTCGAGCGCGGCGAGGAAGTCAATTCGGCCGGCAGGAGTGAGTTTCTGAGGGTTGATTTGGATGAGATGACCAAGCGCATCGTATCCACCGGGCTGATGGAGAAGTTCAATGATCTGCTCTTCAGCGCACTTGTCGAGAGAAACATGCATGGGTGAATGATTGATGAAACCACTGACAATTGATAAGAAAACAATCCACAGAGAGAACTGACTTACAAGAGAACTGACTTACAAGAGAACTGACTTACAAGAGAACTGACTTACAAGAGAAC
>CAYSGG010000018.1:7839-15925 GCA_964430775.1 uncultured Clavibacter sp. | reverse complement strand
AGAGAACTGACTTACAAGAGAACTGACTTACAAGAGAACTGACTTACAAGAGAACTGAGTATCTGGTTAGCGTCTACAACGCCTTTAGCGCGCTTACAACCTTCGTGAGAGAAGCTTTGGCATCACCAAACAAGAGAGTGGTCTTGGAGTCAAAGAGCAACTCATTTTCAATTCCGGCAAAGCCAGGACGCATCGAGCGCTTTAAGAAAATCACATTGCCAGCCTGTGCAACATCGAGGATAGGCATGCCGTAAATAGGGCAACCCGGCGTAGTTTTGGCTGCAGGGTTCACGACATCATTGGCGCCGATAATGAGTGCAACATCGGTCTGCGGGAAAGTTGGATTTACCTCATCCATTTCAGAGAGTTGTTCGTAAGGAACATTTGCCTCCGCTAAAAGAACATTCATATGCCCAGGCATACGTCCAGCAACAGGGTGAATGCCATACGCAACATCAATACCTTTTGCCGTCAATAAATCTGCTAATTCGCGAACTGTGTGTTGCGCCTGTGCCACGGCCAAACCAAAGCCCGGAACAATGACAACTCGGCGTGCATAGTTGAGCAAGATGGCAACATCATCGGGTGTCCCTGATTTAACAGGTCGCGTTTCTGTAGCCGCACCTGCTTCTTGAGGCTTGGCAGTGAATGCGCCAAAGAGAGTGCCAAATAGCGATCTACCCATCGCCTCAGCCATCAAACGAGTCAAGATCGTGCCTGACGCTCCAACCAAGGTTCCAGCGATGATCAACAGGGTCGTATCAAGAACGTATCCACCAGCAGCAACCGTGAGACCAGTAAACGCATTAAGTAGCGAGATAACGATCGGAACATCCGCACCGCCCACGGGCAGAACAAAGAGAACGCCAAATAACAGAGACAAGCCAGCGAGAACCAATAGGGGAGTCGTTCCCATGGAATCAACGACCCAGACTGCGCTCGCCAGAGTTCCAGCCAAAGTAGCAGCGATAACAAAACGGCCACCAGGAAATACCACTGGGCGCGTAGTCATCAACTCTTGAAGCTTAAGAAATGTAACGATCGATCCCGAGAACGAGACGCAACCAACCAGCACTGTAAACACAGTCGCAATAACAACCGCTGTTGTCGCAGCATCACCCAGTTTTAAGTATTCAACGATTGCAACAAGGGCTGCAGCGCCTCCACCCACGCCATTAAAGAGAGCCACCAATTGAGGCATTGCAGTCATCTGAACTTTGCGCGCAGCAGGAACGCCCACTACGACGCCAAATGCAATTGCGCCGACAATCCAACCTAAGTTGTTGAGTGGAAGTTCAGAACCTTCTTTGGCATAGAAGAAAACCGCGACCGTTGCAATTGTTGCGCCAAGAGCTCCGAAGAGATTTCCACGTCGGGCCGTACGGGGATGAGAGAGACCTTTGAGAGCGAGAATAAACATCACGCCGGCGCTCAGACCAATCAAGTCATAGATAGTACGACTCATGACTTTTTACCTTTGAACATTGTCCCTTTGAGCATTGTCTCTGTACTCATGGCCAGCACGCGACTCATGACTTCTTACCTTTGAACATTTCAAGCATGCGATCGGTAACGACGAATCCGCCGACCATATTGATGGTCGCAAGAACAATGGCCGCAACCGAGAGCCCTAATTCCAGATTTGTTTCGCTGTGGTCCGCCACGATGATTGCGCCGACCAGAATTACGCCGTGAATCGCATTCGCACCGCTCATCAGAGGCGTATGCAAAGTCGAAGAGACTTTCGAGACAACTTCGAAGCCCACGAATACCGCCAGCACAAAAATCGTAATAATTGCTATGACATCCATGAATTACGCACCCTTCCGATTCTGTCCACCATGCGTCAACGCCGCCGCATCGATGATCTCATCTGCGAAATCTGGTGTAACAACGCCCTCTTTTGTCATAAGTAACAAGAGGTTGACCACGTTGCGCGAATACAAGTACGAGGCATGGAAAGGAAGTTGGCTAGGAACATCCTTGCCGCCCCAGATCTTGATGCCGTTGCCGACAGTCACAATCTCACCAGGCTTAGAACCTTCGACGTTTCCGCCGCTTTCGGCCGCAAGATCCACGATGACTGAACCTTCTGCCATGGATTGGTACATCTCCTTGGTGACTAACCGCGGAGCAGGTCTTCCAGGAACCGCAGCAGTTGTGATCAAAACGTGTGATTTAGAAATGTATGGAGTAAGCAGTTCGCGTTGACGAGCAGCGCGCTCTTCAGTCATTTCACGTGCGTAGCCTCCCGCACCCTCCAGAGCTTCTAATTCCAATTCGATAAATGTTGCTCCCATTGACTTCACTTCATCAGCAGATGATGGTCGAACATCGTAAGCAGAGACCACCGCACCAAGACGTCGAGCAGTTGCAATCGCCTGCAAACCAGCAACGCCCGCGCCAAGAATGAGAACGTTTGCTGGCGTCACTGTTCCGGCTGCTGTCATCAACAGTGGGAAGAAACGCGGTGAAAGTTCTGCGGCCACAAGAGCCGCGCGATAACCAGCGCAGAGAGCTTGCGATGTCAGCGCATCCATTGACTGAGCACGAGAGATACGAGGAACTGCTTCCAGCGAAAATGCGGTTGCACCGACTTTGGCGAGAGCATCGATCGAATCTTGCGAGGTAGTGGGAGATAAAAATGAAATTGTGATTGCTCCAGATTTCAAATGCTGGGCAGTTGTGGCGTTCAGAGGTTGAACGGAGAGAACAACATCGGCTTTACCCAATTCCGCTGTTAACTGAGCATCGTCGAAAACCTCGGCGCCTGATGCGCGATAAGCCTCATCTGTGGCTCCAGAGTGCATGCCAGCGCCCGATTGAATGGCGACAGTTAATCCCGCGCGCGTGAGTTTGGAGATGATGTCCGGCACGAGAGCGACTCGCTTTTCGCCAGCTTTGCTTTCAGCAGGAACAACAACACGCATTTAGTAAGCCTAGCCTTCACAGCAGAGGGCTGCTAGTTAGCCCCACCTATTTCACCGCGTACCAGGTGATAAATGATGGCTTGAATTGTGGTGCGACGGTGGAACGCTTCACGCCAGATCACAGAACGCGGCCCATCAATCACGGCTGCTTCGACTTCCTCGCCGCGATGTGCTGGGAGGCAGTGCATGAAAATCGAATCGGATGAAGTCAGCGACATGAGATCTTGCGTTACTGCAAATGGTGCAAGAACTCGCTCCTTCTCTTTTCTCTCTTCTTCTGGATCGCCCATGGACATCCACACATCTGTGTAAAGGACTGACGCATCTGTGGCCGCTGCTCGAGGATCATTGCTCAATTCGATAGTGCCACCACTGCGCGAAGCGATAGCACGAGCAACGTCGACAGCCTTCGCATCTGGCGCCCACTTTCCTTCAGGAGTAGCTGCAACAACATGCGCTCCCATAATTGCGCCCATCATCAACCATGCGGTTGTGACGTTATTTCCATCGCCAAGATAAACAAATTTACGTCCAGAAATATCGCTACCAAAATTCTCACGAATGGTGAGCCAATCTGCGAGCACTTGCGTCGGATGATCGTAATCAGTGAGTCCGTTAATGACTGGAATTGTGGCGTTGGCGCCCAACTCATCTACATCAGATTGCGCAAAAGTCCGAACCAGTAGCGCGCTGCAGAACTGACTGACAACTCGAGCGGTATCGGCAATCGTTTCTCCGCGCCCAATCTGCAAATCATCGCCACGAAGGAAGATCGGAGTGCCACCAAGGTGAGCGACCGCCGTTTCTGATGCCAGGCGAGTACGTGTTGATGGTTTAGACATGTAAATCGCTACGCTCTTATGGGCCAGAGCGGTAGAAGATTTGGTCGGATCCTTGGCAAAATCTGCGGCAGTCGAGAGCAAGAGTTCGACATCTGCGCGCGAGAGATCTTCGGTGCGTAATAGATCCTTCATCTGCATATCTTACGGCTTCACTCGTAAGCCCCAGCCTTTATTATGTGCCTCATGAGCAATGCTGACATGGGACTCTTCACTCGGGGCAAGGGCTCAATTGCTGATACCGACACTCTGACTGATACCCAGACGCGCTCTGAAGAAGAGTTGGATTCAGGCGATCACGAGAGATTTTCACATTACGTCCGCAAAGAGAAGATTGTTGAATCCGCCGTATCTGGAAAGCCTGTGACTGCACTCTGTGGCAAACGCTGGATTCCATCACGAGATCCCAAGAAATTTCCTATCTGTCCAACATGTAAAGAAATTCACGCCGGCCTACGTAAAGGCCCTGATGAAAATTCTGGAAATGGCACTGGGAACAGCAACTGAATCGCAGAGCGATTTAGATCTCCGCCCAGATCGCCCATGGGTATGTGTGGTCTGGGATGACCCCGTTAATCTCATGTCGTATGTAACGCATGTCTTTATGGTCCTTTTTGGATATTCAAAGGAAAAAGCCACCGAACTCATGTTGAAAGTTCATAACGAAGGTCGCGCTACCGTTGCATCCGGAACCCGAGAAGAGATGGAACGCGACGTTCAGCGACTTCATGAGTACGGGCTTTGGGCCACAGTGCAACGAGATGATGAGTTCTAATGTCATCTTTTAAACGAACCCCGAATGGCGATATAACTATTGTCTTTACCTCTCAAGAGGCGCATGTGTTAATCAATCTCACCGAGCAACTTCTCGAACTATTGGGCGAAGGTGAAGGGGAATTTCACCAAGTAGACCCGCTCCTGCATTTAGTTGGGATCTCTAACGCAGATGCTCCTCCAGAGGATCCTGTTCTACGCAGGCTTTTACCTAATGCCTACGACGACGAGCGAGAAGCAGGCGAATTCCGTCGATATACCGAGCATGGTTTGCGTGAGAAGAAGAAAGCGCACGCCCACTTGATTTATGAATCCCTGCTGCCACAGGATGAAGAGTGGAGCGCTGATGCGCCGCTTGATAAAGCAACAATCGAAATCAACATCCCTGAGTCTGATGCAATGGCGTGGCTCGGAGGGCTTAACGATCTACGACTGGCTCTTGCTGTCAGGCTCGATATCGGCACCGAGCGCAGAGCCCGCAACTCTCAAGATTCCCAGTCTGAAGCGAAAGTGGCCGACGATCTCTCTGCTTTCAACGACGGTGCGAAAGGTGAGGCAACCCAGGATCAGTACCGCAAAAAATACGAGTTGATGGCTGAAAGCGATCCTATGAAGGCTGTCTATGCGGTTTATTCCTGGATTGGCTGGCTCCAGCAATCATTACTGGAATGCCTAGATTGATTTGATTCAAGGACTTTAGTCGGCCCAATAAAAAAATCAGGGCCTGGTTTCCCAGGCCCTGATTTCTAGAGCTAGTTATTACTAACTGTTCTCTTTCTAAGAATTACTTCTTAGTGATCGTCCTTCATGCCTTCAGCAATGGACTTCATGCGAGCGATCTTCAGAATTGTTAGACCCCATACGCACTTCGCGACAACGTCAGCGATGGTGTAACCAACTTGACGTCCAACGAATGCACCAGAGCTTGCTGCTCCATCTGCATCGATGATTGGAAGGAGGTAGGAGATTGGGTAAACGCCCCATGAAGCGATGAGGAGGAGGCGTAGGCGACCAATGGTTGCTGCAACTCCTTCAGGCTGACGATCAAGGGACTTACCTAGTTCTACGAAGAGAACATAAAGGATGTAGAGGAATGGGATTGTGGAGAGAACGCCCCACATGATCTTCTCGCCCTGATCTGAAGAAGTTTCTCCAGGATATCCAAGTGCGATCATCGCAGCTGACGCTGGGACCAAACGTGTGATGAGTGACTTTGACGCTTCCTTCGCGAGAGCAAGAACTGCAATTACCTCAACGAGAAGAAGTGGAACTGTAAGAATCCAGTCAACGTAGCGATATCCCTCGTTGAATGCTAGGGAGCTTGCATTGACATCGGTTGCAACGTTGAAGGTGCCTTCAGCAGTTGCGTGCTTGTATGAATCAAAGATTCGGAGATAGTGGTAACCAGCGATGAATGTAACCATCGAGGATAGAACGAGCGCGTTGCGGTACTTAGGAAGAACGCGTTGTTGTGACACTAATGTGTAAACAGTGGTAGCAAGCATTGAGATAAGTCCGAATGAAAGGACGTTATAAACAACGCTCCACTGAGTAGCTGTTAACTGAATCAAATTAGCCTCCGTGGGCAATTAGTTTCGCTTGATCTTCACCAAGCGATCCGGTTTGCTCGACTCAATTAGGGCCGAGCGATCGCATCATCCGTAGGCCCATATGAAGCCTCGGTTAACGCGATTAGGCAAAAGGGTCCTACTTACTCATGCGTTGTTCAAGCGGAAATCACGGCATTTCTTAAGAATTGTTATATTTTTTCACCTCGTATCGGGGCAAAACGGACATGTCCAGGCTCTCTGGCCGAGAACACCAGTACTTCCATCCAATTTCACGCACGCCTACACAGCGAGCACCTCAGCGCTAACGGGAGCTCAACGTGGGTCTCTCGCGCGACCTTTAGACTTCTCAACATGTCGGATTCCCACGCAATCGCACAGGCCGGGTTGCAAACTTCCACGCCAGGAAGCGCAGCCCCGATTGGAATTTTCGACTCGGGTCTCGGCGGACTCACAGTGGCTCGGGCAATCATCGACCAACTTCCCAACGAATCGATCATCTACTTCGGCGACACCGCTCGTGGACCATATGGCCCACGGCCATTGGCGCAGGTGCGCTCCTTTGCCCTTGAAATCATGGACTCACTTGTGACGGCTGGCGTCAAAGCAATTGTCATCGCCTGTAATACCGCGAGCGCAGCCATGCTCCGTGACGCCCGCGAGAGATATTCCATCCCTGTCATTGAAGTTATCCAACCTGCTGTTCGCCGCGCAGTCTCTGCGACCAAGAGTGGCAAGGTCGGCGTGATTGGAACTCAGACCACGATCGATTCACAGGCTTATAACGATGCTTTTGCTGCCGCCCCTCAACTCAATCTCACGACCGTCGCCTGTCCAGAATTTGTGAGCTTTGTAGAGCGAGGCGAAACGTCGGGCGCAGCACTGACTGCAACTGCAGAGAAATACTTTGCGCCACTGAAAAGCGCTGGCGTCGACACGCTTGTCTTGGGCTGTACTCATTACCCACTTCTCACCGGAGTCATCTCCTATGTGATGGGCAACGATGTCACCCTTGTATCCAGCGCTGAAGAGACCGCAAAAGATCTTTATCGAGTATTGATCGAGAAAAATCTCCTTCGTAGCGAAACGACCCCACCGAGTCATCAATTCATTTCTAGTGGTGACCCCGATACCTTTGCGCACTTGGCGCGACGCTTCCTAGGTCCAGAAGTTAATTTCGTCAAAGGAAAGATCTGATTATCAAACCAAAAGGAATTGGAGAGCGTAACCGTGGCTGAAACAACTAAGCGCATCGACGGAAGAAGCGCCGATCAATTACGCCCCATTAGTTTTCAACGCGGCTGGCTTAATCAAGCTGAAGGTTCTGTTCTTGTCTCTTTCGGAAATACCCGCGTTCTCTGTGTTGCATCATTTACGCCAGGAGTCCCTCGTTGGCTCGTTGGCTCAGGCAAAGGATGGGTGACTTCTGAGTATTCGATGTTGCCACGTTCGACTCACACTCGTTCTGATCGCGAGAGCGTCAAAGGCAAACTCGGCGGTCGAACTCAAGAAATTTCACGACTTATCGGTCGCTCACTTCGCTCGATAGTCGATATGAAAGCTTTAGGTGAGAACACCATTGTGCTCGACTGCGATGTTCTGCAGGCCGACGGTGGAACGCGAACAGCGGCGATCACAGGCGCATACGTTGCCCTGAGCGATGCAATTGCCTGGGCTACAAAGAAGGGTCACATTGTGGGTGCATCTCCGCTGCAACAATCAGTCGCTGCGGTAAGTGTTGGAATTATTGGCGGAACACCGATGATCGATCTTTGTTACGAAGAAGATGTCACTGCCGAGACGGATATGAATATCGTATGCACGAGCGATGGAAAGTTTGTTGAAGTCCAAGGCACCGCAGAAGGCCAGCCTTTTGATCGCGACTTGTTGAATCAACTTCTTGATCTCGGTTCTCGCGGTTGCCAAGAGTTAGCGCAGATGCAGCAACAAGCTCTCGCTCAAAGCTTGTAATTGA
>CAYSGG010000018.1:0-7739 GCA_964430775.1 uncultured Clavibacter sp. | reverse complement strand
GAAGTAAACCTGTGGCCGAACTAGTCCTTGCTACTCGTAACGCGGGAAAAATCCTTGAAGTCGAACGCCTTCTTCAAGCTCATGCGCCACAGATACACGTTCGCTCAGTCTCCGAATTCAATCTCGATGATGTGGAAGAAACCGGCGATACATTCGAAGCGAATGCTTTGCTGAAAGCCGAGACGATTGCTCGTAACACAGGTTTGCCTGCACTGGCCGATGACAGTGGAATCGCTATTGATGCGCTGGGAGGTGCGCCTGGAATTTATTCAGCGCGTTGGGCCGGAGTACATGGTGACGACGCCGCCAATATTGCCAAGGTCCTCGAGCAACTCGACAGTATTCCTGATGCTGACAGAGGTGCACAGTTCGTCTGCGTCATCGCGTTAGCTCTCCCAGATGGACGCTCCATGACTGTTAGGGCAGAGGTGGAAGGGCAGGTGCGACGAGTCCCGATGGGAGATCAAGGATTTGGATACGACCCCATTTTTCAACCCGATGGATTTACTATCACCACGGCGGAAATGAGCCCAGAACAGAAGGATGCAATAAGCCATCGCGGTAAGGCGCTGCGAGAAATTGCCCCAAAAATCGCGCCATTTATCAACGCCTAAAAGCCATTACTTTGGAAGAGCCGCAGGTAGGCTTATGGTTATTGAAAGACGGGTAATGTCGAATTAATCAAGTCTAAGGAGATGTTGTGGCAGCAAAGAAGAAAGCTTCTGCTAAGCGCTCAAGCACCAAGCGCTTAAACACCAAGCGTCCAATCAAGAAGGCGGCAGCAAAGCGCCCTGCTAGCAAAGCTAAGAAGAGTTCCGCGAAAAAGTCAGTCAAGAAAGTAGCCAAAAAGTCGGTTGCTAAATCTGCACGTAAGCCAGCTAAGAAAGCGGCAACTAAATCCACGAAGCGTCCGATTAAGAAAGCCGCTGCCAAACGTGTTGCTGCAAAGAAAACTTCGGCAAAGGTTGATGCTTCCAAAATTGTGATTCCACCGGTCCCAACTCGTGGCGCCTCAACTGTCACAAGCACACCGGCGCCAGCAAAACCGACTCCAGCTCCTGCTGCAGCTCAGAAGAAGAGCCCAAGTGGAATCTTCTTCCTTGTTATCGCAGGCGTGGTACTCCTCGCGATTTTTGCTATGAATAATTCTTCGGATGATGAAGGCGCAACACCTGCTCCAACCGCATCAGAATCCGTTTCTGAGGAACCAACAGCAGAACCATCTGAGAGCGAAACCGAAGAGCCCGCACTCAGCGCATATGAAGCTCCATTGAGTTTTGTTGCGATTGCAAATTCCAATGGCGGAGTCACTCTACGTTGGAAAGCACCAGCAGCCACAGAAGGCCTGACTGGCTATGCAATTTCGGTCTCCTATAACGCAGTTGATTTCACTGAAGTTACGACCGTATCTGCAGATCAGCTCTCATACGAGATTGCCAAGGTAGGCGAGGAAGGCGGCACCCAGTTCTTGCTCCAATCTGTCTATTCAGATGGAACAAAGGTTGATGCGAAGAAATTCTCACTCAAGGGCAAGTTCCAGTAACTCACGCAAAATCTCTCAAGAAACCGCCTCATTTTTTGGGGCGGTTTTTTATTTGTTGAGAACTTCTCTGATGGCCGACACGTATGCATTAACTCCTGGAGGATTGAGATGCACTCCATCGGTCGCAAAGTATTCGGGATGATTTGATGAGATCTGATCCCAGTCGACCAAAATCGTGTTGGGATAACGAGAGGTGACTTCTCGAATCAATTGATTGTTCAAGTCTTTCCATGAACGTGGAACCGCAGTGTTGACGACAATAATTTTTGGCTGAGCTTTAACAATCTCCATCAACTCCACAATCTCTGCTTCAACAAGGCGATTATTGTTTCCAAGATTGAGCACCACAGGGGAGTCGCCGACGAATTGTTG
Source organism: uncultured Clavibacter sp. (assembly GCA_964430775.1). GTDB lineage: Bacteria > Actinomycetota > Actinomycetes > Nanopelagicales > Nanopelagicaceae > MAG-120802. The sequence continues at coordinate 5,824 of CAYSGG010000018.1, read as the reverse complement.
ATCAGTACGAGTTACTTCAATCAGCTCTCCAATCTGGCGTCCTACCCGAGCATTGATTAATTCAATCCGTTCGTACTTTGCAAGTACATTGCGGATTCCAAGAATCACCGAATCGCCAGTAACCCACAATCCAGGAGTCTGCGCGTCTGTGATGACTTGATCAATGCCACCTTCATTCGCCTGCTCGGCCGCTAATTTTTCTTGCGCTGCAATCTGATCAGCTCGATCCATGGCATCAATAGAAACCAGAGAGGTTGCGGCTAGGGTCAGGAGAACTGCGGCGAGAGTGGAGACTTTTTGGCGAAGACGGACCGCTTTTGTTCGGTACTTCATTCCACGGAACCAGAGTTCGAAATATCCGCGTCGAACTGGAATCTCGATGTAGCGCAGCGAAATATCTGCCAATGCAAAGACAATCAGTACACGAAGTGCATATAAAGCCCAATCATCTCCGACAAGATCTATGGATGGACGGGTCAATTGGAAGACAATCCAGTGCCAGAGGTAGATGCCATAGGAGCGCTCGCCAATCCATATCAATGGCCGAGTGCTAAGTAAGGGAGCAAAGCGAGAAGCAGGATGCACGACGGAGATCAACGTTGCACATCCAAAGAGTGCGGAGAGTGGGAATGCAATGCGATAGAGCGTTGGATCGCTCTCGTTGATGAAGAGAAATGTGCTGAGCAATCCGAGGAATCCAAAAACACCGATTAAGTCGATAAAGTCTTGTGCGCGTTTAGAAATCTCGCGGGTGAGGTTCTGCGGCTGCCAACTGACTGCGAGAGCAGACCCTAGAAAGAGCCCGATGGAGTGAGTATCTGTTCCGAAATAGACATGGCTAATGGCCGATTGTTGGGTATCTATCTGCACGGAATACGCAAAGAGCGCAACGCCGGATGCGATAGCAATTGCAAGAGCTGCAAAAGAGATGTTCTTCTTTCCGAAATACTTCAAGATGAAGAGAAGTACAAGTGGCCAGATGAAATAGAACTGCGCTTCGACCGCCAGAGACCACGTGTGTTGCAGAAGTGGCGGACGGCCGATGCTCTCGAAGTAATCTTGCTCGCGAGCAACTAACGCCCAGTTCATAGATCCAGTCAGTACATACGGAATGTCCGATACAAAGCGTCGTACTGTTTCAGGCGCATAGACACCGATGAATAAAGTTGTGAAGACCAACATCGCAACGAGAGCAGGAAGTAGACGCCGTATGCGACTCAGATAGAAAGCGCGTAGATCGAGGGTTCCAGAGCGCGCAATAGAATCAAGAATGAGACCTGTGATGACATAACCCGAGATGACGAAGAAGAGATCAACGCCAAGAAACCCGCCGGGAATCCAATCTATGCCGAGGTGATACAGAAGAACTGCAAGTACAGCAACTGCCCGAAGGCCATCTACTGAATGGATGTAGCGGCTACTGGAGCTGGACATCACCGAGATCTTTTAGCTGTGGACTTTGCTTTTTTCTGCCCAGTGCTCTTGGCTTTTTTGCCACTATTTTTCTTTGGCGCAGCAGAGCTCTTCTTATTCTGGAGGGCAGAGCCCTCACCTTTTGAGGCAGTATCGTGTGACTGGGCTTGAGCAATGCGATGCGAAACCCTTGAATCACCGGTCGGAGTTCCATCTGGCTGAATCGCCGAAATAACCTGTTTCTGAAGTTCAGCTAGACGATTGAAGGCGCTCTCTAAACGCTGACGAGATTGAGAGATTGCGCTCTCTGCTGCATCGAGAGATTGAGTCTGAATGCGATAGAGACGTTCCGCCTCAGAGATGACTCCAGCCAACCAATTTCGGTATTCAGAGACCTCAGTTGTTGCGGTAAGTACGAGACGCTCTGCCTCTCTCTTTGCATTTGAGGTGATCGTGCTTCCTTCACGCTTCTTTGAATTGAGTAGATCTTCAGCTTCCGATTCAGCTTTAGAGAGAATAGATGCAGCATCGCTTTCCGCTGCTTCAATATATTTGCGACCGCGTGATTCTGCTTGAGCTAGAGCTGATTTGGCTTTTGCTTCAGCTAATTCGATTGTTGTAGTTGCTTGTTTCTTACTCTCACTCAACACTCGTTCGGCATTTGAAGTCGCCTTGGACTCACGCTGTTGGGCGGTGCGGATAATCGACATCGCAGTCTCAGTTGCGAGAATTTCAAACTCTTCTTTAGAGAGAGATGTGATGTCGCGTCGTGAACGCAGATCATTGAGTTGCGACTCAAGTTCACGGATTCGATCGAGTGAAGCAGATCCGATAGCGAGATTAGGTTTGTTGGCGCTCTCATCTTCGCCCTTGAAACCAACCCAGGATAAAAATTTCTTATCAGCCACGTTCTAGCTCCTCGTTCTATCTACTCTCATTTACTTCCTGCACTCTCTGTTCCACCAACTGTTGGGGTGGTGCTGGTGTGGTGAAGAGGTGCCGAAGGGGTTGGAATCTTCCCACGAGTTTGAGCAGGTTGAAAATGGGGTGAATGAGCCTGATTTATGGATAGAGACCGCGGAGGCGGTGCGCCTGGGCAACCCTGCTAACCCCGATCATGTTGGCGGCTTCGCGCCAGGTGACCTTCTTGCCCGATGCATTCTCGGCAACGTCATTGATGGCGCGCATCAAAATCGAATTGAGATTCTCTTTGACTTCTTCTGCGCTCCAGAAGTAATTCTGTTTATCTTGTACCCATTCGAAATACGACACAATAACGCCGCCAGAGTTTGCCAAAATATCTGGGACAACCAGAATTCCCTTGTCGTTCATGATTGCATCGCCACCCGGAGTTGTTGGCGCATTTGCACCTTCCACCACAACTTTTGCTTGGATTCCAGTTGCACTCACTTCAGTAATCGAATCCGCAAGAGCTGCAGGGACAAGCACATCTACTGGCAGATGCAACAGTTCGGTATTTGTAATCCGATCGGTTCCTGGCATTCCGACTACCGTGCCATTTTTCTCAACAAATGCGTGCACCTCTGAAACGCTCTTGAAGCCCGTGACGCCACCATTGACATCACTAACAGCAACAACTTTCAATCCCATCTCTTCCAATGCGACCGCTGCCCAATATCCGACTTTTCCAAAACCTTGAATCGCAACAGTCGCGCCATGTGGATTGATGCCACGAAGCTTGAGCGCTTCGCGTACAGAGATTGCAACGCCATCACCTGTTGCAGAAGTTCGTCCCAATGAACCACCGAGAACAATTGGTTTTCCGGTCACGACTCCGGGAACTGAGAAGCCAGCATTGACGGAATAGGTATCCATCATCCATGCCATGTTTCTTTCATCTGTTCCGACATCAGGGGCTGGGATATCTCGTTCCGGGCCGATGATGGGAAGAATCTCTGATGTATAACGACGAGTTAATCTCTCATTTTCGGTGAGCGAGAGAGTCTTGGGATTGACTGCGACTCCACCTTTAGCGCCACCGTAAGGCAGATTTGCCAACGCACATTTCCATGTCATCAACATGGCGAGCGCAACAGTCTCATCGAGATCGATATCTTGATGGAAACGCACTCCGCCTTTGGAAGGTCCTCGCGTTGTTGAATACTGAACGCGATAACCCTTGTACATCTCGACTCGGCCATCATCTCGACGAAGCGGGACAGCTACTTCGAGGATGCGGCGCGGTGTTGAGAGAGTGTTCCAGTCATTTTCTGAGAGTTGCAGTTGATCAATGGCTCGTCTGAGTTGCGAGAGCGCGGTTGCGAGGGGAGAGTCGGCGACCTGGGATTTTTCGTGCGCGGCAAGGCGCGATGACGTCGTTGTCATACCGCTAATGTAACTCGGCTTGAGGCAAAAAGCGATCAAGAAATTTCTGATTCTTTATGGCGCACTCCACAAATTTGGTCGATTTTCTACTACTCTCACATCAACCGCACAGGATTGTGCAGCTACGCCCGGTTTTCACGAACGCGGGCCTAGCGCAAACTTCAATGAAGAGGTCGGGTATGTCAGAAAATCAAGACTGGTCATTTGATACACAACAAATTCATTCCGGACAGACTCCAGATCCGACCACCGGATCTCGCTCACTTCCGATTTACCAGACCACTGCTTATCAGTTCAGAGATACACAACATGCTGCCAACCTCTTCGGCATTGCTGAGGCAGGAAATGTGTATACGCGAATTAACAATCCAACTCAGGACGCGGTAGAGAAAAGAATCTCGATTCTAGAAAATGGTATCGCCTCACTTCTAGTCTCATCAGGTATGGCAGCAACAACGCTTGCGATTATGAATGTGGCTGAAGCTGGCGATCATGTGGTTGCAAGTCCGTACGTTTATGGTGGTACTTACAATCTCTTCAAATACACCTTGCCGAAATTTGGAATTGAATTTACTTTCGTTGACGATGCCAGCGATATGGATTCGTGGCGCCGCGCTGTTCGACCCAATACCAAGGCTTTTTTTGGAGAGGGACTTTCAAATCCATTAGGCGTAGCCCTCGATATAGAAAAGATTGCCGGGGTTGCTCATGAAGTTGGCGTGCCATGGATTGTTGATAACACGATTGCAACCCCATATGTGACCCGTCCATTTGATTACGGCGCAGATATCGTCACGCATTCAGCAACGAAATTCCTGTCGGGACACGGTAGCGCGATGGTGGGAGCGATTGTCGACTCTGGAAACTTTGACTTTGCTAAAAATCCAGAGAAATTCCCTGGTTTCAATCAGCCCGATCCAAGCTACAACAACATGGTTTATGCCGAGAGCCTGGGGAAGAATTCTGCGTTTGGAAATGTCGCCTTCATCTTCAAGTGCAGATTGCAATTGCTACGAGATATGGGTCCCAGCGTCTCGCCGTTTAATGCCTGGCTCTTGGCTCAAGGACTTGAGACTTTAAGTATGCGCATGGAGCGACATTTAAAGAATGCTCAAGCAGTCGCTGAGTGGCTCGCGAGACATGATCAGGTGGCCTCTGTTAGTTATTCGGGCCTGCCAACATCTCCTTGGAACGCTAATGCTCGTAAGTACGCAGCGCGCGGTGCAGGTGCGGTGATGGCCTTCGATATCAAAGGCGGTCTCGAAGCTGGAAAGAAATTTGTCGAGGGGCTCTCAATGTTTAGCCACGTTGCAAATATCGGTGATGTGCGCTCACTTGTCATTCATCCTGCTTCGACAACACACTCTCAACTTGGTGAGGATGGACTGCGCGGTGCGGGCATCACTCCTGGGATGGTTCGACTCAGTATTGGAATCGAAGACATCTCCGACATCATCGCGGATCTAGAGAAAGGTTTTGCAGCAGCGAAGCTTTGAGCGCATATTGATAGAGCACGGCGCTCACGATTTCTCCACCACAGTTGCAACCTTTGTCAGCCGCGCCTAAGAGTGTGAATCCAACTGATTCCGCGGTCTTGCGCGAAGCGAGATTCTCTTCAGCAATTGTTGCTTCAACAAATGCAACATCAGAGTTGTTTTGCAGCTTTTCCAGCAGCAGCGCGATCGCTTTTTTCATGGCACCTTTGCCTCGACCTTGAGGTGACATCCAATAACCGATGTCAGCAACTCGTGTGATCGGGTTAATGGAATGAATTCCCACTACGCCTAATGCTTGCCCCGTGGAATGGTTTTCAACCACCCAGACTTCAACATCACCGGCAAGTGTCGTCACAAAATCAGCGGCATGTTGTCGTGTGTATGGACGAGGAATCTGAGTCCATTTTTGAATTTCTAAATCTTGGCAGGCGTCAAAGATCCACTCTGCATCATCTGTTCTTAGGGGACGAAGCGAGATTGAGTTATTCATGGAAGTTTGCGCCTAACGAAAAATCCTGGTGCGGGAGGTGGGACTTGAACCCACACGCCGAAGCACAGGTTCCTAAGAC
>CAYSGG010000017.1:13843-17872 GCA_964430775.1 uncultured Clavibacter sp. | reverse complement strand
ATCCGTGGAACTCATTACAACAATCGCACTGATTGCCGCATCGTTCTTTATGGCGCTTGCGATTCTGGGTTACGCAGCAAAGCAATGGCGTAAATTGAAACGAGGACAGTAATGGCGTTCCAAATCCCTGAAGGTCTTCATCCTGACCTCAATCCACTTGCGTGGATGATCGGCACATGGCGCGGTAAGGGACATGGCGAATACCCCGGGATTGCTGATTTCCAATTCGCACAAGAAGTTACTTTCAGTCATGACGGTCGACCATTTCTTACCTATTTCTCGCGCTCATGGTTGATCGATGACAATAACGAGATCATCAAGACTGCTGCATCTGAAACTGGGTTCTGGCGAGTAAAGCCAGATAACCAATTAGAAGTTCTGATTGCACATAGCACTGGAATCTCTGAAGGTTGGGTTGGTCGATTTGATGGACCAAAGATCCAACTCGCGATGGATCACGCATATTCAGCTCCATCAGCCAAATCCATCGAAGGTGGTCAGCGTTTGTATGGTTTAGTTGAAGGCGAACTTTTCTATGCCTATGACATGGCATACGGTGGAAACAAATTGCAGGCTCATATCTGGTCAACTCTTCCTCGAGTGCAGTCCTAGAAAATGGATCAGGGCAAGGTTTTACTCGAAGTAGTCCGCAACGAGATGGTCGAATCAGTTCATGCTGGCCATCTTTTGATTCTTGATTCATCAGGCAAAGAGATTTTCTCAGTCGGAGATACCCAGCAATTGATCTATCCGCGATCTGCAGTGAAATCGCTCCAGGCATCTGCAATGGTGCGCGCTGGTCTCAAGGTCACCGATAAGCAATTAGCGCTAGCGTGCGCTAGCCATGCAGGAAGCGCCGAACATCTGCACGTTGCGCAAGAAGTTTTAGCTAGCGTCGGTTTAGATGAGAGCGCGCTACGTAATACTCCTGATAAGCCACTAGATAGCGCCGAACGCGCTGCGTGGGGGAATAAAGCACCAACCTCTTTGGCCGCTAACTGCAGCGGTAAGCATGCAGCGATGGTTGCAACCTCTGCCACAAATTCGTGGGATCTTGCGACCTATAAGAGCCCGCAGCATCCGCTACAGATTGCAATTCGGAATGAATTTGAAACTCTAAGCGGAGAGAAGATCACCAAAGTTGGAGTTGATGGTTGTGGTGCGCCACTGTTTGCCATGTCTCTACACGCGCTTGCTACCGCAATTCACCGATTGACGATTTCGGAAGATCGCGTTCATCAATCAGTCCTTAATGCATGTCGCACCCATCCCATTATGGTTTCCGGAATCGGACGACTTCCAACTGTGTTAATGCAGAAATCTCCAGGACTCTTTGTAAAAGATGGCGCTGAAGGAGTCATGATCATCTCAACTCCCAAGGGCGAAGTAATTGTTTGGAAGATGAGTGATGGTTCGCAGCGCGGAGCAGGCGCACTTGCTGTTGCGACCCTTTCGCATGTAGGAATTGCGGTCGATATTGAGCGTGAAAACGTCATGGGCGATGGGCAAGTTGTAGGAGAAATCAGGGCGAGTAAACTCGTCCTTCATGGCTAAGCACAAACGTCGCATCGCATCGTTGATGCTTCATACCTCCCCGCTCGAACAAGCGGGCGTTGGTGATGCCGGCGGAATGAATGTGTATGTCGTTGAAAGTGCAAAAAGAATCGCAGCCTCTGGCGTTGAAGTAGATATCTTCACACGCGCTAATCGTTCGGGACTTCCAGAAGTTGTCGAGATTGCAGATGGCGTAAATGTTCGACATCTTGAAGCAGGTCCCTATGACGGAATTTCAAAAGACGAACTTCCCTCCCAAATCTGCGCACTGATGTCCTCCTTTATGCATCAAGAAGCGCGTCTTCCCATGGGTCACTACGACGTTCTTCATTCGCATTATTGGATCTCAGGACAGCTTGGTTGGTTGATTAGCGAGAGATTAGGAATTCCTTTAGTACACACCATGCACACCATGGCAAAGGTCAAGAATTTGTCCTTGGCTGAAGGTGAGAAACCAGAGCCACAGGTACGTGCAATTGGTGAGGAACAAGTTGTCGGAGCATCTGCGGCGCTCATTGCAAACACTGCAGCAGAAGCAGCAAGCCTCGTATCACTGTACGACGCATGTCAGGATCGCGTTTTCGTAGTACCGCCCGGAGTAGATCTCACAACATATAAAGTAAATGGTGGGAAAAGCGCTGCTCGCAAGAAGTTAAATATCGGCCAAGACAAGTTGATGTTGGCATTCGTAGGTCGTATCCAGCCTCACAAAGGCCCAGAAGTTTTGATCCGCGCAGTCGCCGAGATGTTGCGACATAGTCCAGAACTTCGTTCTCGTTTGAAGACAGTCATCATTGGCGGCGCATCAGGAAATGGATCACAAGAACCAGAGCGTTTGAAATCACTCACCGTCTTTCTTGGTGTTAGTGATGTCATTGAATTTCTTCCACCGGTCGCTCATGAAGAACTCTCAGATTGGTATCGCGCGAGCGACTTGGTCTGCGTTCCTTCATATTCCGAATCTTTCGGCTTGGTTGCACTTGAAGCTCAGGCTTGCGGAACCCCGGTGGTTGCCACTGCAGTCGGTGGACTTCGCACCGCGGTTGCTGACGGAATCTCAGGATCACTGGTGGATGGACACAATCCCCGCGCATGGTCGGCTGTTATCTCACGTTTATTGATGGAGCCAGAACGTCGTTTAATCCTCGGAATGGGCGCTATCGAACATGCATCGCACTTTGGCTGGGACACGACCGCCCGCGGCATGCTTGATGTCTATGACCGCGTTCTCTCGCAAGGTCAGAACGCACGACTTAACCTCGCTCAATAATGTCTAGCCGCGCAATGGCTCTGGCCACGATTGAAGATTTCTTGGAGTCGCACGATATTGATTTCGAGAAGAGTTCTGATTCAACGTATTTACTTACTCTGCCAGGTGAGAAGAAACTGCAGACACATTGCGCACTTGTCTTAGGTGATCAATCAATGAGCATCAACGCGTTCGTAATCCGCAAACCAGATGAGAATGAGTCTGCTGTTCATGAATGGTTATTGAAGAAAAATGCCGGCATGTATTGCGTCGCATTTGCCGTCAACGAACTGGGAGATATCTATCTCGTCGGGAGATTGCCCTTTAGCGCAATCACTGAACAAGAGTTAGATCGCGTGATTGGTGCAGTCCTGCAATATTCTGATTCATCTTTCAACCCACTACTTGAGCTCGGTTTTGCCAGCGCAATCCGCCGCGAATGGGCATGGCGCGTTTCACGCGGTGAATCGCTCGGTAATCTCTCGGCATTTGAACATCTGATTTGATTTTCATTAGGATGACATCATGAGCTTCGGAAAGTTGATTCTGCTTCGTCACGGCGAGAGCGAATGGAATGCCAAGAACCTTTTCACGGGCTGGGTCGATGTTCGACTTTCAGCATTAGGTGAGACTGAAGCAAAACGAGGCGGCGCGCTTCTCAAAGAAAAGGGCTTGCTGCCGGATGTCCTCCACACTTCATTGTTACGCCGCGCAATTCATACTGCCCAGATTGCTCTTGATGAATGTGATCGCCATTGGATTCCGGTCAAGCGCACCTGGCGACTTAACGAACGTCATTACGGCGCTCTGCAAGGTAAAGATAAGAAAGAAACCCTCGCTACTTATGGCGAAGAACAGTTCAAACTCTGGCGTCGTTCATTTGATGTGCCACCACCACCGATTGATGACAATGATCAGTTTTCGCAAGCCCACGACCCTCGTTATCAGGGCCTGGGCGCTGATATGCCCAAGACAGAATGCCTCAAGGATGTTGTTGAACGTTTGCTGCCGTATCTCCACTCCGATATTGGCGCTGACCTGCGCGAAGGCAAGACTGTTCTGGTTGCCGCACATGGAAACTCCATCCGTGCGATTGTGAAGTTTCTCGGGTGTATCTCGGATGAAGAGATTGCAGAAGTCAATATTCCGACAGGCATTCCATTGCTCTATACCTTCGATGATGATTTCGAACCTATTGTGAAGCGCGGCGAATACTTAGATCCTGT
>CAYSGG010000017.1:0-13743 GCA_964430775.1 uncultured Clavibacter sp. | reverse complement strand
CCTTCGATGATGATTTCGAACCTATTGTGAAGCGCGGCGAATACTTAGATCCTGTAGCTGCAGCTGCGGCAATTGAAGCAGTAGCCAATCAAGGCAAGAAGTAATTACTGGGAGTATTTGCCTGTTACTTGGAAATAGACGCGGCGGGCAATAGAGACGGCATGATCGGCATAGCGCTCGTAATAACGTCCGATCAGAGTGATATCAATGGCAGTTTCTATGCCATGACTCCATGAGGAATCAAGCAGTGTTGTAAAGAGTTTTCTATGCAACTTGTCCATCTCGTCATCGTCCTTTTCAACTTCAAGTGCTGTATCGACATCGCGTGAATTGATGACGCCTCCGACCTTGTCAGAGATAAGTCGAGCAACTTTGCCCATCTCTTCGATAGTTAGAAGCAATTCCGCCGGAACGGCAGAGTTGGGATGGCGCAATCTGGTGATCTTGGCGATGTGATGAGCCATATCTCCCATACGCTCAAGATCTGCGCTCATGCGAAGCGCCGTGACAAGGGCACGAAGATCTGAGGCGACTGGTTGTTGGCGGGCAATGATGTCAATGATGCGCGCATCAAGTTCATGTTGAATATCATCAATACGATCATCAGATGCGATGACTTCTTCAGCTTCCTTGATATCTGCATTGAGAAGCGCATGAGTCGCGCGTGTGACTGCATCAGAAACTAAAGCAGATAGATCAACGAGAGTTTGTGTGACGCCATCTAGTTCATCTTGGAATGCGCTACGAAGCCAATTCATGGGCTAAAGGTAATAGTTTTCAGCTCTGATGTGAACTTTTATGGTTAATAGGGTCTTTCGTGGCGGTGAACAACGGGTAAATCGCGGAAACGTGACGAGTGATGACTCCTTTCGTACTATTGCGACATGAAGTTCCGCAAGAGCACTAGCGAGAACCAACTCATCTATCAAGTTCCTGAAGTCCTCATCAAAGCCCTGCAGTCTCTTGATGTCGAATCACTTGTGCTGATTCCTGGCGAGGAAATTCTCTTTCAATCACAAGGAGTCTCAAACTTCGGATTAATTAAAGATGAACGCATTACTAGCGAAGATTTGTTGGCACTAATTCGGGTAGTGCGACGCACTCGAGAGTCTCACCGCGGAACGTTAGAACTCGCCCGTGGCCCTATTGGTGCAGGTAAACGAGAATTGAAAGTATCAGTTGCGCCATTGGATGACGAAGGCATGGTCCTCGTTCTTATCTCTGATGAAAGTGAAGCGCGACGTATCGATGCGGTCCGTCGTGATTTCGTAGCAAATGTTTCTCATGAATTGAAGACTCCGATCGGGGCACTAGGACTATTGAGCGAAGCGATTCTGGGCGCTAAGGATCAACCAGATGAAGTAGTTCGATTTGCTACACGCATGCAGAACGAAGCTAAGCGTCTAACCGAATTAGTTCAAGAGATTATTGATCTCTCTCGTCTACAGAGCAGCGATCCTCTACAAAAGGCGCTCGAAGTTGAAGTGAGCGATGTCGTGCGCGAAGCAGTTGATCAAGCACAATTCTCTTCCGAACAACGCGGCATTAGCCTTGAGATTGGTGATATCGAAGATGCAACAGTCATTGGCGATCGCGATCAACTCATCACTGCGGTGCATAACTTGGTTGAGAACGCTGTTAATTACAGTCCAGAGCGGACGAAGGTCTCCATCGTCACCAAGCGAGTTGGCGACATCATTGAGATCTCAGTTACTGATCAAGGAATTGGAATTGCGGATTCAGAGCTCAACCGAATCTTTGAACGGTTCTATCGAGTTGATCCAGCACGCTCACGCTTGACGGGTGGAACAGGATTGGGACTGTCGATTGTGAAACACGTGGCGTTGAATCATGGCGGTGATGTGAAGGTGTGGAGTAAAGAAGGCGTAGGAAGCACATTCACTCTCCAGCTACCCGTTGCACTTGATGAGGAAGGCAGCAGCGCATGACCAAAATCCTGATAGTCGAAGACGAGGCTTCATTTTCAGAAGCGCTCGAGTTTCTGCTGGGAAAAGAGGGATTCTCAGTCGTTACTGCCGATAACGGAGCAGAAGCGCTCCGTAAATTCGATCAGGGTGGAATCGACCTAGTTTTACTTGATCTGATGATCCCGGAAGTTTCAGGCACTGAAGTCTGTCGCCAGATTCGCTCAAAATCGCGCGTTCCGATCATCATGCTTACTGCGAAAGATTCAGAGGTCGATAAGGTCGTAGGCCTTGAGATTGGCGCTGATGACTATGTCACAAAGCCATATTCATCCCGCGAACTTGTTGCCCGTATTCGCGCTGTATTGCGTCGCAATCACGGAGAAGATGTGGAAGCCACCCCTGGAGTATTAGTTGTTGGCGAAGTCCGTATGGATATAGATCGCCATCAAGTCTCTGTAAATGGCGCACCAGTGTCGCTTCCGCTCAAAGAGTTTGAATTACTTGAGTTTTTGATGCGTAACGCTGGCCGCGTATTGACTCGTATGCAGTTAATTGATCGAGTGTGGGGCAGTGATTATGTCGGAGATACCAAGACGCTGGATGTTCACATCAAACGTCTGCGCGCCAAAATCGAATCAGATCCAGCAAATCCAACCTTGATTCAGACCGTACGCGGCCTGGGTTACAAGATGGAGCTATAAATTCCGGTATTTGCCACAACGAGGGCATCAAGTTCGACTTTTCCGCCCTTTGTGAAATAGAGAACTACCGGCACTCGATAACCAGGCTTTGCTCCCAGGAGTGCAACCTTTGCTTTCGCGTTGGCAGCATCACCTTCGAAAATCATCGGCTTGTTCTTTGCAAGAACGGCTTCAGTTGCTAGATCTGCGCGTTGGCCATTAATGGTGATTGCAGCCAGTTGGTCTTCAACATCGTTGTGATTAACAATGAAAGCAATGAGTGTTCCTGAGCCATCAGGTAGCGCAATAATCTTCACGTTACGGATCTTGAGATCGCCTGCATCTTTTTCGACGCCATCTGTTACTTGTTTGATGATTCGAGTAGGTGCTTGACCACCTGCGGCGCATCCTGTCAAGAGCAAGCTACTTGCAGCGAGTGCACCAACGAGGCGACGTGACATCAGAGAAGAACTCATTGGCGAATAATGGCAGAAAAGCATTGATTTACGCCTACTTGAGCTGGTTTTCGTGATTGGAATTACTCTGATAAAATCGTCCCCTAGCGAAAGGCACTCAATGTCATTTAAGGTCGGCGAAACCGTTGTTTATCCCCATCACGGAGCGGCTCTCATTGAAGCAATCGAGACCCGGACCATCAAAGGCGAAGAGAAGATCTATCTAGTACTCAAGGTCGCACAAGGCGATCTCACAGTACGAGTCCCAGCCGAAAACGTTGACCTTGTTGGCGTTCGCGATGTTGTTGACTCATCAGGTCTTGAAAGAGTCTTTGGAGTCCTACGCCAGCCTTACACCGAAGAGCCCACTAACTGGTCTCGTCGCTACAAAGCCAACCTTGAAAAACTTGCATCAGGCGATGTCATTAAAGTCGCTGAGGTTGTCCGCGATCTCTTCCGTCGTGATCTTGACCGTGGTCTTTCTGCGGGCGAGAAGCGCATGCTTGCAAAAGCTCGCGCGATTTTGATTTCCGAACTTGCACTCGCAGAAAACACTGACGAGGCCAAGGCTGAATCAATCCTCGACGAGGTGCTCGCTTCTTAATCGGCTCATCGCTGTGAGCGTCTCATGAGTCAAACACCCACTAGCGCTGCAATCATTGCGGGCGCAGGTATGGGTCATCGTCTCGGAGCAGATATCCCCAAAGCGCTGATTCAAATCGATGGCATAACGCTGATTGAGCGCGCATTTGCTGCACTCTCAACTGTGGTGGATGAAATCATCATCACGGCACCTGCGGGTTACGAAGAAGAATTTCGAAAAATCGTGGGCGAAAGCGCAACAGTGATTACGGGCGGCGTCCTTCGCAGCGACTCAGTTAATCTTGCTTTGAAATCGCTTTCTCCATCAATCAAACATGTACTTGTGCATGATGCTGCTCGAGCGCTTGCTTCGGCCGATCTTGCCACCAGAGTCCTTACAGAGCTTCGCGGCGGTGAGAGCGCGGTCGTTCCTGTTATCCATGTCGTCGACACCATTAAAGAGATCGACCGTGATGGTTACGTCAGAAATACCCCAGATCGCACTGCATTGAAGGCGGTACAAACACCGCAGGGATTTGCCCTTGATGTCCTCAAGCGGGCACATGCCGCCAGTGAGGATGCCACAGATGATGCAGCCTTAGTGGAAGCTCTGGGAATCAAAGTCAAAACTATTGCGGGTGAAGCGCGCGCAATGAAAGTTACTAATCCAGAAGATATTGCGATTGCGATTACTCATCTGCGGGGACTTGGCTCGAATCTTTTAGTTGGAGTGGGCACCGATGCGCATGCATTCTCGGCTGATCCTGCACGCGAATTATGGCTAGCCGGAATTCATTGGCCTGAGGTCGTTGGCGTTGATGGACATTCTGATGGCGATGTCGCAGCTCATGCGATCTGCGATGCACTTTTTAGCGCAACAGGAATGGGCGACCTAGGTTCAAACTTCGGAGTTTCCGATCCGCAATATTCTGGAGCATCAGGAACAGCCTTGCTCAAAGAAACTCTGGAACGAATCACTCGCGCGGGATTCGTCATTAAGAATGTTGCAGTGCAAATTGTTTGCAACAAACCAAAGATTGGTCCTCGTCGTACAGAAGCAATTGCGGCGCTGTCGGCAGCGCTTGCTGGTGCTCCAGTTTCTGTGACTGCAACATCAACAGATGGTTTGGGATTTACCGGCGAAGGTAAGGGAATCTCTGCCATCGCGACCGCTTTAGTTGAGAAGAAGAATTAGGATTCGCTCATGAGCGCACTTCGCCTATACGACACTGCCCAGCGCGCCGTTCGTGATTTCAAACCTCTCGTTGAGGGCAAAGTCTCGATGTATGTCTGCGGTGCGACTGTTCAGGCTGCTCCCCATGTTGGCCATATCCGAAGCGGAGTTAACTTCGATATTTTGCGACGCTGGTTGAGCGCTACCGGCCATGACGTCACATTTATCCGCAATGTCACCGATATCGATGACAAGATCCTGCACAAGGCCGTTCATGAAGAGATTCCATGGTGGGCGGTAGCCATGAAGTATGAGCGGGCATTCGCCGATGCTTATCGTGCACTCAACGTCTTACCTCCGACATACGAACCGCGCGCTACAGGTCATATCACTCAGATGATCGAACTCATGAAGACGCTGATTGATAATGGTTCTGCATACGCCCCTGGTAATGGCGATGTTTATTTGGAAGTCAGAAAACTTAAACGTTACTTAACACTCTCTAATCAGAAACTTGATGATCTGATGCCTGCAGATGATGCAGATGAGACATATAAGAAAGATCCACGAGATTTCGCTTTATGGAAAGCAGCAAAACCAAATGATCCATCATGGCCAACTCCTTGGGGAGATGGCAGACCAGGTTGGCATCTTGAATGCTCTGCAATGGCGCATGCATATCTTGGTGCTGAATTCGATATTCATGGTGGTGGCTTAGATCTTGTCTTCCCACATCACGAAAATGAGATTGCTCAATCCGAAGCTGCTGGTTATGGATTCGCCCAACTCTGGATGCACAATGCATGGGTCACAACTTCTGGTGAGAAGATGAGCAAGTCACTTGGTAATTCCCTACAGGTGATGGAAGTCCTGAAGCGGGTTCGTGGAATCGAACTACGTTGGTATCTAGGAAGTGCGCATTACCGCTCGATGCTTGAGTTCTCCTTTGAAGCGTTAGATGAATCAGCTACCGCCTTCCGCCGAATAGAGAACTTCCTTACTCGTGCACGCGAAGCCACTGGCACTCTTCCAGAGCCTGTGATTGCTCCCGAATTTGCTGCCGTAATGAATGACGATCTCTCTGTACCTCAAGGATTAGCGCTGATTTCAGAGTGGTTACGAGCAGGAAATAGCGCGCTCACTTCTGGCAAAAAGGATGAAATCGCTACATTCTCGGCATATATCCGTGGAGCTTTAGGCATTCTGGGCTGCGATCCTTACGATGCTGCCTACGGATCAACCAATAGCGCGGATCTCACTGGCGCCGTTGATGGCCTCATTGCGTTATTGCTCGAACAACGCGAAGCTGCTCGCGAACGTAAAGATTTTGCTGCTGCGGATTCAATCCGTGATCGCATCACTGCAATGGGAATCTCCATTGAAGACACCCCGCAAGGACCGAGATGGAGTATCAGCTAATGGCAAGACCTAATCGCAAACCAGATAACAAGCCACCGAAAAAAGGAAAGCGTTCACTTCGCGGTAAGGGTCCAACTCCCAAGGCTGAGGATCGTCCGTATCACAAGAAGTACAAGTCAAAAGAAGAGAATCAACGTAAGCGCACTGAACGCAAGCGCATTGATGCTAAGCGCGGAGATGCTAAACGTGGCGATTCTCGACGTCCTGATCGCAAGCGTGATTATCGCCGTGATGCAAAGGAACATATCGATACAGTCGCAGGTCGTAACGCGGTAGTTGAAGCATTGCGCGCCGGAATTCCTGCCAAAGAATTAGTAGTTGCTGTTGGCGTGGATGTTGATGAACGTCTCAATGAGAGTATCCGTCTTGCCCAGAAGATGGGTATCGGAATCAAGGAAGTTGAACGACGCCAGATTGAAAATATGACGGGAATCGCTAATCACCAAGGTGTTGCTTTAGTCGTAAAGCCATTCCAATATTCATCCCAGAAAGAAATCTTTGCGCGCGCATCCGAACCTGCACTCTTCATCGCAGTCGATGGCGTGACCGATCCACGAAATATCGGAGCAATCGCGCGTAGCGCTGCTGCATTTAGCGCCGATGGTTTGTTGATCCCAGAACGTCGTAACGCATCTCTTACTGCTGCTGCATGGAAGACCTCCGCTGGAGCTGCAGCTCGCCTGCCAATCGCCCAAATCACCAACCTCTCTCGCTCAATTGAGGATGCAAAGGCCTATGGATGCTTCATTGTGGGCCTCGATGGCGATGCAGACACCACAATCGATGCAATGGAGATTGCGGATCAACCGCTCTACATCATCGTTGGTAGCGAAGGAAAAGGGCTCTCCCGTCTAGTGCGCGAGAAGTGCGACCTACTAATCTCTATTCCTATGAGTAGCGCAGTTGAATCACTCAATGCCAGTGTTGCTATGTCGATTGCGCTCTATGCAATTGATCGGAAACGGAATGTCCTATAACCGTTTCATAGCCCTGGGGGATTCGATGACCGAGGGCATGCAAGATGAAATCATCAACGGTCGGTACCGTGGTTGGGCTGACCGCGTTGCAGATGTTATGGCGAAACATTACGAGAATTTCACCTATGCAAATCTTGCAATTCGCGGCAAGCTGGTAGGACAAGTTCATGACGAGCAAGTGCCGATAGCGCTAGGACTTGTTAATGGCCCATCGACCATCATCTCCTTTCATGCTGGCGCCAACGATGTGATCCGACCTAAGTATGATCCTGCGAAAACAATTGATACCTATAACAGCGCGGTTGATACCCTTATCAAAAGTGGCGCATCTTTAATGCTCTTCTGTGTCATGGAAGACACTGGCAAAAAGAATAAGACTGCACAAATGTGGCAAGAGAGATTTGCAATCTTCAATCAGAATGTAAGACAGAAAGCTAACTCAGTAGGTGCAATCCTTTTTGATCCCAATCAAGATGATTTCTGGCGAGATACGCGATTTATTCATGAAGATCGATTACATCTCAACTCTGAAGGTCATCGCCGTGTGGCACAAGCTGTCCTTGCGCGCTTAAACCTTCCGCACGATCACGATTGGCGCACGCCTCTGCCTCCTGCTGAACCACAATCAGCTCTGGAGAAAACCCAGGTAAATCTTCATTGGTTTGGTGCGTATGCCGTCCCATGGATGATTCGTCGCGCTAGACGTCGGTCTTCAGGAGATGGACGAAGCGCTAAATATCCCGCACCAATCAGCTGGAAAAGCTAGAAAGTAAGGACTGTCCAGCTCCATTTATAGGTTCCAGGCTTGATCCGATATTTCGCCAAGGTATCTGGACCGCACGATGCAGTACCAACTCCACGGTGAATCGCATCAATCGTCACCACGGTATTTCCTGATGGTTGTACAAAGACATTGTGGGTTGCATCAGCGAGATCGGTTGATCTCATAGGAGTAATCGTGACCATACGGGGCTTATCTAGTTGGAAGTAGAGCCCGCGATTGGTCTGGTTGGTCAGAGTAAACCAACGCACTCCGACGTGGCCACCATTTTCTTGTGGCTTCACATACGGCACATATTGTTGAGCAACCGTGGAGTTCCAACGATGAACTTTGCCAATAGCGCGATCGGGCATGGTTTCAGATGGTCCAGTACCAAAGTAGGTGAGTTGATTGAGATCACCGTGAAGTTCAAAATTGATTCCAACGCGCGCAACATCATCAAGTTGTTTAGGAAGTGTGACTTCATCAGTAACTCTCAAACCTGATTCGACCGATTCAACAGTCTGGATGTGTTTGATGGTTATGCCGGCACTGGTCTTCCACGAATGTGTGATCTTGGTGATTCCACCTTTGCGAGACACAGTAGATGAATCGCGGCGGATGTTTCGAAGTCCCCAGGTTTCCCACTTTGAAGCAATATGGCCAATCGCATCATTATCAGTTGGTGCGCGCCAGAGCGTGAGACGCGGAGCAACTTCACCAAATGGCAAGATGATTGCGCCTTCTGCGTTGACGTATTCCTGAGCTTTTTTCGCCAGCTTCGCTTTAGGAAGCGGCTTTGATGGCAGAGCAATCTGTTGCCAAGCAACTTCATGACCGAGGTGAGCCCATGGCGTGCTGGTTGCAAGGACCAAGGAGAAGTTAACGAATCTTTCGCCGGCGTTGGAATCTGCCTTGAGTGCATTAGCTGGAAGGGAGAAAAGCGCCTTTTTACGGGGTTTTACCGCCGGGAGTTTTACATCAGCGGTTGAGGTCACCTTGCCATTGACCGTCACCTCATAACGTAATTTCACATCACGCAGATCAACGAAGAAGTTCTTGTTGAAGATCTCAAACTTTCCAGTTTTGAGATTCTTGGCTGTAATCGTGATGGGTGAGGCGATGTACTTGAACTCTTGAAAGGCAGGCTTAGGACTGCGATCCGGGAAGAACATTCCGTCACATACGAAGTTGCCGTCATGTTTGATTTCGCCGTAGTCACCACCGTATGCCGAACGGACCGTGCCATCCTCAAGTGTCTGATCAAGGCCGTGATCCCACA
The DNA here is from genome assembly GCA_964430775.1 of uncultured Clavibacter sp. Taxonomy (GTDB): domain Bacteria; phylum Actinomycetota; class Actinomycetes; order Nanopelagicales; family Nanopelagicaceae; genus MAG-120802. The sequence continues at coordinate 4,486 of CAYSGG010000017.1, read as the reverse complement.
TCTCCCAGATGAATCCACCTTGAAGACCAGGCAGCGTGTGAATTGCTTCCCAATACTCAGCAAGAGTTCCATTGCTGTTACCCATCGCATGTGTGTACTCGCACATAATCAACGGACGATCAGCTTTCTTAGACTTTGCGTACGAGATGATTGCTGAAATGTCGGGGTACATTGGACAGACCACATCAGTGAGATCGTAATTAGCAGTCCAGTTGCCGCGAATTGCACCTTCATAATGAAGTGGACGCGATGGATCAAAGTAACGAGCATAAGCAGCAGCAGCGCGGTGATTTAAACCAGCACCGGATTCATTACCCAGCGACCACAAGATGACTGAGGCATGATGGATATCGCGCTGAATCATGCGCGCTACGCGATCGACCCATGCATTGAGGTACTTCTGATCATTGCAGAGCGTGTTCTGGAATGCATGTGATTCGATATTTGCTTCACCAACCACATAGAAACCAAGTTCGTCACAGAGATCCAAGAAAGCCGGATCATTGGGGTAATGCGATGTACGCACTGCATTGAAGTTCCAACGCTTCAGTTCGAGAAGATCTTGACGCATGTGATCACGACTGAGGACTCGACCGGTCTGGCGATTGAAGTCATGGCGGTTGATGCCGTAGATGATGACGGGCTGGCCATTGACCAAGAGCTCATTTCCATCGATTTCGACGCTACGGAAGCCAACTTTCTGACTTGTGACCTCGATGACCTGACCTGAAGGATCGATCAATTCATATTCAACGTCGTAGAGAGTCGGAGATTCTGCCGACCACGGCGATACTCCGGGGATGCGGATTGAGAGTTCAAGCGGACCCGGAATAACAGGTTCGGTCGCTAGCCACGCTTCATAATTTGGTTTGGGAATGTTTCCATCCCAGAAGGTTCCAAGGAAGTAATCATCTCCAGCTTGTTTCTCTGCTGCACTCTTCTCAGTCCACTGTGGAGCTTTGCGGTTGATAACGGTTGCGGTGACATCAGCGCTCTTAATTCCTAAGACTCTGACGCGAAGTTTGTAATTGGCAATGTCAGCTTCATTGATGGAGTTGATGTGCGCTCGAACATTCAAAGTTCCAACTTTGTTGTTAGCTTCCAATCCTGGCGTTGCATAAAGTCGCTCAATGAAGACATGTTCGGTAGCAAATAGCTTGACCGAGCGAGTAATTCCACCATGCCACCATTGATCTTGATCTTCAATGAAAGTCGAATCTGACCACTTAATAACTTTGATCTCTACTCGATTAGATCCATTATTGAGAAAGTCAGTGATATCAAACTCGGAAGCTAGACGAGAGTCTTTTGCTACGCCAACTTCTTGTCCGTTGATGGAAAGTATGGCCACTGATTCAAATCCACCAATGGATAGAACAACGCGCTTGTTCTTCCATGATGTCGGCAATGAAAACTCGCGCTGATAAACCCCAGTCGGATTCTCTTGGGGAACAGTCGGTGGTAGTTGCGCGAAGGGCATCTGTACATTGGTATAAATCGGTTTATCATCGAAGGGTTGTTGGCCATTAACCATGGTCCAAAGCCCGGGAACATCGATTGAATCCCAATGATCGCGGCGACCAATTTCCTGGTTTGGATTTGAGAGAAGTTGAAAATCCCATCGACCATCCAGGGAGATTGACATCAAATGGCCGATATTGAGCATCGGCAGGCGATTTACCGAGGTGGTCTCGGGGCTCATCCAGATAGGCGTTGGCATGGTTCGCGAATTGTTCCATGCGCTTAGCAATATGCCCTTATGCGGGAGAAGTAGGGTGAAGTTTGGGGTGAACTAACCCCTTTTTGGGGGAATTTCACCCTCCTCAAAGGATTAGCGGCGGATGATGGCCCCATGGCATCACCCACGATTTATCGCAAGAGGCTGATCAATGCGATTAACGCTCCAGGGCATCATGTCATCTACATCTATGGTCCAGCTGGCTATGGGAAGTCAACTTTGGCCAAACAATGGATGGAATCTCAAGATCAACCGACCGCGTGGATTGAAGGATTCTCAACTTCAAGCGCCACACAACTCTTCGAAGTCTTTCTAAGTGAGATCTGCAGGGTAGTTCCTCATTTAAAATCAAAATTCGCCAACTTACTCAATGTTCAGGAAGTCACTGCAAAAGAAATTGTAGAGTTCTCTCAAATTCTGGAATCAGATAGGACACCATTCAACGTTGTAGTTGATAACGCAGAAGAGATTCGTCAAACTCATAACGACTTATCTTTGGCAATAGTGCGCTTGATGCCTCGCCATGTGAAGCTCATCTTGGTTACGACTACCTCGCCTCGTTCTGAGTTCATCCAAGAAGCTGGAATAAATCGCTTTGCTGTCGTGAACTCTGAAGAACTTAGATTTAACGACCAGGAAATTGAGCAGTTAGCTCAAGACGCCCTTCCGAACATCACAGACAAAGAAGTGCAGCTAATTTCAAAGCTCACTGAGGGCTGGCCAACAAGTACGGAAATAGTCGCTTCATTGCTAAGAAGTAATCCAGATTTCCGAAACCAATTATCAACTTTGCGACTAAGAGGGAAACATCAATTTTCGATTGAGGCAAATAAAGTTTTGGCAAAATTGGAGGATCCTCAACTCGAGTTATTGAAGCAACTCTCACCCTTACAAAATATCTCACCAGAATTGGCTTACAAAATAACGGGAAATGTCGATGTCGTTCGTCAATTGACCTTGTTGAGTCAAGATTCGATTATAGTTTCACAGGTCTCACAAATGCCTCCAAAATTTAGAATTCACCCGATTTTTCGGGATGTATTAATTGATGAGCTGCGGCGAGGTAAAGAGTTCAACAAGAAGATAGAGTCAATTATTGAAGTTCTCTTATCTCAGAACGAAGTACGTGAAGCCACATCTATGTTGGTAGAAATGGGAGAAACACCGAAGCTAAGTGAGATTCTGCGGGATTCGCAGCTGATGTCAGCAATTGGAGCCAGTATCCAAGACTCAATAACAAAGTCGGCAGTTAACGAGTTACGCGAATGGGTTATGGTGGCCGAACACCTTCCAGGAAATGGCGCGGTTGGAAAAGCAATCATAAGTTTCTATATTGAATTTTTGAGTGGAGACTTTAGTGCGGCTGAATCTCATATTCATGTCATGGAATTAGAGCTATTGAGTTTGACCAAGGAGCAAGCGGAATCATGGAGGGGAGATCTCCTTGCCTTGAAATCATTAGTCGCTTTTGCAAAAGGGAGACTTGAACAAAACTGGAATTTGGCTATGGAGACATATCTTGTAAACAAGGGAGACAAATCTGCATCATCACGACATCAAGTTACTTATCTGCAGTTCGCACTTTGGGGAGCCTTCATCGCCGATGATTACAGCCGTGTTCAAAGGATGTCATCGATACTTGACGAAATCATGGCGACAAGTCAGCCAGTCATCCGAAACTCCACAATTTCCTCGATGCGCTGCCTGATAGCAGCTCACGAGGGACGCTTGGTTGAGACCCAAAATTACTTGATAACTCCAATTACTGTTGTGACTCACGCAGAAGTGAGCGGCTTCTTTGGGCCATTTGGAACAAGATTTGCAGAGTCGATACTTGCGGCGGAGTCAGGGAAATTAGAAGAGAGTGTTTCAATTCTGCAGTTGAATATTGAGGATGCCTGCAACGTTTCCAATTTCCCTGTAGCAATCGCTTCATTGGGCAGACAGGGTTATCACCTTGCACTATTGCGGAGGTATGAAGAGGCATTGGCATGTATAGAGAGATCAAGAGAGTTAATTCGCAGGCATGTGATTTCTGATGAATTGAGTCAAGTAGTAGATATGTGGGAAATCAGAGTCAGACATTTCATGATGGATAACGATCGGGTGCAAGAATTGCTGAAGCGCTGTAAGCCTTCTTACTTCGTTGATTCGTTCCGAGCTGCAGCAAGTATTGGGACTGGAGATTTGGCCAATACCGAGAAGATCATAAAAGGATTCGATTTAAGCATTCCTCGTCAGGCAATAACGTTCTATCTTTTCAAGGCATATTTGCTCAAAGATTCACCGGCAGCTCAATTGAAGGCTGTAGCAAAAGCCGTGGAAGTAGGTTCAAAGCATGGATACTTTCATCATTTTGTTACTCAACGCTCTGACATTCTGCAGCAATACATCTCTCTCGCCTCTGAATCACCCACCGCATTTAACGAAAGATTGGCTCGCGCAGCAGGTGAGGAGTTAAACAAAATGATGATTGCAAAGGGTCCAGCCGGTGAAGCTCTGACACGACGTGAAGCTGACATTCTTCGTCATCTTGCCACTGGATTACCACTGAAGGAGATTGCAAAAAATCTGAGTATTTCCAAGAACACAATCAAGACCCATTTGCGGAACCTCTATCGCAAGCTCGGTGCGGAGGATCGTGAGGATGCGGTCGAGAAAGGCAAGCGACTCCTAAAGGTGTAAAAAGAGGCTTTTCTCGCTTAGATTTCATACTTCTCTGACGGACTGTCATACTTAGCCGCTGTT
>CAYSGG010000016.1:0-19606 GCA_964430775.1 uncultured Clavibacter sp. | reverse complement strand
GCACGTCGTATCCAGCGCTTCCTCTCACAGAACACCTTCGTTGCGAAGGTATTCACCGGAATCGAAGGTTCATTCGTGCCTTTGAGCGAGACCATCTCTGCATTCGATGCGCTTGCAAACGGCGATTATGACCATATTCCAGAGCAGGCATTCTTCATGTGCGGCGGTCTCGATGACGTCGAACGCAAGGCTGCTGAATTGGCAAAGAGCTAATAGATGTCAGAAAAAATCCTCACCGTCGAATTCGTAACGCCAGAGAAGCGAGTCTGGTCGGGTAAGGCCACGATGGTCTCTGCTCGTACCTTGGAAGGTGATCTGGGAATTCTCCCTGATCACGCTCCGCTTCTTGGCGTACTGGTTGATGGCACCGTCACAATTAAGGGCGTTGATGGATCTTCTGAAGAATTTACAGTCAGCGGTGGATTCTTATCGGTAGCAAATAATCGCGTTTCAGTACTAGGCGAAAGTGCTACGAACTAGCCTCAGATTTTTCATTACGTTTGCGCTGATTTTTGGCGTAAGCGCACCGGTAAATGCGCACTTTCCGGTAAATCTCACTGCATCTCATAACACTGTCCCAAAGAGTCCGATTCTGATTGACGGGACTATCTCATTTGCAGTCTATGCAAATTTCACCGCCCCGAAGCAACAAAGGCATGTCCGCTTTGCGCTCCAACCGGGCGATCAATTGAATGTGGAGTACCTCATCGTTGATCAGGCGCCCACAAACAAGCTAAAGAAGTCACTTCTTCCCAGCGTCACTGTGACCACTCCATCAGGTAAGAAGATAGCTCTGCCCATTAAAGAGCGGACGGCGTTTTTTGAACCGTATGGCAAGAAGAACTACTTCTTTCTATCTCGGATCTCACAATCAGGTGAGGCCGGTATCTATTCGATCAGAGCGCAATCCAAGGCGAGATCCTCTGTTGTCATCGCGATTGGAAGGACTGAAACGCGCGGTGAGATTCTTGCCGTTGGAAAGAGCCCAGAACAGTGTCCAATCACCATCAAGGGCGAAGAAGAGATAACGCAGGATCGCGCCTCGCAACTTATTGGAATGAGCGAAAGAGCTGCCGAAGTCTGTGCTGCGGCCAATGGATGGCTTTACCGGGTAGGAGAGCGAGATGGTGAGCAGTTCGCGGTGACCTTGGACTTTCGCCCCAATCGCGTGACTGTGTCAGTTGCCTCTGCCATGATTACCAAAGTAGATATCGGGTAGTTCATAGTCCCTAGTTTCGACGGGGGGGGGTAATTCTTGTACGAGCAATACCTGCATCGAATTCAATCCATCGCAGATTTTCTCTCAAAGTCACCTCTGGCTGAGCAAGCAGTAGATTTCCTGAGCGGACATTTATCACCCAGGGATGAGATCGCCGTCGTCTATCGCGGCACAGTAGATCCTGATGGGCTCATTCGCTGCGAGAATCTTGTTGGCTTCAGCAAGCACGAACACATGACTCAGGCGACCATTCAGATCTCTGACCTGCGACCTTTGAGTCTTGCGGCCCGCTCACAAAAGATTGTTTGGACAACAGTCGACACAGTTTCTGACGAGTTTGAGGACTTTATACATTTTGATTCCATTACACCTTGGGAGTCAATGGTTGCGATTCCGGTGGGGCTTGCTCGAATCTATTGCATGAGCTTTCCATCCGACCTTACATCCTTAGATGGAATCAATAATTACTGCGAGGCAATTCAATCCTTACTTCGGGTCTATGAGAGCTCGCTAGAGATTCGAACGCTCTCTACTGTCCGTGATCTCACGCAGACCAGCGAATTACAGCCTCTCACTCAACGCCAAGAGAAGATTCTCGAACTTCTCCGTGCAGGAAAGACCAATAAGAGCATCGCTCAAAATATCGGCTATAGCGAATCACTTGTACGTCATGAAACCATGATTATCTACAAGAAGTTACGAGTCGAAGGTCGCCATGAACTTCGCGAATCAATCACCAATTAAGGCTCTAGCGTCTATTCACTAACTTCTTGTTCGCTAACTTTTATTTGCTCTTGACTAGTCAACGCGAGTGACATCTGCGCCAAGTGAGCGCAGCTGTTCTGCAAATTGCGGATATCCTCGATCAACGTGATACGCGCCCTCTACAAAGGTAACGCCATCAGACACTAGACCAGCCAGAACTAAACCAGCCCCAGCACGGATATCTGAGGCCATAACTGGGGCTGACGAGAGTTGTGGAGTACCGCTGATAGATGCATGGTGACCATCAACTCTGATTTTGGCACCGAGGCGTAGGAGTTCGTTGACGAACATGAATCGACCTTCAAAAACATTCTCGGTCACGATGGCATCGCCCTCAGCTATGGCATTGAGGGTAATGACAAAAGGTTGCAGATCGGTGGGAAATCCAGGATAGGGGAGCGTTGCAACATCAATTGCACTGGGGCGGCGATCCATTTTCACTCTGATTCCATCTTTAATCGAGGTGATGACTGCGCCAGACGAGACGAGTTTTTCGAGTGGGAGCGCGAGATGTTCTGGATTTGCGCCATGAATCGAGATATCTCCGCGCGTCATCGCAGCGGCAAAAGCCCATGTACCTGTCACGATGCGATCAGGAATTGCCGTGTGTTCGGCAGGATGGAGAGTTTCTACTCCGCGAATTGTCAGCGTTGGCGTACCGAGCCCTTCAATATCAGCGCCCATTGCGATCAAGAAGTTTCCAATATCAACAATATCTGGCTCGCGCGCCGCGTTATCAAGCACTGTCACGCCTTGAGCTAGAACAGCTGCTGTCATGATGTTCTCAGTTGCTCCAACGCTAGGAAACTCAAGTGAAATTTCCGCGCCAGTCAGGCCCGAAGGTGCGCTAGCAATGATGTATCCATGCTCGCTATGTGCCTGCGCGCCGAGTGCGACGAGACCCTTCGTATGAAAATCTAATCCGCGAGATCCAATAGCGTCCCCGCCAGGAAGAGCGACCTCGGCTTTACCAAGTCGTGCAACAAGTGGACCAAGAACATTGATCGAGGCCCGGAGTTTTCTCACTAGTTCGTATTCTGCGCGGTGACCGGGCTGATCAGGAACGTCAATAACGATATTTGCTTTCGCTAAGTCGCGCGAAACTGTGCAACCTAAACGCTCGAGAAGCTCTGCCATCATCGCGACATCTGCGATATCTGGGACGTTGTTGATTGTGGAGCGACCCGGAGCCAGAAGAGTTACCGCCATCAGCTTGAGAACAGAGTTCTTTGCTCCCATGATGGTGACATCTCCGATGAGGCTAGAGCCTCCAACAACTCGGAAACGGTCGAGTGGATGGGTTGCTGCCATGAGGGCGCTACATCCTCTCTCGATTCACGTCAGAGTCTCGTTGAGTGCTCTGCCATGGTTGCTTTGCTACTGGGCTCGTGCCCCGAAGTGGTCACATCGTAACGACTCCAATAGGCTCACCCCATGGTAAATCTGACTCGAATTTATACAAAAACTGGTGATGATGGAACTACGTCGCTCGGAGATATGAGTCGAACCTCAAAGAACGATCCGCGTCTTGAGGCTTATGCCACTGTCGATGAAGCCAACTCTTATATTGGCGTGGTCCTTGCGCTCCCGAACCTCGATGAGGAGATCCGCAAACTCTTGGTTCGTATCCAAAACGACCTCTTTGATGTTGGTGCAGATCTCTGTACGCCAGTCGTCGATGCTCCGGTCCATGAACCGCTACGCGTTCTTGAATCACAAGTGGCATATTTGGAAGAGAAGATTGACCATTTCAATAGCACGCTAAGTCCCTTGAAATCATTTGTTCTACCTTCAGGCACTCCAGCATCAGCGCATCTGCATGTGGCCCGCACCGTTGTGCGTCGCGCTGAACGGTGCACATGGCAGGCCATTCACTCGTTTGGTGAAGGCGTGAATAAGTTAACCGCCAAGTACCTCAATCGACTATCAGATCTTCTCTTCGTTCTTGCGCGCTATGAGAATCGCGAAGTTGGAGATCAACTCTGGGTTCCAGGCAAGAATCGTTAGTCGACGTTACGTTCTAACTCCGTAATACTGCTTCGGCTGCTTTAACTTCTTCGGGGAAAACAAAAATCCTTGGTCCCTGTTTGGTGCTGGTTAGGGTTGCTTTAATCCCATGTTCAATGAGCTTGCGCTTGATGATTTCGCCTTCGATGAAATTTGTGGGAGTTGCAACTACTCTCAAAAGTCCGTACTCATCTTCCTCGCCAGTTCGTCGTGGTCGTTCGACCAATGAGGAACCGCGGCTGAAGGCCCAGCGCAATAAGAGAATCAGCACTCCCATAACGGCAAAGCCAGCAAAAGATGAGAGAAAGAGAGCATTATCAATTCCGCCGAGCATGATTAGTTTCCGTTGGTTGCCGATGGCGTAGGTGAAGAGGTAACGAGTGGTGTGTAGATGTTGCCTGGCTTTGGTTTATCTGCCGGATTTCTATGGCAGACAACTTTGATTCCACTTACCGAAACTCCGGGTGAGACCTCTTCAGAACTAATCAAAAAGATCGTAGTTTGGACCTTTTTATCACTGCCTTTTGCATAGGTAGTTAAGGTTCCAACTTTTTCTTGGGTTAGATCTTCTGCTCTGACTTTGAAGACAGATGAGTTGACCTCCCACCATGAACATCCTGTTTCGGCTGCAGCAATGACGGCTCCGCAGGCGAACTCTTCACAGTTCTTGACAACAGATTGCAAGGTTCGACGTGCAGAGAGAAGGCCAATCAACTCTTTACTCGTGGGCACTTTGGCGAAGACGCCCTCTTTTCCTTTAAAGCCCTTTGGTGGCCACTTAGGAGAAGGAGAGGGAATGGGCTTTGCAGTCTTCTTAGCCACAACTTTGATTTCATCTGCGATTGAGGCGGCCGGAATATTGAAGATTAAGGCTGCGCTCATTGCCAACGCAATGAGATGCCGTATCTTCATGAACACAATCTTGCCTCATTTAGGGGAGAATATCCCTGTGAGTCCGCGGAGAAATAAGCCCAAGAAGCGTGGCGTTCGCAACTCATCCACCGATGATGAGCGCGATATTGCGACTTCGCATCAAACCATCGAAGAACACCATGAGGGCATTTATGTCGTCAGACGGATCACGGGATCAAGTTCAAGTAAGCCTTATCGCTGCCCAGGATGCGATCAACTCATTCCGATGGCAACTCCACATACTGTTGCGTGGTTAGAGCATGATGTGGAATCACGACGCCATTGGCATACTGCTTGTTGGAACAATCGCGAGAAGAGAAAACCTAAAATAGAGAGAACTCGTAACGCTCCGAGATATTGAAAACTGGGATATTGAGATACGGGGATATTGAGATACGGGATTAAGCAGGTCGCGTGTTAGCGACGACGGCGACGGTGCAAGAGATTAACGAGTCTGATAATCGTCTTATCAGCAAAACCAGTGCGTTGAAATGTTGTGAATTGCAGCGGAATGTTAAATCGAGTTTTGACGACAGTGCGAGGGTAAGTGAATTCAAGCAGGCCTTCTGCACCGTGAATTCTTCCGTAGCCGCTATCTTTCACGCCACCAAATGGCACGGAGCCAATTGCTGCAAATGAAAATGCGGAGTTGATAGAGACCATTCCACAGTTGAGAAGCGATGCAATCTTTTTTCCGTTTCGTTTTGACCAGACTGCCGCGCCAAGTCCATAGCTAGTGGAATTTGCCAAATCAACCGCCTCGTCCATATGTCGAACGGTGTTGATTACCAGCGTAGGTCCAAAAGTTTCATCAGTCATTGCTTTTGAATCTTCGGGAACATTACGCAGGATTACAGGCTGGACATATCCATCCTTCACAGAGTTCTTATCGCCAATCAGGAACTCGCCCCCGCGTTTTACAGCATCATCAATGTGCGACTTAATAACCTTGAGCTGTGAGGGCATCGTCGCGGGGCCATAGTGCGCACCATCTTCATAGCCAACCTTGAGCCCTTTAGCCAATTCGACGATGGTCTGGGTGAATTTTTCTGCGACATCGCGATGTACATACACGCGCTCGGCTCCGATACATGATTGTCCAGCGTTGGACATTGCGTGCCAGAGAGTTACTTCTGCAGCGCGCTTAATATCTGCATCACGATCAATCAGCACGGGATCTTTTCCGCCGCATTCCAGTACAACAGGAGTCATACGCTCGGCGCAGGTAGCGGCAACTTTTTTGGCAGTACGTGTGGAGCCAGTAAAGGAGATTTTTCCGACAGCGCTTTCAGTAAGAGCGATTCCGGTTTCAGGGGTGCCGGTAACTACCGTGAAAATATCGGCAAAGGGAGCAATGCGTTTCCATGTCTCGCCGAGCCAAGCACCGATTGCGGGAGTGAATTCGCTGGGCTTAAAGACCACAGTATTTCCAGCAGCAAGTGCGTATGCGATTGATCCCATAGGTGTGAAAACTGGGTAATTCCATGGGCCTATGACTCCAACAACGCCATACGGCGCGCGTTGGACTTTGGCTGACATGTTGAACATCAATAGTCCAACAGGGCGACTCTGTGAACCAAGAACTTTCGGGGCATATTTTGCAGCCCACGAGATATGTTCGATTGCAAGGGCCATTTCAAGAGTTGCATCACTTGTGGGTTTGCCCGTCTCGCGATGAATCAATTCAGCAGCGGTATTCATCTCTCGTGTAAGCAGCGATGCCCAATCACGGAGAACCACAAGACGTTTTCTAAAACTTAAATTCGACCATTGATCTGCAGCTGTCTGTGCACGCGCAACCGCTTCATTTACTTCCTTTGCAGTCGTAACAGGAAAGATTCCGACTACTTCGCCAGTGGCGGGATTGATTGATTCGAATGTTTTCATGGTCAATGACTAAACTTACAGGTATGGCGGAATTGATTCGACCCAGCACCGTCCTACCCGCAACGCGAAGCCCTATCTCCTTCATCACAGCCGATGGATTGCGCTTGATCGGTGAAGTCGCGACTCCAGAAAATGGCGATATCTCACGTGGTTTGCTCTGTCTACATCCCTTACCAACTCATGGGGGAATGATGGATAGCCATATCTACAAAAAGGCTGCTAATCGCCTCCCGGCCATGGCTGGTATCACCGTTATCCGCTTCAACACACGAGGCACTCAGAGCGAACAAGGCTTAAGTGAGGGTGTATTCGGCAATGGAGTAACAGAGAAGGAAGATGTCATTGCAGCAATCAATTACTGCTTTGATGTTGTCGGGGTTAAAGAGTTATGGGTAACTGGGTGGTCATTTGGTACTGACTTAGCGCTGAAATATGCCCGTGATCCACGGGTTAAGGGACTCATCCTTCTCTCACCACCGCTGAGATTCTCAAACCCCGAAGATCTACATTTTTGGGCTGATGATCATCGACGTATCGTTGCACTGATTCCAGAGTTTGATGATTTTCTCCGACCCGATGCAGCTCGCGAGAAGTTTGCGACAATCCCTCAGATTGAGTTAATAGAGGTAAAAGATGGGAAACACCTCTGGGTAGGTGAACCATTTGTACATCGAGTGCTCTCCGAAATTGTTCGCGTGGTCAACCCTGAGCGACTACCGTTACCGCTGGAGTTCTAGCAACTAGTCTTGTTGGCTTTTGATTACTGAATTACGCGTTATCTGATTTTGGAAAGACCACTTCATCCATAATCAGAAGAACAGCGGCTGCAATAGGTACTGCCAAAATTCCTCCTACAAGACCAAGCAACGAGGTGCCAAGAAGGGCAGCCACGATTGTCACAAGGCCTGGAATTGAAAGTGAACGCTTCATGATGCGTGGAGTGATGAGGTAATTCTCAATTTGAACATAAATCGTATACAGCACAAGTGCTAAGAGCGCTTGAGTAGGGGACTGCGTGAGGGCAACGAGTACAACGATGCCAGCGCCAATGAAGTGGCCCACCAAGGGAATTAGTGCAACGAAGAGGATGACCATTCCGAGTGCAGCCGCATACGGCAGATCAAGACCTAGCGCAAGAAAGAAGACGAATACGGCCGCAAGCGCCGCAATCAGTACTTGGCTGCCGACAAACGCGCCAACGCGCGAGATGATTGCATCGCCGATTCGGGAAACACGCTCACGACGTGAAGCCGGAGCTAGGCGATAGAACATAGCCGTGACAGCGGGAAGTGAAGCTAAGAAATAGAGCGTTAAGACCATCACGGTGAGAGCTGAAAACGCGCCAGATAATACGGTGCGACCTACTCCGAGAACGCCACCAAATGCGCCAGTGAGTAATTGACCATCTGATATCCAGGATTCAAATTTAGTTTCCAAAGAATCAATGAAACCGTATTCAGTGTTGAGTTGATTCAAAGTGGAGTTATTGCGGAGCGAATCGAGTAGTTGCGGGGCGCTCTCTATGAGTTCATTAGCTTGGGTGAAAACTGGTGGAATAACCACAAGAGCAAAGAGAGCAACAATCAGCAGTGCACTTATTACAACGACTGCTACTGAAACGCCTCGTTTGAGTTTACGAGATTGCAGCGCTTCAACGGTGGGGTTGAGTCCCATAGCCAGAAAGAGCGAGATGATAATCAGTACGAAAACTTGGCTTGCAGATTGGAGTGCACGAAGCAGGGTGATTGCAACGAGCGCTCCAGATGCCGCTAGAAATCCGAAGTAGAAGGGATGTTGAGTATTGAGCGGCGCTCCTTTGACTCCAAAATCTTCATGAGAATGCTCATTGGACTTGGATTTTGGTGACTTTGGTGTGACTTTGCTCAAAACTCGTTTCATTCGCGCCATGTATCTAGTGTAAAGCCTGAAAGAATGAGGCAGTGGCCTCCAATAAGTCTCGATTGCATATAACTGGTCTTGGTGACGAGATTGCTGCTCTCGCTAACCTGCCTTGGGATACACCGCTTGAACAATGGCCCGAAGACCCAACTCTCACCGCTCAACGCGGTATCTCCCGCCATATCGTCCGACTCGTTCGTTCTACCAATGATCCCGATAGCGAGATTTACGCCGTTAAAGAGACGGTCCAGGAGTTTGCGACCCGAGAATATGAAGCGTTACGAGAGCTAGGACTGCGCGGCGCACCCTCTGTCTCCCAGATTGCTATCGTCAATGGTCGTTTCACCCCGAGCGGCGAAGAACTTCCTTGTGCGATTGTTACGCGATTCTTGCCATATTCATTGCCATATCGCGTAGTTCTCAGCGGAGATGTGACGCAACATCAGATCACAACTATGGCTAACGCGCTGGCTTATCTACTGGTGAGACTTCACTTGTTGGGATTTTGGTGGGGCGATTGTTCGTTATCCAACACACTTTTTCGCCGTGATGCTGATGGATTTGCAGCGTATCTCGTAGATGCAGAGACCGGAGAGTTTCAAAAGCATCTCAGCAATGGTCAACGAGAACATGATTTAGATCTTGCACGTTTTAATGTGGCAGCTGAGTTAGAGGATCTCAAACTCGCAGGCGTTCTCTTCCCAGCTATGGATCCGATTCGAGCGAGTGATTCGGTCATTAGTCGATATCGAAAAATTTGGAAAGCTTTGAGCGAACCTCAAGTTTTACCTGCGAATGACCGTCAGGCTGTTGAGCGTGCCATGCGATCGCTGCAAGATATTGGATTTGCGGTCGAAGAAGTTGATATTCAATTAGCGGGGGATCAATCAACATTGACTTTTACGCCAAAACTTGTGGCGCCAAATTATCACTCTCAACGCCTCAAGGATTTGATGGGACTTGAAACTGAAGAGATTCAAGCAAAGAGAATCTTGGCCTCATTTGATCGCTTTAGATCGCGCGAGATGACAACTACACCTGACAAATCAGAGTCTGCCCAACGATGGCTCAAGGAAGTCTTCTATAAAGTCGTTGATTCAGTTCCAGAATCTCTTCAGGGGCGAGTTGAGGATGCACAGTTATTCCATGAGGTACTTGAACATCGCTGGTATCTTGGCGAGAAAGCCGGTCGCGATGTAGGGCTAGATTTCGCAACGAGCGACTACATCACATCTGTCCTGCCTTTCCGTATGGATTCCGGCGCTCCTGGCGTACGTAACTCATAGAATCACGCCATGAGCATGCCGCCGTTACCCAATAATTTCGGGCGTGCTTTCGACCTGAGCTCTCTCACCAAGCCCAAGACCCCTGAAAACAGCGCTGCGGACTTCACTGAGGCCACCGTTGAGAATTTCATGACAAATTTCGTTGCACCTTCGAAGGAGAAGCCAGTCGTTCTATTGGCCTACTCGCCGCGTAGCAAAGCATCCATGGATCTGCGCGATCTCATGTCTCAGATGTCAAAGAAAGATGAAGAGCGATGGATTTTTGGTGCCATCAATGCTGATGTTCAAACTCAACTTGTCCAGGCCCTTCAGATTCAATCAATTCCTTATGCGATTGCTTTCATTGATGAACAGCCGCTTGCGCTCTTTGATAAGCCATATCCAGAAGATCAGATTGCACTCGTGATCTCTAAGCTCTTCCAAGTTGCGCAAGAACGTGGCCTTGCAGTTGATATTCCAGAAGTTCAAGAAGTACCTATGGATCCAGAAGAAGTTGCTGCATTAAGCGCACTAGAGACTGGAGATTACTCTGGAGCTGCTATGGCATATCGCAACTGGCTGCAGCGTAAACCTGATGAGACGATGGCAAAGATTGGTTTGGCGCAATGTGAATTGATGGTGCGAATATCAGGACTTAATCCAGCACAGACAATCAGTGACGCAGATACAGATTCTTCAATCGACAAACAACTGATGGCTGCTGATATTGAAATTGCTCACGGTAATCCAAAAGGAGCATTTACCCGTCTTATCTCCGCGGTACGAAACTCAGTCGGAGATGATAAGAAACGCGCTAAAGAACATCTACTATTGCTCTTCCAGTTAGTCGATCCATCTGATCCCGATCTGATTCGGGCGCGAAATGAGTTAGCGAGTGCCTTGTTTTGAATAAGCCTATGGAACGCCAAGAACGTAGGGACCTCCAGTCTTTCTTCTTCCTATTCGGACTCGGAATCATGTGTCTTGCTCCGCGCCTACCTGATATCAAGGCCAATCTCGATGTCTCGACCACATACTTTGGGTTCCTGATGAGCTCAGGCTCGATTGGAGCGTTGGCAGCTCATCTCACGATGGGCCACATTGTTCATCGACTAGGCGTCTACAAAGTCTTGATTATCAGCTCGACGGTGACATATCTGACTGTTGGAATCCTTATTGAATTGAAAAATGCAGAGCTCTACCTTTTGGTCAACATCATCTGTGGTTTTGCTTGGGCTACCTACCATATTTCAATCAACGCGCAGGCGCTTCACCGTCAGACAGAGACTGGTGTACAGATCATTCCAATGCTGCATGGACTTTGGAGCGCTGGCGCAGTCACTACCGCATTCATTGCGCTACTGATTTCATCCTTCGTTTCTCTCAATTGGCACATATTTCCTCTCATCATCATGGTGTACCTCTTAACAATTCGCGCTATCAATCGCTCGCGACCAATTTTGTTGCAGGGTAATGAAGTTACTGAGGAAGATGAGATTGTTACCTTTCGCCGGATGTTCTCCTCATTCAGTATTGATTGGGTGGTCAGTCTTGGATTTCTCTGTGCGTTGATGTTGGAAGTCTCTGTCGGCGATTGGGCAACCATCATGGCCCGCCAAGAGTTTGGTGTAAGTAAGTCCCTCGCCGTTGTCCCGTACTTCCTATTTATGGGCGCAATGATTGTCGGACGCCTTGGTTTCCACCGCTTCAAAGGTGATCGCACCGATAAGGAAATCGTCCAGCCATTTGTTGTCATGGGCGGAACAATCTTCCTCACCTCACTTGGCCTTAGCCTTCAAATCAAAGAGAGCAATCTCTACCTGGGATTTGCAATCTTCTGTCTTGGTTTCTTGCTCTGCGGAATTGGAATCTCATTTGTTGGCCCACTCTTCTTCGGATATGCCAGCGCCCGTTCAGATAAACCCGGTGGAGTAGTGGTGGCAGAACTTGGCGCACTAAATCAGATTCTTACCTTTATCGGTCGCGGCGTGATCTCGATCGTTGCGGGAGCAACCACATTGCCGATTGCTATGACAATTCCTGGTGTAATGCTGATATTTGTGGCGTTTTTCGTGGCTGCTGCCAGCCAACCTCGTAAGCGTTAAGTGAGCTCAAGCCACAACGTGGCAAGTGGTGGCAAGCGAATAATTGTTGATTGAGCAAAACCTCGATGCTCTTCATTGAGCTGTGAGATTGTTGGATTTGTGATTCCCGATCCACCGTACTTGGTTGAATCAGTATTGAGAATTTCTCTCCATGAGCCCGACATAGGTAGAGGTAGGCGGTAACTCTCATGGGGAACGGGAGAGTAATTCGTTACTGAAATAACTGGACGTCCATCATCGGACCAGCGAGCAAAGGCGAGCGTATTACCGGCGCCATCATCACCGACTAACCATTGGAAACCTTCAGCAAAGACATCTTTCTGCCATAAAGATGGATGTGATGAATAGGCAGAATTGATATCAGCAATGAGGGATTGAACGCCACTATGTTCTGCATATTGCGTTAAGTGCCAATCTAGGGAAGCTGATTCTCGCCACTCATCGTTCTGGGCAAACTCACATCCCATAAAGAGTAGCTTCTTACCCGGATGAGCCCACATAAATCCGTAGAGCGCGCGCAAGGTTGCTAATTTCTGCCAGCGGTCTCCGGGGAATTTGTTGACGAGTGCACCCTTGCCATGAACTACCTCATCATGCGAGAGCGGGAGTAGAAAGTTCTCACTCCATGCATAGAGAATCGAGAACGTAATCTCGTTATGGTGATAGACGCGATGTACCGGTTCGTGCTGGAGATATTGCAGAGTGTCATGCATCCAGCCCATATTCCACTTAAATCCGAATCCAAGACCATTGTCGGAAGTCGGTTTTGTTACACCACCCCATGCTGTTGACTCTTCGGCAATCATCATGATTCCCGGATGACGTTTATAAGCGGTGGCAGTTGCCTCTTGCAATAACTTCACTGCAGCAAGATTCTCGCGCCCCCCGAATTCATTGGGAATCCATTCGCCTTCTTTGCGCGAGTAATCGAGATAGAGCATCGAGGCCACCGCATCCACGCGTAATCCATCGATATGGAACTCCTCAAGCCAATAAAGAGCGCTGGCAACGAGGAAATTTCGTACTTCGTTACGGCCAAAATTGAATATCAGGGTGCCCCAATCGGGATGTTCGCCGAGCCGTGGATCCTCATGTTCGTAGAGAGCGGTTCCATCAAAGCGTGCCAGCGCCCATTCATCTTTTGGAAAGTGTGCGGGGACCCAATCAAGAATGATGCCGATTCCCATCTTATGGAGCTCATCGACAAAGAATCGGAAGTCATCAGGCTGACCAAAGCGCGATGTTGGAGCAAAGTAGGACGTAACTTGATATCCCCATGATGGACTGTAGGGATGTTCAGTAACAGGTAGGAGTTCAACATGAGTAAAGCCCTGTTGGAGAACATAACGTCCAAGTTCATCGGCTAACTCTCGATAGTTCAATCCAGGTTTCCATGAGCCAAGATGTACTTCATAAACTGAGACCGGAGATCTCCATGGTTGATACATGGCTCTGGAATTCATCCATCTCTCATCGCTCCAGGAATATCCACTCTCATTGACGATCGATGCAGTGAGTGGGGGAGTTTCAGTCTGTCGAGCTAATGGATCGGCATGATCAACCCAACGTCCATCGCGACCTTCGATTGCATATTTGTACTTTATTCCGGGTCCTAGGTCAGGGATAAAAATCTCCCATAGCCCGCACGATCCCAGTGGAATCATGGGATGAGTTTTCTTATCCCAGAAGTTGAAATCTGAAATCAGACTGACATTTCGTGCATTCGGTGCCCACACGGCAAAGGCCGTTCCAATCAATTCTCCTGACGAGTCACGCCTAACGTGAGATCCGAGAACATCCCACAAACGCTCGTGCCTGCCCTCAGTGATGAGATGCATATCCAATTCACCAAGAGTGGAATGTGGATTGAGATAACCGACAGGGGGCGATTGAAATGTTGAGCGTCTTTTGAAAAATCTTGAGAGTAGGCCGCTCATGGGCCAACTTTACTTACAACTTCACTCGGGCGATATGAGCGACTTTGCCATGTGGTCGTGCAGGGTCAAGTCGAACGAAGGTCTGTTGTGACCATGAATAACTGGTGTTATCTAGCAAGTCGACGACCTCAAAAGAGTCTTGATCCAGCCCCAGAGCCCACATATCCCAATGAACAGTGGTTTCGTGCGCGTGGAATCCATCGAGATTCACGACGACCAAGATGAGATTGTCGCCTTCGCGCTTTGAGTATGCGATTACTTGATCCGAATCTGTGCCATGAAAGTGGAGGTTTCGAAGTCGCTGTAGCGCAACATTCTCGCGGCGAATCTTGTTGAGCATGGTTACAAATGGTGCAAGGGTCAGATTCTTCTTTGCGGCGCCATTCCAATCTCGGACCTTGATCTCGTACTTCTCGCTATCGCGATACTCCTCTTTACCTTCTGCAATAGGAATGTGTTCATAGAGTTCATAGCCTGCATACATTCCCCATGACGGGGACATAGTTGCCGCTACGACTGCTCGGAGGGCAAAGACTGCGGGATTTCCGCTCTGTAGATGAAAGGGAAGAATGTCAGGAGTATTCACCCAGAAGTTAGGGCGGAAGAAAGCGCTAGTGTCGCGAGATACTTCGCGGCCATATTCCATTAGCTCATGTTTAGTCACGCGCCATGTGAAGTAGGTGTAGGACTGCTGGAATCCAGCTTTGCCGAGAGAGTGCATCATTGCTGGCGTCGTGAACGCTTCCGAGAGAAAGATTACATCGGGATATTTTTCGTTGATTTTCCTTATCAATTCCTGCCAGAAATGAACCGGCTTAGTGTGGGGATTATCCACTCTGAAAATTGAAATACCTTTGTCAATCCAGAATGTGACGATGCGATAGATTTCTGCAAATAGTCCCGGATAATCATTATCAAAATTAATAGGGTATATATCTTGATACTTCTTCGGTGGATTCTCGGCATAAGCAATTGATCCATCGGGACGCTTTGTGAACCATTCAGGATTGGACTTAACCCACGGATGATCTGGTGAACACTGCAAGGCGAGATCTAGCGCGACTTCTACCTTGTGCTTTTTTGCGACCTTGAGGAATTCTTCGAAGTCTTTCATGGTGCCAAGTTCTGGATTGATGGCATCGTGGCCACCATCTGAGTTACCAATTCCCCACGGAACACCGGGATCGGTGGGCAGCGCCTCAAGTGAGTTGTTCTTTCCCTTGCGGTGCGCATAACCGATGGGATGGATGGGCGGCAAATAGAGGACCTCAAAACCCATCTCTGCTACAGCCGGGATGCGTTTGGCTGCGGTTTGAAAAGTTCCGCTAATGATCGAACCATCTGAATTTTTAATTGCACCTTCACTGCGTGGAAAGAACTCGTACCAGCTACCGACGAGCGCACGTTCACGTTCGACATAGATAGGGAATTTCTCGCTACGGCTCACCAATTGCTTTGAAAACTCACCAGGATTTTCTGCAATTGCTTCGATGTAGAAGAACCACGTACCCATCGAGCTAGGACGAACGGAGGCTTCGTAGCGTGCACTCTTGGGCCAGATTTCACGCATAGCGACTCGGGAAACTTCTTTCCCGTTTTGATCTATCAAAATTACAAATGCTTCAAATGTTTCGTGACCTTCACGGATAATGGTCGCGCTAACAGGTATTGCTTCATTTATGACCGCTTTCGCACCGACATATTCCCCGCCAAAGTGAGTTACGGGGGAGATGTCTAGTATTGGAAAGCGACCAATCATCCGGTGCCTTCAGTATTTCCGGGATCTGCAGCAGTGACGCTATCTAGGTCGTACTTTTCGATAGCCTGCTTCACAACTTTAGGAGAGATCTTTCCTTCCTTAGCGAGTTGAGAAAGAACACCCACGACGATTGATTCGCCATCAACTTTAAAGTGACGACGTAGCGCACCACGAGTGTCGGATAGACCAAAACCATCTGTACCAAGTGATGTGAATTCTTGTGGCACCCACGGTGCAATCTGATCTTGGACGGTACGCATAAAATCACTGACCGCAAGAACGCTGCCATCGAATGCTTCGAGTTTTTCTGTGAGGTACGCCTTCTTCTTTGAAGTGGGATTGAGAAGATTGTGGCGATCGACTTCAAGTCCATCGCGGCGCAGTTCATTCCAGGAAGTAACGCTCCAGACATTTGCCTGGACATTCCAATCTTCAGCAAGAAGTTTCTGCGCCTTTAGCGCCCAGTTCATGGCAACACCGGAAGCCAGAATGTTTGCGCGGCGCTTCTTTCGTCCAGACTTAGCGCTCTTGGAGTAAAGGTATAGACCCTTCAAAAGTCCCTCTACATCAAGGTTTGCGGGCTCTTCAGGTTGGGCATATGGCTCGTTATAGACCGTGAGGTAATAGAAGATGTTCTCACTATTTTCACCATACATTCTGCGTAGACCATCTTTAACAATGTGGCCAAGTTCGAAAGCGTAAGCCGGGTCGTAAGCAACGACAGCTGGGTTAGTTGAGGCAAGTAATTGTGAGTGGCCATCTTCGTGTTGAAGTCCCTCACCGTTAAGCGTTGTGCGGCCTGCAGTAGCGCCCATGACAAATCCGCGCGCCATTTGATCAGCGGCCGCCCAAAAGGCATCACCAGTTCTCTGGAATCCGAACATCGAGTAGAAAATGTAAACCGGAATCATCGGTTCATCATGTGTGGAGTACGACGTACCAACCGCTGTAAATGATGCAGTTGATCCCGCCTCATTAATTCCCTCATGCAGGATGACACCGGTGGTTGATTCTTTATACGAGAGCATGAGCTCGCGATCAACAGATGTGTACTGCTGACCGTGAGGAGAGTAGATCTTCAAAGTTGGGAATAGTGAATCCATTCCGAATGTGCGCGCCTCGTCAGGAATGATTGGCACGATGCGATGACCGAGACCTTCAACTTTTGTTAAGTCTTTCAGGAGTCGGACAAATGCCATGGTGGTGGCAATCTCTTGATGTCCAGAGCCACGACGAGTTACTTCAAAGTGGGAATCTTCAGGCTGGGGAAGTGGCTTGGACATTGCACGTCGACGTGGAACAGAACCCCCAAGAGCGCTTCGCCGCTCCATCATGTATTGATATTCAGGTGAATCTTTTCCAGGATGGAAATACGGTGGCAACTTCTCATCAAGTTTCTCATCAGGAATCTCGAGATAGAGACGGTCGCGAAGAGCTTGGAGATCATCCAACTTCAACTTCTTCATCTGGTGCGTCGCGTTTCGACCTTCGAAGTGCGAACCAAGAGTCCAGCCCTTGATTGTCTTTGCCAAAATAACTGTTGGACGACCCTTGTGGTTCATGGCTGAGGCATAAGCCGCGTAAAGCTTCTGATAATCGTGGCCTCCACGCTTGAGATTCCAGATATCGTCATCGCTCCAATTAGCGACCATTGCTGCGGTTCGTGGATCACGTCCAAAGAAGTTGTCACGAACAAATTTGCCGTTTTCGGTCTTATAAGTCTGGAAGTCTCCGTCTGGAGTTTTGTTCATCAGATCAACGAGTGCACCTTCGTTATCTTTTGCAAAGAGTGGATCCCATTCACGGCCCCATACAACCTTGATGACATTCCAACCAGCACCTGTAAAGAGCGCTTCAAGTTCTTGAATAATTTTTCCATTACCTCGTACCGGTCCATCAAGACGCTGCAAATTACAGTTGATTACGAAAGTTAAATTGTCGAGATTCTCACGCGCAGCCAGAGTCAGTGCTGAGACGCTTTCTGGCTCATCCATTTCACCATCACCAAGGAATGCCCACACATGTTGCTGTGAAGTGTCCTTGATTCCACGATTGTGGAGATATCGGTTAAAGCGCGCTTGATAAACCGAATTGATTGGGCCAAGTCCCATCGACACAGTTGGGAACTCCCAGAACTCTGGCATCAAACGAGGGTGCGGATAAGACGATAGTCCGCCACCGGGATGTGAAAGTTCTTGTCTGAATCCGTCGAGTTGATGTTCGCTTAAGCGACCTTCAAGAAAAGCGCGCGCATACATTCCGGGAGATGCATGTCCTTGGAAGTAAATCTGATCGCCACCACCAGGATGATCTTTACCTTTGAAGAAATGATTAAAACCAACTTCATAAAGTGCGGCAGATGATGCAAATGTTGAGATATGACCACCGACTCCGACACCAGGTCGTTGTGCTCGGTGCACCATGATTGCAGCGTTCCAACGAATGTAGGCGCGGATGCGGCGCTCGAGGAATTCATCACCAGGAAACTTTGGCTCCGATTCCGGTGGAATCGTGTTCATGTAATCGGTCAGGCGGAGATTTGGAAGATCAACATTGTTCTCGTGAGCATGCTTGAATAGCGAGAGCATGAGATAACGAGCGCGAGATGGCCCAGCAAACTTGACCAGCGAATCCAGGGATTGATGCCATTCGGCGGTCTCTTCTGGGTTGGTGTCGACGAGTTGGTCGACGTGGAGGTCCTGGGAGGAGTTAATCTCGTTCTGGCTTGGGCTCACGGCCCTATCTTTGCGTCTAATGGCGAATAGTGCGAAATCGGCACGTGTGAAATCCGCCCAAGATTCCTGCCACGGAGTTGCGTAAAAAGCCAAGGGCGTGTGGACTTCTCCTATTCGTTTCACCATTTGAGAGTCAAAGGAGAAGGCATTGAGTACCCCGGTGGGGCCAGGGCAACTGGCAGCCCGTATGGGAATCCAAAGCGGCTTTCTCGTTCTTGAACGCGGCTTCGGTGATGATTCTGACGAAGCGATGCGTAAAGAAATTGCGCAAGCAACAGGCAACGAACTTCTAGATGAGAACTCACAAGAAGTAGTTGATGCCGTCATGACATGGTGGCGCGAAGAAGATGGCGATCTTATTGATGAACTTGTTGATTGCTTGACCTATCTCTCTGAAAGTGGACCAATCTGGTTGCTGACTCCCAAAGTCGGCCGCGATGGTCACGTTGAACCAAGTGATATTCAGGATGCAGCTCAAACTGCAGGACTGAGCCTTACCTCCACAATTCCAGCATCGAAAGATTGGACCGCAACACGACTTGTTGCCCGAAAGAGCGGAAGAAAATAAATGACCATCACAGTCGGACAAGAAGCTCCAGATTTCGAACTTGCAAATCAATTTGGTGAGAAGGTCTCGCTTTCTTCTTTCCGCGGAAAGAAGAACGTAGTAGTTGTCTTCTTCCCATTCGCATTCACAGGTACTTGCACCGGTGAACTCTGCGCCCTTCGTGATGATCTCTCTGTTTTCCAAAACGATAACGTCCAACTTCTTGCAATCTCATGTGATGCGATGTTCACCCAGAAAGTTTTTGCCGAAAAAGAGGGATATGAGTTTCCGCTGCTCTCTGATTTCTGGCCACATGGGGCAGTTGCTCAGAAGTATGGAGTCTTTAATGCAGACCGTGGCTTAGCGCTACGTGGAACATTTGTGATCGATAAGAGCGGAATCGTGCGGTGGAGCGTTGTGAATAGCCCTGCTGAGGCGCGAAATCTTGCCGATTACAAGAGTGCGCTGGCCTCGTTATAGACTCCGCACGCAATTGAAGGGCGCTTAGCTCAGTGGTAGAGCGGCTCGTTTACACCGAGTAGGTCGGGGGTTCAAAACCCTCAGCGCCC
>CAYSGG010000015.1:12234-19626 GCA_964430775.1 uncultured Clavibacter sp. | reverse complement strand
CCTGCATGGCATGCAGGGGGTCAGGGGTTCAAGTCCCCTTAGCTCCACTCGATGACAGAACAGAATCCAGACACTCGACTGCCGCTGCAGCACATTCCGCGCGGTTGGTCTGCACGCGACCTTTCAAACCTCGAAGGGAAGCGATTCCTTATTACTGGAGCCACCAGCGGCATTGGTAAAGAAGCTGCGCGTGAGTTAGTCCGCGCTGGCGCCACCGTGATTATCTCCGGAAGAAATCCGGAGAAAGCTGAGCAGACGAGAAAAGAGTTGTCGAGCGATCGAGTCTCAACTCTTATTCTTGATCTTGCCGATCTCAACAGTATCCGCAAAGCTGCACGTGAAGTCACTGACCAGATCGATGTTTTAATTCTCAATGCGGGCGTTATGGCGGTGCCATTTACTAAGACCGCAGATGATTTTGAATTACAGATGGGCACCAACCATCTTGGACACTTTGCTTTTGCTGGTTTGATTGCCGATCGAGTTTCTTCGCGAATTGTCACCGTCTCGAGTCAAGCGCATCGAACAGGTTCATTCGGGGATGGGTCCATCGAAAGCATTCGTGATATCTGTTTAGGTCGCAACAAATACCAAACTTGGAGTGCTTACGGTGCAAGCAAATTAGCTAATCTGCTTTTTACCTTTGAATTACAACGACTTGCAACCGCACGTAAATATTCCTTCAATGCATTTGCTGCTCATCCAGGTTATTCCAATACCAATCTGCAGAGCGTCGGACCACAGATGCGAGGCAGTGTCGTGGAAGAGAGAGCAACAGCGTTTATGAACTCGGTTGTGGCGCAATCTGCATCTCGCGGCGCACTCCCAACACTATGTGCAGCAACTTTCCCAAATCTCTATGGAGCCTCATATATCGGTCCAGATGGATTACTTGAGATGCGTGGATATCCAAAAGCGACACGGGCACGAGCTATTGCCTACGATCAAAACCTCGCTCGTAATCTCTGGAGCGTCAGTGAGGAATTAACCGGCGTTCATTGGCGGTAACCTACGCACATGCATGAGGCGTACGACTTTCATCAAGTCCAAGAGAAATGGCTCCCGATTTGGGATGAGATTGCGCCATTTCGTTCTGGCAAAGCAGATGATCCTCGCCCCAAGAAATATGTCTTGGATATGTTTCCGTATCCATCAGGTGATTTACATATGGGCCATGCGGAGGCTTACGCGCTAGGCGATGTCATTGCTCGTTACTGGGTTCAAAAAGGTTTCAATGTTATGCACCCCATCGGATGGGATGCCTTTGGGCTTCCAGCCGAGAACGCTGCAATCAAGCGCAATGAAGATCCGAGTATCTGGACCTACGAAAATATCAATGTTCAGAAGGCCTCTATGCGTCGCTACGCATGTTCCTTCGACTGGGATCGCGTTCTCTACACGTGTGACCCGGAGTATTACAAGTGGAATCAATGGATCTTCCTCAAGATGTACCAAGAGGGTCTCGCATATCGTAAAGATTCAGCGGTTAATTGGTGTCCTTCGTGCCAAACAGTTCTCGCTAATGAACAAGTTGTGGCCGGACTCTGCGAGCGCTGTGATAACTCCGTAACCAAGAAGAAACTCAATCAGTGGTATTTCAAAATCACAGACTATGCCGAGCGTTTATTGCAAGACATGCAGGAACTAGAGGGTAAGTGGCCAGAGAAAGTTCTGACCATGCAACGTAACTGGATCGGAAAATCATCTGGTGCGGAAGTCACATTTGAGATTGAAAGTCGAGATAAGCCAGTTGTTATTTACACGACTCGACCAGACACTCTGCATGGCGCGACCTTTATGGTTGTTGCAGTCGATAGCGATTTGGCTCGTGATTTGGTCAGTGGCACAGATGTTGAAGCAGAATTCAATAAGTATTTTGATTCAGTCAAAGCTGCAAGTGATATAGATCGACTAGCAACTGATCGACCAAAGACCGGAATATTCCTCGGTAGGTATGCCATCAATCCCGTCAATGGCGAAAAGCTTCCGATTTGGGCCAGTGATTATGTACTCGCGGATTACGGAACCGGTGCGATCATGGCTGTTCCCGCGCACGATCAGCGAGATTTAGATTTTGCTCGAGCTATGAAGTTGCCAGTTCGCGTGGTTGTCCAAACGGACGAGGAAGATCCTGCGGTTTCTGGAATTGCTACTAGTGGAGATGGCCTGATGATCAATTCAGGGTCAATCAACGGACTTCGCAGCTCAGAGGCGATCTCACAGATCATCTCAGAGCTCGAGGCGAAATCACTCGCACAAGCCTCCCAGAATTACCGTCTACGCGATTGGTTAATTTCTCGTCAGCGTTATTGGGGGACTCCGATTCCCATCATTCACTGCGATAAGTGTGGTGAAGTTCCAGTACCTGATGATCAACTGCCAGTAAAGCTTCCTGACTCATCTACCTTGGATCTCAAACCAAAAGGAACCTCTCCACTTGCCACAGCGCATGATTGGGTAAATGTTTCATGTCCCAAGTGCGGTGGAAAAGCTTTACGAGATACCGACACTATGGATACTTTCGTGGACTCTTCCTGGTACTTCTTGCGCTACACCAGCGTGAATTCACACGATCTTCCATTTGTAAAAGAAGAAGTTGAGAAGTGGTTGCCTGTTGATCAATACGTGGGTGGCGTCACTCATGCAATTCTGCACCTGCTTTACTCACGCTTCTTTACCAAGGCTCTCCATGACATGGGCTATCTCAATTTCACCGAACCATTTACCCGTCTTCTTAATCAAGGCATGGTGATTATGGATGGCTCGGCCATGAGTAAGAGCCGCGGAAATTTAGTTCGCCTTTCAGATGAATTAGAGAAGCATGGCGTTGATGCAATTCGACTGACGATGGTCTTTGCTGGGCCTCCGGAAGATGATGTTGATTGGGCCGATGTTTCACCAGCTGGCTCTGCCAAATTCCTTAATCGTGCATGGCGCCTTGCAGGCGATGTAACCAGCACACCAGGAATTGATGTGACTCAAGGTGACCTTGCCTTACGAAAAGTTGCACATAAGTCATTGCACGACATCTCCTTTGCAGTCGAGTCGTTCCGATTCAATGTTGCGGTCGCGCGAGTCATGGAATTAGTCAATGCCACTCGTAAAGCGATTGATTCTGGCTGTGGTCCGGCAGATCCAGCGGTACGAGAGGCAGTGGAAATCGTTGCTATTTCGCTCTCTCTGATCGCTCCTTACACAGCAGAAGAGATGTGGCAGAAGTTAGGACACCAACCCTCAGTCGCACTTGCTGGGTGGCCCACGGTGGATCCTGCTCTTCTAACCGAAGATTCAGTCACTGCTATCTTCCAAATCAATGGCAAGATCAAGTCGCGAGTTGAAATATCACCAGATATCTCTGATGCCGAACTCGAAGCGATGGCTTTTGCAGATAGCGCGGTTGCGAGCGAGCTTTCGGGGTTAACGCCAAAGAAAGTCATCACCAAGGCTCCGAAGTTCGTCAATATCGTTCTCTAGGATTATCGCCCTCCACACTTAAGCTTTTCCACTTCTTCTGATGTGAAATCAAGTGAACAATCTAATTTTTGATTTCATCGCGCAATGAAGATTAATGAAATCAAAGATAGATTCCATGACTACTCGGAGCCACAACGTCGAGCGCTGGTTGTAGTTTCACTAGTTGCTGTGAGTTTCGCGCTTTTTCTTTATGCAACAACGCGGGGGAGTGCGGTTGCGCAGGAGTCACCCAAGCCACAATTATCAATAGCGCCTGTGACAAAGACGATTCTGGTCCATGTTGCAGGCAAGGTGAGACGTCCGGATGTGTACCCACTCCTGCAAGGCTCTCGAGTGGCAGATGCCATCAAGGCCGCTGGTGGAGCAAAGAAGGATGTGAATCTTGGTGAGATAAATCTGGCCCGAGTCTTAATTGATGGCGAGCAAATTTATGTCGGTTATGTTCCACGAGTTGGCGCTTCACAGAACCGTTCACAATCTAAAACTTTCTCTGGAATCATCAACATCAATCGTGGAACCAAGTCGGAGTTTGATTCATTGACCGGAATTGGTCCAGTTATCGCGGGACGGATCATTAGTTATCGAAGTGCGAATGGACCCTTTATGGCGATCGAGGATCTACTCAAAGTTTCTGGTATCGGGCCGAAGACTTTGGATCGGATTAGGTCACGATTGAGCCTGTAAAACCCCAGCCTGTAGTTGATTTACGCCTTCTTCTTTACGCAGTCGGAATCTGGGTTGGCGCACTCACGTCAGGCTCAATGGGCTGGAAAAGTACCTTTGTTCTGGCTGGAATCTGTTTAGCGCTATGGGTCTTTTCGCGACGTTATTGGTTGATTGCGCTCGCTCTCGTCATCGGAAGTGTCACGTATTCCCTGCATGCTGCAACACTTCAACAGAGCGTAATTGCCCAAGCCGCGCTGGCGCGCGAGGATGTAACAGTAGAAGTAGTCGTCACAAGTGATGTGAAAAGAACAAAGCATCGCGTTCGTGGATCAACGTTGAATCGGCCGCAAAGTTCTTTTCTAGCTCGAGCCGAAGCACTCCATCTTGCCGATCAGAGTTATCAGCTACGTCTACCAATCAGGATTATCTCTCGGGAAGAAGTCAATGTAGTTCCAGGTGATCGCTTCGAATTTGTTGGAACCTTGATAGTCACTCGAGAGAAGCGCGTTGCTGCCACACTCATTACATCCGGAGTGCCGGTCCAGATAGATGAAGCAGGTTTATTGGCCAAACACCTAGCAGAAATCCGTTCACGGTTTCGAGATATTACTCAGCGCCTAGGTGGTGATGCGGGCACTCTCATACCAGGAATGATCCTGGGAGATACCTCTCTGCAAAGTGAAGAGTTCGCAGAGCAGATGCGAAAGTCTGGACTTTCACACCTTACAGCTGTGAGTGGCGCAAATTTCGCGATCGTGAGCGCACTTGTCTTCTGGTTATCCCGCTTTGTCATCAGGGGAGCGTTGCCGCGAATTATTTTGACGTCAGGATTTCTTCTACTCTTTCTCTTACTTGTGCGACCTTCGCCATCCGTACTGCGAGCAGGCGTTATGGCTGCAGTAATTTTGCTGGCGCGGGCAACGGGCAATTCGCGAAGCGCAGTTTCAGCTTTAGCTGCCGCCATTTCTCTGCTCCTCTTGCTTGATCCATTTCAGGCTCACGATCCCGGCTTTGTACTGTCAGTCTTAGCCACTGGCGGACTGATATTTCTAGCCCCATCGATCAAGGCGTTTTTTGAGCGCTTTATGCCCTCCTGGCTTGCAGAAATCATCGCCATTTCTACCGCGGCCACACTGCTGTGCACCCCGTACATCATCTTCCTATCTGGCGAGGTCTCAATACTGAGCGTGCTCTTCAACGTCATCGTCGCTCCGGTTGTTGCGCCAATTACCGTCACTGGCTTCATTGCAGTTCTTCTCTTGCCGATTCCTCCACTGTCCTGGGTTCTGCTTCTCATTGCTCATTGGTTTTCGAGGTGGGTTGTAACGGTCTCTGAATTCTCTCGCAGCTCACCATCGTGGGGTATCTCGGCAGGTCTCTTTCTGCTTTTTCTTTGCACAGCTGCGCTGATGATTTACTTCCGTGGAAGAAAAACTTTTCAAATCACAATACTTTTATTTATTCTGATAATCAATCTACTTCCACGAGTTAGTTTTCCCGGAGATGACTGGAAGTTGGTCCAGTGCGATGTTGGACAAGGCGATGCTTTAGTACTCAATCTAGGGGATGGCAGCGCGCTACTTTTTGATGTTGGCCCGAGTCCAACTTTGATTGACCGTTGTTTGAGCGCACTGGGAGTTTCTTCCCTGCCTCTCATAGTTATCTCACACAATCATGCAGATCACTCCTTTGGTTTGGAGGGAGCACTCAAAGGCCGCAAAGTTAGTGAGATATGGACCAATGGAAATGTTGAGGTCTCTGAGACGCTTGATCTTTCTGTGCGCAGCGTTTCACAGGGAATGCGAGCGCACATCGCAGATGTTGAATTGGAGGTCCTTTGGCCACATGCAGATCACAGTGGTTTCCAGGATTCATCACTTCCTGGCGATGGTTCTGATGAAAACAACCGGAGCGTAGTAATCGTTGCCACCATCGGCGGCGTGAAAGTTTTAGTAACTGGTGACATTGAGCCCGTTGCCCAATCCATCATTGCGCGCGAAACAGATCTGGAGTCACTTTCAATTCTGAAAGTTGCGCATCATGGCTCCCGATTTCAAGAGCCAGAATTCTTGGAAGAGATGGGAGCTCACATCGCTCTCATAAGCGTGGGAGCTGATAACACCTATGGACATCCAGACGAGGGGCTGCTCAGGTACCTCGCTGGGCGCTCGATTGCAGTGCATCGCACCGATAAGGATGGACCAATCGCCGTCTCGTGGAGATTTGATGACAGCGCTGGGAGATATATATTCACCACGCAAACGATGCGGAAGGAATGGTGGCGGGTTCAATGGCTCTAAGTAGCGTGCTGCTCATTCATGGCGGCGAATCAGTGCTAGCCGATCGTGCGCTCGCTGAAGCTCTGGCACTACGTGGTGATTTTGAGAAGACTGTTGTAGATGGAGGCAGTCTTGAAATTGGTCGTTATGCCGAAGCTGTTGCTCCATCGCTCTTTGCCGATAAACGAGTTCTTGTCATCCGCGATTTGCAAGATGTCATCATGGAAGTTCAAGAGGAGATTGAAGCGCAATTCGAACATCTCGATCCAAATCTGCATCTGATATTTCTTCATAAAGGTGGCGTCAAAGGAAAAGCGCTGTTGGAGAAAATCAAGAAGCTCAAACCCGAGATTGTCACTTGTGAGCCAATGAAAAAGGCGGCCGATAAAGAGGCATTTGTCCGAGAAGAATTTGCGCGCCATGGTCGCAAGATCTCAGCCGATGCAATCAGCGCATTAGTTGATGCAATCGGAAGCGACACTCGCGAATTAGCTGCAGCATGTAGTCAGATTGCATTCGACACGAATGCCGGGACTGCTGTTATCGGTGAATCAGATATCGCGCGGTACTACCAAGGGCGTATCGAAGCAACTGGCTTTGATGTCGCTGATGCGACGCTGGCCGGAGATCCACGTTCTGCTCTCATCGCACTTCGCAACGCGTTAGATACAGGCACTGACCCGATCATGATTGTTTCGGCGCTTACCTCCTCGATTCGAGCGCTCGCTAAAGTTTCTGGCGCTCCTCGTAATGCCAATGCATTTCAGCTAGCGGGTTCCTTGGGGCTTGCTCCATGGCAGATCGATAAAGCGCGTCGGCAACTCTCGAAGTGGTCGCCGGCTCTTATCGCCTTCTCAGTTCAAGAGTTATCGCGGGCCGATGTGGCAATAAAAGGTGCCGAAGCCGATCCGCTCTATGCCCTTGAGCGCAGCGTGGTGGCTATCGCCTCAAAAGTGGGCGCCCGGTAGTCGAT
>CAYSGG010000015.1:0-12134 GCA_964430775.1 uncultured Clavibacter sp. | reverse complement strand
GGTAGTCGATCTAGGTAGTCGATGTGGGGCTGAATTCTCAGTTTGAGCCTTTTCGAGGTCGGCTGATACCCTTCGGCGCTCAATAATTAATAGTAAGAATCAACCGGAAGGCTTTACGTTCGTGGCAAATATCAAGTCTCAGATCAAGCGAATCAAGACCAATGAGAAGGCGCGTCTGCGCAACAAGTCAGTTCGCTCATCTTTTAAGACCGCCATCCGTCGCTTCCGTGATGCCGTTGCATCAGGTGACTCCAAGGCGATTGCCGCTGAACTTCAGACCGCCTCACGCGAACTCGATGTCGCTGTCTCCAAGGGCGTCATTCACTCCAACCAAGCTGCGAACAAGAAGTCAGCGATGGCTAAGTCAGCCCACAAAGCTGGCGTTCGTTAATCACCCCACTTCACTCATCCAAGTAGGCGAGAGCTAATGCCTGCAATTCCACTAGCTAAGGCTCCACAACCTTCGGCGACTAATCCCGCCCAAATTCGAAATTTTTGCATCATCGCCCATATTGATCACGGCAAATCCACACTCGCTGATCGCATGCTTGGCATCACTGGTGTTGTAGAAGCGCGAAATATGCGTGCGCAATATCTCGATCGCATGGATATCGAGCGCGAACGTGGAATTACCATCAAGAGCCAAGCAGTACGTCTGCCATGGCAATCTGGAATTGATGGCAAGGAGTACATCCTTAACATGATTGATACTCCAGGCCATGTCGACTTCACATATGAAGTTTCTCGTTCATTAGCTGCCTGCGAAGGTGCAATTCTTCTGGTTGATTGCGCTCAGGGTATTGAGGCGCAAACTTTGGCAAACCTTTATCTTGCAATGGAGAACAACCTAACGGTTATTCCTGTTCTCAATAAGATCGATCTTCCATCGGCACAACCTGAAAAATTCGCGATTGAACTCTCCAAACTCGTGGGCTGCAAGCCTGAAGACTGTCTACGCGTTTCAGGAAAATCTGGCGCCGGGGTTGAAGAACTGCTTGATCAGATCGTTGCGCAGATTCCTGCCCCACAGGGAAATCCCGACGGACCAGCACGAGCTTTAATCTTTGATTCGGTGTACGACACTTATCGCGGCGTCGTTACTTATGTTCGTGTCTTTGATGGCAAGCTTTCTCCGCGCGAACAAATTCAAATGTTCTCAACCGGTGTAAAGCACGAGTTGCTTGATATTGGAGTTATCTCACCAGAACCTGTATCCAGTAAAGGTTTGGGCGTAGGTGAGGTGGGTTATCTCATCACCGGCGTTAAGGATGTTCGCCAGTCGCGAGTTGGCGATACCGTCACAACATTCCATAAGCCGGCGCTAGAAGCGCTCTCGGGATACAAAGATCCTAAGCCGATGGTCTTCTCGGGACTTTTCCCGATTGATGGCGATGAGTATCCGATGTTGCGCGATGCGCTAGACAAACTGCAACTCAATGATGCTGCGTTGGTTTACGAACCAGAGAACTCTGCTGCACTTGGCTTCGGTTTCCGTTGTGGATTTCTAGGTTTGTTACATATGGAGATTGTTCGTGAGCGGTTAGAGCGCGAATTTAATCTCACCCTGATTTCTACCGCCCCCAACGTCGTTTACACCGTCACAACTGAGACTGGTCAGGAACTTATTGTGACCAACCCCAGCGAGTATCCCAACGGCAAAGTTCAATCCGTCCGCGAGCCAATCGTCAGAGCAACCATACTTTCACCTACCGATTACATCGGAACAATTATGGAACTCTGCCAACAGCGCCGGGGAACCCTAAATGGAATGGATTATTTATCGGAAGATCGCGTAGAGATTCGATATACATTGCCGCTTGCTGAAATTGTCTTTGACTTCTTTGACCAACTCAAATCACGTACCAAGGGATATGCATCTTTGGATTACGAACCAATCGGTGAAGCAGAAGGTGACCTTGTTAAGGTTGATATCTTGCTGCAAGGTGAGACAGTTGATGCTTTTAGCGCGATTGTCCATCGTGAGAAGTCATATTCCTATGGCTTGATGATGACATCGAAGTTACGCGAATTGATTCCACGGCAACAGTTCGAGGTTCCTATTCAGGCTGCTATTGGTGCCAAGATTATTGCGCGCGAAAACATTAGAGCGATCCGAAAAGACGTTCTAGCAAAATGCTACGGTGGCGACATTTCACGTAAGCGCAAACTTCTTGAAAAGCAAAAAGAAGGTAAGAAGCGTATGAAGATGGTGGGCCGGGTTGAGGTACCTCAAGAAGCCTTCATCGCTGCACTCTCAACAAATGCAGATGTAGAGAGTGGAAAGGTCAAGAAGTAACGTGAGCCGTCGGCTCTCGTTTTATATTCATATCCCGTACTGCATTCAGAGATGCGGTTACTGTGATTTCAACACGTATACACCTGCAGAATTACAGGGACCTGATCTCGCTTCTGTCTCTCAAAATTACATCGATGCAGTGCTTCGTGAGATTGATTTGGCCCACACTTCTCTTGGAGAGGCCGAGGTTCCAACCATCTTCTTCGGAGGAGGAACTCCCTCGTTAATGCCCGCCTCTGAGCTCTCGCGAGTCATCAGCAGAATTCGAGATAGATTCGAGCTCTCAGGCGATGCAGAGATAACGATTGAAGTTAATCCTGATTCAGTAACGAGAGAATTTCTATCGCAGATGCGAGATGCGGGAGCAAATCGCATTTCAATGGGAATGCAATCTGCCAAGCCTCATGTCCTGCAGGTGCTGGATAGAACTCATAAACCTGAGAATGTGGATGTTGCTGTCAAAAACGCACAATCAGCAGGTTTTGATCACATCAGCGTTGACCTTATCTATGGCGTTCCGACTGAGAGTATTGAAGATTGGAAGTCAAGCGTTGAAACTGCTCTCTCGCTACCGATAGATCACATCAGTGCTTATGCACTCATTGTTGAACGTGGAACAAAACTTGCCGCACAGATTTCTCGCGGAGATGTAGTCATGCCGGCAGATGACGAGACTGCCGATAAATATTTACTTGCAGATGAGTTGTTTTCGAAGGCGGGATTTAACTGGTATGAGCTCAGCAATTGGAGTAAACCTGGCGGCCAGTGTCGACATAACATCGCTTATTGGGACGGTTCTTTCTGGTGGGGAGTAGGGCCTGGCGCTCACTCGTATGTGGAGGGCAAGCGTTGGTGGAATGTAAAACACCCCATGACATACCAGAAGAAAGTCATGAGCAATGAGAGCCCTATGCTCAACGAGGAGATTCTCACTCCTGAGAATCTGTCAGACGAATTTGTAATGTTGCAGATTCGCCGCCGAGAGGGAATCGATCACTCTCGCCTCAGCGAAATCCAATTAAACGCAGCACGCGAATTTCTTCTCACTGGTCATCTTGACGATTTACATTGGGCGAATGGAAAGTTAGTTTTGAGTCAAAGTGGACGCTTGATTGCAGACCGAATCGTGCGCGAGTTGGTGTTGTAGTAACTTTTCTTCCTATGACAACCCTCCACACCGTAATCACCCTGCTACTCGCGCTGATCTTCCTCATTTCAGGGCTCTCAAAAGCAAGCGGTAGCAACGCCGGCCTATCAGGCACGCGCGATGTGGGTTTTCCAGACGGCCTTGCTCGATTGGTGGGTCTATTCGAAACGCTTGCAGCTTCATCACTGGTGATCGGTTTTGCGTTAGAGAATACAGATTTAGAACTTTACGGATTCATTATCATCTGGTTCATTATGGCGGGAGCAATCTTCTTTCACTTCAAGGCCAATAAAGTACGAACTGGATTTCCTGCCATGCTTTTGATCATTCTTGCGACGATTGGGATTGCAACAATTTAGCCATGGAGACTCGTCAATTAGAGATTCTGCGAGCAATCGTTGAAGAGTACGTCGCAACTGAGGAGCCAGTAGGCTCAAAAGCGATTTCTCAACGACATGCCCTTGGTATTTCTCCGGCCACGATTCGAAATGAAATGTCAGTTCTAGAAGATGCAGGACTGATTACCCAACCACACACCAGCGCTGGGCGTATTCCTACCGACAAGGGTTATCGACTCTTCGTCGACAAAATTGCTACGGTGAAACCCCTTTCAAAAGCGGAGCGCCGCGCGATCGAAACGTTTCTTGAGGGAGCAAATGACCTCGATGACATTGTGATGCGAACCGTGCGCTTGTTGGCACAGGTCACGAAGCAAGTTGCAGTCGTGCAGTATCCCTCGCTGACGAAATCTCGAGTTCGTCATATTGAATTAGTGTTACTCACTCCCTCAAGGCTGATGATGGTTCTCATCACTAACACTGGTCGAGTTGAACAAAGAGTCCTTGAACTTCCTTATGACTTGAATGAAGCGCTCTTGAGTGATTTGCGCCAGAAACTTAATCACGCCGTTACAGGTAAATCGATGTCTGATGTAGCGCCACAACTAGAAGGAATCCTCTCTGCTTTCGGAAGAAATGAGCGGACATCTACAGCCTTGATCATCTCTAACCTCATTGAAATGGCAATTGAGCGACCAGAAGAAAAAGTTGTACTGGCCGGCACTGCAAACCTGGCGCGTTCTACGGGTGAATCATCCTCCGAGATTCACGGCATTCTTGAAGCGCTAGAAGAGCAGGTTGTCTTGCTCCGACTATTGAGCGATTCGGGGGACACGATGCGCGTGCGCATTGGTGAAGAGCAGAGCGAGTCAGGACTGAAGCGCACTAGTTTGGTCAGCATGGGATACGGCGTTGAAGGTTCAGCCCTTGGAGGATTAGGAATCATTGGGCCTACCAGAATGGACTATTCATCCTCGATGTCGGCGGTTAACGCAGTCGCACGTTACGTTGGAAGATTCTTGACGGATAGCCAATCATGAGCGATCACTACCAAACCCTCGGCGTCGATCGAAACGCCTCGCAAGATGAGATAAAAAAGGTGTATCGCAAACTGGCGCGCGAAATGCATCCTGACGTTAATCCTGATCCAACTGCGCAAGAGCGATTCAAAGAAATTACTGCGGCTTATGAGGTGTTGAGTGATCCTGATAAGCGAAGTTCTTACGATCGTGGCGGAGATAATTTTGGTGGATTTGGCGGTGGTTTTGGTGGCTTCAGCGACATTATGGATGCGTTCTTTGGTGGTGGTGGATCACCGCGCGGTCCACGTCCCAGAATGCGTCAAGGACAAGATGCCCTGATTCGAGTGACGATAGATCTCGACGAAGCATGTTTTGGTACCACACGTGAGATCGGCGTTGAAACTGCGGTGATTTGTACAAAGTGCGGTGGAGATGGTTGCGCGTCTGGTTCATCACCACGTACTTGCGATATCTGCAAGGGCCGCGGCGAAATTCAACAAGTGACGCGCTCTTTTATCGGACAAGTGATGACATCACGGCCATGTGGAACCTGTCAGGGTTTTGGCACAGTTATTCCCTCTGCCTGCAGCGAATGCGCAGGAGATGGACGAGTTCGTGCACGCAGAACCATCGAAGTGAAAATTCCTGCTGGCGTTGAAACCGGCAATCGAATTCAACTCGCAGGACAAGGAGAAGTTGGTCCTGGTGGTGGACCTGCAGGCGATCTCTACGTTGAAATCATCGTTGCAGAGCATGAATTCCTTGTCCGCGAGGGAGATGACTTACATCTTTCAGTCTCTGTTCCGATGACTGGTGCAGCGCTCGGAACGAGTGTGAAAGTTGAGACTCTGGATGGTGAAATTGAACTAGAGATTAAGGCCGGAACGCAGAGTGGCTACGTAATTCCTATCAAGGGCAAGGGTATGACTCGCCTGCGCGGCGGTGGTCGTGGAGAGCTTTTTGCTCACATCAGCGTAGAAATTCCTACAAAACTCTCTAAACGCCAAGAAGAATTACTTCGTGAATTTGCAACCGAACGTGGCGATAGCGCAGAGTCAAGTCAGGTTAAGAAGAGTTCTGAAGGTGGCATCTTCGGCAAATTCAAAGATGCTTTCAAGAGCTGATGTTGCCCTTATTTATTGTTGAGAAACTTCCGAACTCTGGAGAAGTGGAGATTACGGGCGATGAAGCTCGCCACGCAATATCTGCAGCGAGAGTGAAAGTGAACGAGATGATTGCTCTCACTGATGGTCATGGCGCAAGAGCGACAGCAGAAGTGTTGGTAGTTGATCGGAAATCTCTGCATTTAAGAATTATCGATCGCAAATTCCACGAACCATCAGCGATCAAGTTGAGCGTTCTCCAAGCGCTCACCAAAGGTGATCGAGCTCGAGAAACCGTCGAATTACTGACTGAGGCTGGCGTCGATCAGATCTTTCCTTGGGCTGCTGCGCGATCAATCGGTCATTGGAAAGATAGCCACGATTCGCGCTCAAAGTGGCAGACCTGGGCACGTGAAGCAACTAAGCAATCGCGGCGAAGTTGGATTCCTGACGTTGCGACGCTGCAAAGTCAAGAGTCAATTACGGAGCGGTTTGCAGATTTTGATCTAGTTCTACTCTTTCATGAATCAGCTGGTGAGAAACTCTCCTCTGTACTCAAGGATAAAAAGGTTCAAAGCGTTCTGCTGATCATCGGTCCAGAAGGTGGAATTACAGAGGATGAGATCAACCATTTTCTTGCCGCTGGCGCGCTATCAGTGAGCATGGGAGAGCCAATCTTTCGTTCGGCACACGCCGGAGCTGCTGCGCTTGCTGCGGTGCAGACTTCCTTGGGAATCTGGTAGAGATACGCCATGAATTGCTTATTCTGCGCAATCGTGGCGGGGGAGATTCCTGCCTCGACAGTGATGGAGACGGAGAGAGTTCTCGCTTTCAACGATATAAATCCTCAATCGCCAACTCACGTTTTAGTTATTCCAAAGTCTCATTATGAGAATGTTGCAGAGCTCTCCAAATCTGATCCAGTATCACTCAGCGAGCTATTCGATGTGGCAGATCAGATAGCTAGCAAGAACGCGCTCACCGGGTATCGAACTGTGTTTAACACCGGGGCAGATGCAGGTCAGACGGTTTTTCACGCTCATCTCCACCTCCTAGGCGGACGAGCGTTGCAGTGGCCCCCTGGATAGAATGCCGCTAATGGATCGAATAGTTCTTACTCTTCCTGCAGATATTCCGAGCGTTGCCCTGACTGGGCCGAATGATTCCTATATTCGAGCGCTCGAGAGCGCATTCCACGATGTTGCAATCACAGTTCGTGGCAACGAGGTAATTCTTCGTGGCAGCGCCGAGGGTACTGAGCGAGTAAAGAAGTTGATGCAGAATTTCCTGATGGTTGTGCGCGCTGGCCAGCCTCTGAGCGATGATGCCGTGCGCCGATCAATCGCAATGATTCAAGGCGATGGAAATGAATCGCCAGCAGAGGTTTTGACACTCAATATTCTGAGCAATCGTGGAAAGACCATTCGCCCAAAGACTTCAAATCAAAAACGCTATGTCGATGCGATTGACAAGCACACCGTTACATTTGGAATTGGTCCAGCAGGTACTGGTAAAACTTATCTTGCGATGGCAAAAGCTGTTCAAGCGCTGCAATCAAAACAGGTCAATCGCATCATTCTTACCAGGCCAGCAGTTGAAGCAGGAGAGCGCCTCGGATTTCTACCCGGAACTCTTCACGAGAAGATTGATCCGTATCTGCGCCCATTATTCGATGCTCTCCACGACATGCTCGATCCAGAAGCTATTCCACGCTTGATGTCATCTGGCACCATCGAAGTTGCACCCTTGGCGTACATGCGAGGTCGCACGCTGAATGATTCCTTCATCATCCTTGATGAAGCCCAGAACACGTCACCTGAACAGATGAAGATGTTTCTCACTCGCCTTGGCTTTGGATCAAAGATGGTCGTAACCGGTGACATCACCCAGATAGACCTACCCACTCATCAAGAATCAGGTCTAGGAATCGTGCGCGAGATTCTGGATGGGGTCCCAGATATTTCATTTATGGATCTCACATCTGAAGATGTCGTTCGCCATCGATTGGTCAGTGAGATCGTTGATGCTTATGGACGATTTGATAGTTCTGCAGAAGGAAATCGCACAGCCCGTCGTGTCATCAAACCTCGTTCTTTAAGGAGTGATCGCTGACTCTCTTTACTCGTTGAAGAGGAGTGCGAAATGAATATAGAAATTACTAATCTCACCACCCATACGTGTGATGAAGCGCGCCTTGCCTCCGTTGCAGAATTCGCTATGGTTTCAATGGGCCTGCATCGGGATTGCGAAGTCAGCATTTCTTTAGTTGATGAAGACGAGATGAGCGCTCTGCATGTTCGGTGGATGGATGAACCAGGCGCTACCGATGTCCTTTCATTTCCTATGGACGAGATCAAGCCAAACTCAGCTCCGATGGGGCCAGGAATGCTAGGCGATATCATCCTCTGTCCAGCCTTTGCTGCCAGACAAGCAGAAGAAGCAGGGCATCCTTTACAAGATGAATTGGAATTGCTGACTGTGCATGGAGTGCTGCACTTGCTGGGCTATGACCATCGAGATGAGGACGAGAAAGAGATTATGTTCGGAATTCAAGAACGCTACCTTCGCGATTGGAAAGTGAGTCGATGAGTCTCTCCGCAGTCCTCTCTGTTCTGTCACTTCTGCTGTTTGCGGGCTTCCTCGCCGGATCCGAATCGGCGATTAATTCCATATCGCGAGTATTTGTTGAAGAGTTAGAAGTCAAGTCTTCACGAGCGGCAGCCTGGGTCCAACGCGTCATCAAGGAACCGGCTCGTTATCTCAATGTCATTCTCTTCGTGCGTAAAGCGTGTGAACTCACAGCCACGGTGATTGTGGCTGAATCTTTTGTCGATCTCTTCGATTCAGTGCTTTCAGGAATGTTCGCAGCCGTTGGAATTATGTTGGTACTTTCCTATGTAGTCGTCGGCGTTGGCCCGCGAACATTGGCTAAGCAGAATGCCGGACGCTGGATTGTTCCAGCCTGCGTTGTTGCCGTTGTGATGTCCAAAGTACTGGGGCCATTGACGGCGCTACTTATTGCAATCGGAAATGCAATTACGCCGGGTAAGGGTTTCAAAACTGGGCCTTTTGCCAACGAAGCAGAGCTACGAGATCTGGTTGATCAGGCTCACGAGCGTGGATTAGTTGAAGAATCAGAGCACGAAATGATTCATTCTGTATTCGAACTTGGTGACACTTTGGTTCGAGAACTCATGGTCCCGCGCACTGAAATGGTCTGGATTGAAGGTAGTAAAAACTTAAGACAAGGACTTTCGCTAGCTTTGCGTTCAGGCTTTACGCGCATCCCAGTTATCGGCGAGAATCTCGACACCATTCTGGGAATTGCTTACGTCAAAGATCTTGCCAAGCGCACCCATGAGTACCGTGAATCAGAGCTAACCGAAGTCGTCAAAGATCACTTGCGTAAGGCAGCATTCATTCCAGAGACAAAGACTGCCTCCGAACTCTTGAAGGAGATGCAACGCGACCAGATTCATTTAGCAATCGTGGTTGATGAATATGGCGGAACCGCAGGTTTGATTACTATCGAAGATATTTTGGAAGAAATTGTTGGTGAGATTGCAGATGAATACGATGATGATGTCGATGAAATCGAGTGGATAACCGATAGCCAGGCTCGAGTTTCAGCGCGACTTCACCTTGAGGATCTAGCAGATAACCTCAAATTAGATTTGAGCGAAGAAGAACTAGAAGATGTTGATACCGTCGGTGGGTATATGGCAAAAGTGTTGGGTCGCGTGCCGATTCCTGGCAGCACCATCAACCTTCATGGTTGGCAGATAACAGCTGAGCGTCCCGTCGGTCGTCGTCATCGCATCGCAACCTTCTTACTCGAGCGAGTAGCCACAGAGACAAAAGTAGAAGAGGTCTAGGGTTACCTCATGCGCATCGTTAGATTTGTTCCTCCAGCTGGTTCAAGTATCGGAACTGACCCGCACTTTGGTGTCATGGAGGACGAAAATACGGTTCGTGCGATCGCTAGTGACCCGCTTTATGCCGGTATTTTCAAGCAAGAAGAGACCTTTGCACTTGAGGAGATTCGACTCTTAGCTCCAGTGCTTCCGCGGAGCAAAGTTGTATGTGTCGGAAAGAACTACGCAGATCACGCTGCCGAAATGGGCGGCGAAGTTCCATCCGAGCCAATTATCTTCATCAAGCCAAACACATCAGTCATCGGTCCTAATGAAATTATTCAGTGGCCGAATACCAGCGAGCGAATTGATCATGAAGCAGAACTTGCTGTAGTCATCTCAAAGATTTGTAAAGAAGTGCCTCGAGAGAAAGTCAATGATGTGATCTTTGGCTATACCTTAGCCAATGACGTCACCGCGCGAGATCTCCAGAAAAAAGATGGCCAATGGACTCGAGCGAAGAGTTTTGACACCTTCTGCCCACTTGGACCTTGGATTGATACTGATTTCCGTCCCGGAAACCAGATGATTACTGCGCATGTGGATGGCGAACTTAAACAATCTGCACCGCTATCAGATATGGTCTTTGACGTTCCGTTTATCATCGAATTTGTTACCAAAGTTATGACCCTCTTACCTGGAGATGTGATTCTTACTGGAACGCCATCTGGCATCGGAGCGATGAATCCTGGTGGTGAGGTAGTAGTCTCTATCGACGGATTAGGTTCATTACGAAACAAGGTGTCGCAACGTGGCTAATAATGTAGCTAAAGAGGTCAGGACTCGCTTTGCTCCATCACCTACCGGTGATCTTCACGTCGGCAACATTCGCACCGCGCTCTTTGATTGGGCTTATGCGCGCCATACCGGCGGAAAGTTAATCTTCCGAATTGAAGATACAGACCGCGAGCGTGTCACAGATGAATATATTGCGCGCGCAGCAGAAACTCTGAAGTGGCTAGGTCTGAATTGGGATGAGGGTCCAGAAGTAGGCGGGCCATACGGTCCATATCTACAATCTCAGCGTCTGGAAATTTACAACGAATGGGCGCAGAAATTCTTAGCTAGCGGCGATGCCTATAACTGTTATTGCTCAACGGAGGAACTTGAGGCGCGACGTGAGAAACAACGCGAGCTTAATCAAGCTCCTGGTTATGACGGACAATGTCGTGACCTCAGCTCGGATGAAGAAGCGCGCTACCAAGCTGAAGGGCGTAAGCCTGTTATCCGTATGCGTATGCCTGAGGGAGAGACTCGATTCACCGACTTGATCCGTGGAGAAGTAACTTTCGATCACAAGTTTGTGCCTGACTTTGTCCTCATGCGTGCAGATGGATCACCGCTCTATACCTTGGCTGTAGCAGTTGATGATGTTTTGATGAAAGTTACTCACATCTTGAGAGGCGAGGATCTGCTCTCTTCAACTCCACGTCAGATTCGTGTTTATCAAGCAATGGGTGTCAAAGAAGAGGATTTCCCATTCTTTGCTCATCTTCCATTCGTCATGGGCCAGGACAATGCCAAATTATCCAAGCGCAATGGTGAAGTATCGATTGCTTGGTATCGGGAACAAGGATTTTTGCCAGAGGCTATCTGTAATTACTTAGCCCTCTTAGGCTGGTCTCCCGGAGATGATCGAGA
This sequence comes from uncultured Clavibacter sp., assembly GCA_964430775.1. Taxonomy (GTDB): domain Bacteria; phylum Actinomycetota; class Actinomycetes; order Nanopelagicales; family Nanopelagicaceae; genus MAG-120802. Next base: position 673 of record CAYSGG010000015.1, on the reverse strand, counting down.
GAACATCACCATGGAAGAACTGGTACAACTCTTCACAGTCGAGCGAGTCAATAGTTCACCGGCTCGTTTTGATATGAAGAAGTTAGAAGCGATTAATGGTGACAAGATCCGCGCTCTGACGATTGATGACTTCTTAACACGTGCACTTCCATTCTTGTTGAAAGATGGAGTGATAACTGGAAACGATGATGAGATCGCCGTCGTACGTTCGGCGCTACCTATTATTCAAGAGCGCATTGCTCGCCTGAATGAAGTTACGGCGATGCTGAAGTTTCTATTCGTTGATAAAGTTTCATTCGATCCTGAATCTGCAGCGAAAATCGCTGAAGAGCCAGCTCAAGATGTAATTAAGAAGTCTTACGAAGTGCTTGTCGACCTCGAGCAATGGACGCATGACGCGATCGAAGCTGCGCTTCGCACCGCTTTGCTTGAATCTATGGGGCTCAAGCCGCGAGTTGCATTTGGCCCAGTCCGTATCGCAGTCACCGGCAGTCACATATCGCCACCACTCTTTGAATCAATGGAGTTGCTGGGTAAGGAGCGCTCCATCGCTCGACTTCAGGCCGCCGTTCAATAAGGCAAGATTTTCAAGGTATTCTTTCCTCCGCTTAACAATTGATGGGGTATGGGGTAATTGGCAGCCCAGCTGATTCTGGTTCAGCTTGTCTAGGTT